>JACPSX010000090.1 GCA_016193065.1 Candidatus Tectimicrobiota bacterium | reverse complement strand
TGCCGTCGTTCCTCTGACCGGGCGCTACGCGTCCCTGGGCGCTCAGGTCAAAAACGGCTACGAGATCGCCGTGGAGCACATCAACGCCGCCGGCGGGGTGACCGTCGGGGGCAAGAAGATGAAGATCGAGCTTGCCATGCTCGACGACGAGTCGGACGCCACCAAGACCGTGAGCCGTCTGGAGTCGCTGGCGGCTCAAGGAGTCGTGGTGTATCTCGGCGGCGCCGGATCGGATCTCCACGCCGCCGCGGTTTCCATCGCGGAAAAGAACAAGATCCCGTATCTCGGGATCGCCTTCGCACTGGAATCAGTGTTGGAGCAGGGGTTCCGCTACGTCTTCTCCCCCTTCCCGAAGTCATCCGATATGGTGAAAAGACGGACTGGGGAAAGGAGATCGGCGACGACTGGGAATGCGAAGGGAAAAAGAGCGGGTATCAGGTGGTGGTGAAAGCGGAATACGCGCCCGGATCCAAGGACTTCTCCGACGTGATCCTGAAGGCCAAGTCGGCCGGCGCCGAGGCCGTCTTTGCTGTTCCCACCCCCCCGGACGGGATGACGATTTTTAAACAGATGAAGGAGCTCGATTACAATCCCAAGGCCTATCTCTTTGTTCGAGCACCCGACGGACCGGTCTGGGGCCAGAACCTGGGGAAGAACGGCGACTACGTTCTCTTGATGCCCGGGTGGCACAATTCAGTTCGCTATCCCAAGGTGGCCGAGCTGAACGAGTCCCATCGGAAACGGGTGAATCGTCCCGCCGATGTACTGGTTGGCCCCTCCTACGCCTGCGTGCAGATCGCGGCGGACGCCATCGCCCGGGCCGGATCCCTGGATCGCGGGAAGATCCGCGACGCCATCGCGGCCACGAACATGACGACCGTGGTGGGACCGGTGCGCTTCAAGCCCGACGGGAAGGGCGAAGTCAGGGTCTTTATCCCCCAATGGCAGAAAGGGAAGCAGGAATTGGTGTGGCCGAAGGAATTCGCCACCGCTCCCTTCGTATATCCCGCTCCTCCGTTTGATCGGCGCTGAACGACCTGAGTTCATGGCTCTGTTGAGCCTTGAGAACGTCTCGAAGACTTTCGGCGGGGTGATGGCGGTGAAGTCCGTCAGCCTTCAGGTCGAGCCCGGAGAAGTGCTCGGCGTCATGGGGCCGAACGGTTCGGGGAAGACGACGCTTTTCAACCTGGTCAGCGGCGCCCTTGTCCCCAACTCGGGGACAATCCGCTTTAAAGGCGCCCCGATCACGGGTCTCCCCCCGCATCGGATCTGCCGCCAGGGCATTGCTCGGACCTTCCAACTGGTCCGTCCCTTTCTCGGGCTCACGGCTCGCCAGAATATTCTCGTCGGTCTCGGCTACGGATGCCGGCCGCTTTCCGGCTCGGCAGCGCGAGAAAAGTCCGAAGAGCTCCTGGCCTCCGTGGGACTGGAGGGGCTGGGCGACCGGCCCGCCTCCACCTTGACCGCCATGGATCGCAAGCGTTTGGATCTGGCCCGCGCCCTGGCCACGTCGCCCGATCTCCTCCTTTTGGATGAATTCATGGCCGGGTTGAATCCCCAAGAGACCAGCGAGGCCATGGGCCTGATCCGCAGGCTTCAAGCCCGAGGGCTCACGCTCGTCCTGGTCGAACACATCGTCTGGGCGCTCCTGGAACTCTCACAGCGCATCGTGGTTCTGAGCGCAGGGGAGAAGATCGCCGAAGGGCCTCCGACGGCCATCGCACGGGATCCGAGGGTGGTGGAGATCTATCTGGGAAGTATCCCGTTTCCTTGAGGTGGAGAATTTCGGCTCGCGGGTGGAGCGCATCTTCAGCCCGTGAGGTGCGCATCCTCCGGGAACTCGGAGGATGGTGACTTGGAGCAAACCCGTGCTTGAAATCGAGGGTCTTGTGGTTTCCTACGGCGCGCTCACGGCCCTCCAGGGGGTGAGCCTCACGGTTGGTTCCGGAGAAATCGTGGTGCTCGTGGGCCCCAACGGAGCGGGGAAATCGACTCTTCTCAAGGCCGTTGCCGGTCTTCTCCATCCGCGCTCCGGGGCGATCCGCTGGGAGGGAGAAGAACTCAGCGCGATTCCGCCGCATCGCATCGTTGAGCGCGGCCTGGCTCTGGTCCCGGAAGGGCGCCGCCTGTTTGCCCGCATGACGATCCGCGAAAACCTGGAGTTGGGGGCGTTCACACCGCGGGCCCAAGCAGAAAAAAGCCGGCGGCTCGATCGAGTGTATGAGATCTTCCCGCGCCTCCAGGAGCGCCAGGACCAGCTCGCCGGATCCCTGTCCGGAGGCGAGCAGCAGATGCTCGCTCTGGGCCGGGCCTTCATGAGCGCGCCGCGACTTCTCCTCCTGGACGAGCCTTCCCTGGGCCTGGCTCCCCGGGTCGCCGAGGCGATCTTCTCCGTTCTCGGCGAGTTCCATCGGGAGGGTCTCAGCATCTTCCTGGTGGAGCAGAACGTCCAGGCGGCCCTGACACTGGCCCAACGCGCCTACATCTTGGAGGGCGGAAAGATCGTCGGCGCCGGAGAGGGTCGTTCTCTTCTCCAAGACGAGCACATCCGGACGGCCTATCTCGGTCCCTTGGCCCGCGGGGGTCAAAGCAACTGAATCCAAGCGGGGGCGTAGGGGAATCCAAGGAAATGAGGAGCGTCGAATGATCCTGGCTCAGCAGCTCATCCTGGGTCTTCTTGTGGGAGGACTCTACGGCCTGGCGGCCGCCGGTCTCTCCCTGACCTTCGGCGTCCTCCGCGTGCTGAATGTCGCCCACGGGGACCTCCTCATGCTCGGCGGGTACGTCACCTTCTGGCTGTTTTCCCTGTGGCACGTGGACCCGTTCCTGTCACTCGCCGCAGTCGCCCCGTCTCTCTTCTTCCTGGGACTGATCCTCTACTGTGTTCTCTTCCGCTTCGTGGTCAGGGCGCGAGAGGAAGTCCGCATCAAAAACTCGCTCCTCATCGGTTTCGGTCTGACCCTCGTCTTTCAAATCCTGGCAATCCAATTTTTCACCGCCGATGAACGCTCCGTGACCACCGCCTACGGCGGTGAGGCGATCAAGATCGCCGGGTTGGCCATTCCTCTCGTCCGCCTGGCGAGTGTCGTGTTGGCCTTTCTGGTCTTGGCGGCCCTCCAGATCTTTCTGAACCGGGCCCGTTGGGGCCGAGCCATTCGGGCCACCGCCGAGGACTGGGAGGCCGCTTCCCTGATGGGAATCCCGGTGGGACGGGCCTACCTCTGGGCATTTGCCCTGGGGACGGCTTTGGCTGGCGTGGCTGGCGGCCTGGTCAGCGTTTCCTATTCCATTAGCCCTACCATCGGCCTGGAGTGGACCTTGAAGGCTCTCATCGTCACCGTGCTGGCTGGGCTGGGCTCGCTCTTTGGCAGCTTCGCCGGCGGCCTCCTCCTGGGCTTCGCCGAAGCAGGAAGCGGGCTGCTGCTGGGCGGAGCCTACCGCGAGGCGGTGGGGCTCGGACTCTTCCTCATCATCCTCATCACCCGCCCCCAGGGACTGTTCGGGAGCCGCTGATGCTCTGGGCACTTCTGGGACTGGGTGCGGGATTCACCGCGATCCCTCTTTTCACAGAGAGCGACTATCTCCTGAACCTCGGGGTTCAGCTCTTCCTGGCGGTGGCCCTGGCACAGAGCTGGAACGTACTGGGAGGGTTCACAGGACAGATCACCCTTGGACATGCCGCTTTCTTCGGTCTTGGCGCACTGGTCACGCGCACCCTCTGGGGGAACGGGGTGGGCATCCTCCTGGCGATCATCCCCGGTATCCTCGTCTGCATCGCCTTCAGTCTCCTGATCGGCGGTCTGGCCTTTAGGCTCCGCGGCGACTACTTCGCCATTGGCACCCTGGCCCTGGCGGAAATGTTGCGGATCATCGTGGGCAACCTCCTGCCGGGGATCTCAACCATTCCATCCACCGCCCTGACAAATTACGCGCTTCTCCCGCGCTACTACCTCGGGCTGGCTCTCGCGGCACTGGTGGTCGGAGTGGCAGCGGCCCTGGCGCGCTCGCGAATCGGCCTGGGAATGCAGGCGATCCGGGAAGATGAGGCGGCTGCCGCAGCTTCCGGGGTAGGTGTTCTCGGTCATAAGCTCCTGGCCCTGGTGATCTCGACAGGTCTGGCCGGGTTTGCGGGAGGAGTCTTTGCGTACTACCATGCGAGCTACTACCCACAGTATCCCTTCTCGCCTCTGTGGTCGTTCGAAGCCATTCTCATGTCGTTCATCGGGGGAGTGGGCACGGTTCACGGTCCGGTTCTGGGGGCGCTCTTTTACACGATCTTGAAGGAATACCTGGCGGTCCGTCTGGTGGAAATTCACCTGCTGATTTTTGGAACCCTCTTCATCCTGATCGTCCTGCTTCTGCCGGGCGGGCTCGTGGAGGTCTGGACCCGCTTCCGCCGCCTGGTCCACCGAGGCAGCTAGCCCCGTCCCTCATTCTCCGGGCGACCCGAAACCAAATTGCTGTATTTGGTCGGGGCTTCGGTGTAAACTCGGCGGCAACGGAGGAAACGCCATGCCCGGGAAATACTACGAGGACCTCGAAGTAGGACAGCGGATTCAACACGCCACCGGCCGCACGGTGACGGAAACGGACACCGTGCTGTTTTGCGCCCTCACGATGAACACGCAGCCGCTGCACCTAGACGCAGAATTTGCCGCCAAAACCCAGTTCGGTCAGCGCATTGTCAACGGACTCTTCACCATGAGCCTGGTCGTGGGTATGACGGTTGCGGAGCTGACGGAAGGCACGATCGTCGCCAACTTGTCCTATGAAAAGGTCTCCCATCCCAATCCGGTCTTTCACGGCGACACGATCCGCGTCGAGACCGAGGTGCTGGAGAAGCGTGAGAGCCGATCCAATCCGGATCGCGGCCTGGTGCGATTCCGACACATCGGCCGCAAGCAGGACGGCACCGTCGTGGTCGAGGTGGAACGGACCGCGATGTTCATGAAGCGCTTGGTCGCCACCTAGCGGCCGGGCTCAGAGGCCCGTTGTGCGCAGTGCGGCAAGCTGCCCTGAGCTTGCCGAAGGGGAGCTTCACCGAGGATCTTTCCCGGTCTGCAATGCTTTCCCTTAGGCAAAACTGATCTTCAGATTGAGAAAACGGTCCACCTCGCCAATGGCTCCGGGAGGGATGAGAACGGTATCCGATACTCTCTCGACCGCGCAGGGTCCGCTCACCTGGTGGCCCACCTCGAACTTCTCGCCGTCAAACACGGGGGCGTCGACAAATTCTCCTGCCGCTTCAAAGTACATCGGACGGCGTGCTTTCAGGGGAGCTTCCTTGCTCTCTTTCCCGCTCTCCTCCGCAGGAATCAGGTTCGGCCTCACGGTCTCATGGCTGCCGATCAGGCGCAGTCCCACCATCTCGATCCCCGCTTCCCGGTAGCCGGTCCCTTCTCCATAAAGGACCCTGTAGCGCCTTTCAAAGTCAGATACCAGGTCTTCTCCGCGAGAGAAGGTCAGGTTCTTTAGTTCCATGGGGACTTCCACCTCGTGAACCTGCATCCGGTAGCGCACGGTGACGCTCCCCTTGAGCTTCACCTGGCTCCACGCCACCCCTTCCTGATCAAAGCGCCGGCGCAAATCCGCCTCCAAGTTCCCCAAAGCTTCCTTGACCCGCGAGAATTCTCTCTCGGTCCAGGGCAAGGGCCCCGGTACCGAGGTTTCGGCAAAGTGGACGTGGGAGGCGGTCAGCATCCCGAAGGCGGAAAAGACCGCCGCATGCCGCAGCACATAAATCCCCTTTACCCCCAGTGCCCGGCCGTAAGAGGCGGCATGGAGGGGGCCCGCCCCTCCGTAGGCGAAAAGGACAAATTCTCGGGGATCGACTCCCTGCTCGATCGTGCTCCGGCGGATCAAATCGCTCATTTGCGCGTCGAGGATCGTGAGGATCCCCCGGGCCACCTGCACCTCGTCCATGTTCAGCTTTTCTCCCAGGGCACGGAGGACTTGCCGGGCCTTTTCCAAATTCAGTTTCTTGCGGCCCCCCAGGAAATAGTCGGGGTTCAGGTGTCCCAGCAGGAGGCTGGCATCGGTGACCGTCGCGTTTTCCCCTCCCCGGTCGTAGCAGGCCGGGCCTGGAACCGCCCCGGCGCTTTGCGGCCCCACGCGCAAAATCCCCAGGAGATCCACCCAGGCAATGCTTCCTCCCCCCGCCCCCACGGTCCGGATCGCCACCTTGGGAGAAAGATAAGTATACTGCCGGGCCACGGGAGCCCGCTGCAGGAGAACCTCCCCGTCCCGGATGACTCCCACGTCGAAAGAAGTTCCCCCCACGTCCGTGCACAGCACGTTGCGCTCCCCGTAGTAGTCCGCAAAGAACTTGGCTCCCAGAATTCCGCCCACGGGCCCCGAGTCCAAGGTGACCAGAGGACGCTCGCAGGCGTCCCGGGGGGTGGTGAGCCCTCCGCCGGCCTGCAGGAGCAGAACCGGCCCCGTGAAACCATCTTTCTGCAAGGCTCCCTCCAGCCCGCCCAGGTATTTGCTGATGGACGGTCCCAGGTAAGCGCTGAGCACCGCGGTCACGGCGCGCTCGTATTCTCCCAGCACGGGAGCGAGTTCGGAGGAGAGCGTCACGTAGAGGCCGGGAGCGCGGCGGCGCAAGAAGTCGCGGACGGCCCGCTCATGATCCGGATTGATAAAGGACCAGAGGAAGCAGACGGCCAGGGCCTCGATCTCGGCGCGCAGGAGCTCGTCGAGGGATTCTTCCACTTCCTCCCAGTTCACGGGCACGACGACCTCTCCGTCGCAATCAATCCTCTCACTGACACCGCGAATCAAAAGGGGATCGATGATGGGGGGATCGGGCTTATCGAGAAAAGCGCCGCGCGTCACCTGGCGCTCCGAGAGGCCGGCCACCTTCTGGTTCACCCGGCCGATGGGGATGACATCTTCATGCCCGCGGGTCGTCAGCAATCCGACCCGCGCCCCCTTCCCTTCCAGGAGCGCATTGGTCGTAATCGTGGTCCCATGGATGAAAAATCGGGTGTCCTGCAGGAATTCCCGCAACGAACGACCGTGCTGCTGAGCGGCCAGGAGGAGCACATCGAGGACACCACGGGTGAGATCATCCGGGACACCACGGGTGAGATCATCCGGCGTGGAGAAGCTTTTGGTGGCCGTGACTCCCCCTGCTTCATCCAGGACGACGCAGTCGGTGAGGGTGCCGCCGATGTCAATTGCGACTGTGAAGGAACCGCTGGATCCGCTCACACTATCTCCATGATCCGCCGCCGGCCCGGGCGCAATGAATTAAGGGCGCAATGAATTGCGCCCCTACAAGGGGCGGGGCTCCCGGCCCTGTGCCAGGAACACGATCACGGCCCGGGCGCAATGAATTGCGCCCCTACTTGTACAGGCTGTCGATGTAGCCGCTCTTGTCCAGCCTCTCGACGATGCTGGAGTCCGCCACATCCTCAAATTTCAGGCTTGCACCCTTGGGGACGATCTTGCCGACCTCGGTGATTATGGTCTGGAGCCCCTCCCGGTTCGGGTAGGGCTTCTTCTGTATGTAATATTTGATCAGATCATCGTAGGCGCCCGTCGCCTCTTGCGCGGTCTTGAACCCCAGGCGGGACATGAGGACTTCGATCACCTGGGAGCGACGGGCCGGGTTTAGAATGTAGGCGTTGCCTTCCACCAGGGCCTTGACAATCCGCTCGACGGTATCCCGATTCGTCTGGATGAATTTCCGGGAGGTCGCCAGGGCATCGTTCTCCCAGGGAATATTCATCGTGCGCAGATCCGCGAGGACGCTCACACCCAGTTGCTCGACCTTGCTGCGAAACTCCGGCGCCACCACCGTGCCGGCAATGGCACCGGACGCGATCCCGGCAATTCTCTCGGGCTCGGCGCCCGCTGCGACCAGGGTGATCTTATCCCTTTCCAGATCCATACCCAGGCGCCCGAAGACCACGAGAATCGCCAGACGGGAGGCAGAAAGCCCCAGGCCCGAGGATCCCACCCGCTTTCCCCGCAGATCCGCCAGGGACTTTACTCCGGGAGCCCCCACCAGGTAGTAAGGCATGGTGGCCGTGATCGACATGACCTCGACCATCTGGGCTCCCGCCGCGATGGCGGGAATGAACGCCGCCGGAGCGGAATACGAAGCGTCGATCTGGCCGCTCACCAGGGCCTGTGCTCCCTGGGTTCCGCCGCTGATCTTCAGGGCTTTGAGATCGAGCCCCTGCTTCTTGAAAAATCCTTCCTTTTCAGCCACCCACAGGGGAGCCACGCGCGCATTGATGAACTCGACCCCCAAGTTCACCTTGGTTGCCTGACCCCAGGCCTTTGCCCCCAGGAATCCCAAAATAAGAGCGGGAACTGCCAGGAAGATACCGACACCCTTCATCCAGTATTTATGGCTCCAGATCATGATTTTCTCCTTTCTACCCTATCATCCGGAACGGGACAGGCCTCCGAGTTCTTCCTCACCGGGATCCCGGGAGAAACTTCTCAGAGATCTCAACCTCGAAAGACCGGGCCCAAGAAGAACTAACGCTTCTTATAGAATCCCTGATTCTCCAGTTCACGAACAAAGCTCATGTCCATGAATTCTTCGGGCTTCGCTCCCCGAACCTTGGGATCCTTCTCAGCCAGTTCGGCAATAATCGCCTCCATTCCCTTCACGCTCACGTACGGAACATCCGAGATGTAGCGGGCAAACTGATTGTAGGCGTCTTCCAGGATGGAGGGATCCTCCACTCTCGTGTACTTCTTGATGACCTCCATGCCGACGCTCGCTGAGCTCTTGAATGTCTGCAAGCCCTCGGAGTAACTGCGCACGAAGCGCCGCACCACATCTCCGTTGGCATCGATGAAGGACTTGCGGGTCCCCACCGCCACGGACGGATACTCCGGCCCGTCCACTCCCAGGTTGACCAGTTCCCGGAACCCCTGCTTGCGGGCCCGGCTGTTCGTGGGCGGGGATACGGTCCCTCCCTGAATCTGCTTGGCCACCAGTCCCGCCAGGATGGCGGGCACTTCCTGGAACTGGAGCAGCTTGACATCCTTTTCCAGACCCCATTCCCGCAGGAGATAGAGCGTGGCCGTGTGCGTCGAGGATCCGTAGCGCGTGATCCCGATGCTCTTTCCCTTGAGGTCCTCAGGCTTGGTGATCTCGGGCTGGACCATCAGGGAGAACGCAAAGCGATTTGTGATCGCGACCACCATCCGCACATCCGTCCCCTGGGAGTTGGCCTGAATGACCGTCTGGGGGTCCATCGTGGTGAACACGATGTCCCCGGCAATCATGGTCTGGATTGCCTTGGAACTGCTGGTGATATGCGTGAATTCCACGTCGAGGCCGTTCCTGGCAAAGTGCCCCTTTTCCATGGCCACCCACAAAGGGCTCATGGCTCCACTGGTGGCTGTCCAGTTCACTTTGAGCTTAAAGCCCTGAGCCCAGGCTGCCGGAGACATCCAGAGGGCCAGAACCAGGATGCTCAAAGCGACCCCGGAGAGTCCGGCAAAATTCCTCCGATTTTTTCTGTGCATCATATTCCCCCTTCAAAGCGAAAGATCGAGACAACCTAAGTGTCTGGAAGAGCGGCGTCCTCCTCAGTGCTTCCCAACGGTCTGCTCGAGCCGCATGCCGAGGCGGACTTCCTCTTCGATCATCTTCCAGATCTGGTACTCGTAGTCCACGAATTCCTTTGTGTGTTTCACGTCCAGAGTCCTCGGCCTGGGGATCTTGATCGGGATCACCTCTTTGAGGCGCCCCGGCCTGGCCGTGAAGACGACGACCCTGTCGGACAGGAAGACCGCCTCGCTGATCTGATGGGTGATGAACAGCACGGTCTTTTGCTGCTGAGACCAGATCGACAGGAGTTCGTACTGCATAATTTCCCGGGTTTGGGCGTCCAGGGCAGCAAACGGCTCGTCCATGAGAAGGACCTCGGGATCGATCGTCATGGCCCGGGCAATATTGACCCGCTGTCTCATCCCGCCGGAAAGCTCGTAGGGATAATGCCCGGCGAATCCTTCCAGGCCCACCATCTTGATGAAGCGATGGGCAAGCTGCCGGGCCACGCTGCGATTCTTGCGCTGGACCTCGAGGCCGAAGACCACGTTGTCTTCCGCCGTCCGCCAGGGAAAGAGGCTATCAGACTGAAAGACAAATCCTCGATCCGGACCCGGCTTCGTCACCTCCCGGCCGTCCAAGAAGACTTTTCCTGCACTGGGTTCGAGGAGACCGTCGATAATGCGCAAAAATGTGGTTTTCCCGCAGCCGCTGGCCCCCACGATGCTGACAAACTCGCCCGTCTCGACCCTGAGACTGATGTCCCGGAGAGCTTCTACTTGTTCTCCGCCCCTCTTGCGGAAAACTTTGGAGAGGCCCACCGTTTCCAGTGTCGGCATGAAAAAAACTCCCTCTCTTCCACCCAACCCAACGGAAGTTTGATCCTGCTGAGCGGGCGAAGCAGCATCCGGCTTTTCACGTAAAACGAGCTGTCTGAGAGCAGCAAGAGTAGGCTAAGTTTAGTCAATTCGGGGCTTTCCGTCAAGGGAAAGCCTTCCGCAAGAAGCAATTGCAGCCACTCTCCGGCACTCCCGGCGAAACCCTACTTTTCCATGCGTCCGGCACTGTATGTCATGCGGTTGCGCTCGTTTTCGCAGTAGTTCCGGAAGAAGTCATCTCTCTTGAGACGGGTCGGGTCATAGGTCTCATAGTGGATGAGATCCTGGAGGGGGCGGCGAAACTTCGTATGGTAAGTCACTTTCGGGTAGCCAGCGGGAAGTCCGGCCATGAGACGAACCGGTTCAGGGACTTTGAGCAACCGGCGCAGCTTTTTTCCCATGCGATCCTCGGCAAAGCCCGTCAGCCAGGCCATCCCGAGCCCCAGGGAGGCCGCCGCCAGAAACATGTTCTGCACGGCAGCCGCCACGCTTTTCACGAAGATAAACTCCCGGTTCCTGGCGTACATCCGGCGCAGGGTCGGAGTGAAGTCGGTGCTGGGATACGCTTGCTTCCAGCGGGGATCGGCCACCACCACGATCATAGCCGGAACCTTGGCAATATAGGCCTTGGAACTGCCGGGGAAGTTGACTTTCTCCCGGATGCGCTGCTCCCGGTCCTTCACAAAGATCTCACAGATCTTTTCCAGAATGTCACGGCGCTTGACAACGATGAATTCCCAGGGCTGTGAATTTCCTCCCGACGGCGCCCAGCGTCCGGCTTCCAGGATCTTCATGATGATCTCGTCCGGAACCTGCGTTTCATGAAACGAGCGGATGCTGCGGCGCTCGCAGATGCAGCGGATCAGAGGCTCGTAGAAGCCCTCCGCTCCCTGACTCTCCTCTTCTTTCCTTGCTGTCTGTGTCATGGTTTTTCCTTGCTGTTTCCTAGGATCTCGGAGGAACCACGCAAACTCCAGATGGAATCGTCATCGCATGGAGGATGACGCCTATCCTAATCCCCGCGGCAGAACCCTGTCAACGCGATTCCGGCTCGGCCAGTCGGGGCCGACGAAAGAGGGCACCCACCTGTCTGCGTGCGGACCTGTCTGCCACCTGCCTGTGCGTCCGCACGCAGACAGGTGTCGGCACAGGCAGGCGCAGGGGTGCCCTTAATGGTAGTTTTCAGTCCAAGGGGGCACTCCCGAGGCCCTCGCCCATAGACCAATCCCGCTTAGCGTTACCCTTTCCAAGTAATCAAGGCGATCCCGGCAAAAATGAGGAGGGCTGAGGCCACCCTGCGCTGCCCTCCCGGTTCGCCAAGCCATTTCCAGCCCAGGATGGCTGCAATGACGACGCTCAACTCCCGCACAGAGCCCGCATAACTCACGGGAGCAAGGCGGAAAGCAGCCAGGACGAGCAGATATGTGACCAGGTTGGCGACCCCCACGAGGAGGATAGAGCGCCACGAACCAGCAACCACTGCAGGAAGAGCCTTCCGCCGGGGCCCGAAGAGGATCACGGGGGACAGGAACAGGGCCGTCAGCGCGAAGATGAGCTCCAGGTAAACCAGAACGGGCGCCACGGCGAGGGCCGCCTTGTCCACAGCGGAGTAGACGGAGATCATCAGGCCTGCAAGCATGGCCCAGAGGCCGGCGCCCTCCTTCTCCAGGATCCCTTCATGGCCCGCGCGCCGGAGGTTCCCTCCTCCCAGGGTCCAAATTCCGGCCGCGACCACCGCCACCCCTGCGAGCCCCAACCCCGTCGGGGTTTCTCCCAGGAAGAAGACCCCCCACAGGGTCAGCAAGGGAGGCGCGGCGCCCCGGGCGAGCGGGTACACCCAGGAAAGATCGCCCCGCTCGTAAGCTCTGGTCAGGGCCAGGTAGTACAGGGCCTCCGCGACTCCGCTCAGCACGGCGTAGGGCCAGGTCCGTGGAGGGATCGGTCCGGAGGCCAGCAGGGGCAATCCCACCAGGCTGGAGACGACAAGAGCCAGCCAGGCAAACGTGATCTTATCGCCACTCTCCTTGACCAGCGTGTTCCATCCGGCATGGAGAAAGGCCGCCACGACCAGGAGACCAAGAGCAGAAACGGGCACGCGCGAGATCCTCGCAGATGAAAAAAGTCCATACCGGGGCCGGAGCCTTCTTGCAATTGCCCCCAAACTGCCCTATGCTAGGGCCTTACAGGATAACAAGGAGCGGGCATTTAACGGGACAAGCACCCGCCCAGGCAGAGGCCCAATGGACCAAAGCCTCCTCGAAGCCCAACTCTACTGCCAAGAGCTTACCAAGAGAACTTCCAAGAGTTTCTATTACAGTTTTTTGTTCCTGCCCGCAGAGAAGCGACGGGCCATTTATGCCCTCTACGCCTTTTGCCGCTACTCCGACGAGATCAGCGACGACCAGGGCGCCCCGGAGGAGCGCCTGGGAAGGCTCCAGGAGTGGCAACGGGAATTAGAGCACGCCTACGAAGGGAGACCCTCACACCCGATCACCCGCGCCTTGAGCCCCCAGGTGGAACGTTTTCATTTGCCGAAATCGTACTTTGACGAGCTGCTGGCCGGGGTCGCCATGGACTTTACCCGAACCCGCTACTCGACTTTTTCCGATCTCTACCAGTACTGCTATCGGGTGGCCTCCATCGTGGGCCTCCTGTGCATTGAAGTCTTCGGCTACCGCGACCCCAAGGTCCGGCAGTACGCCGAGAATCTGGGGATCGGTTTTCAACTGACAAACATCCTCCGAGACCTTAAAGAAGATTCTCTGAGAGGACGCATCTATCTCCCCCTGGAAGACCTGGAGCGGTTTTCTTATTCCGAGGAAGATCTCCTAGCCCATCGCTACACGCCTTCCTTCCGGCAGCTCATGGCGTTTGAGTACGATCGAGCCAAGGACTACTACCAGCGCGCTCGCTCCTTCCTGCCCCGGGAGGAGAGGAAAACCCTGGCGGTCTCGGAAACCATGCGGGCTCTGTACAGCAGAATCTTGGAAGAGATCGCCCGCAGAAACTTCAATGTCTTCGACGGGCGCGTGGACTTTCCGGTGCTCCGGAAACTCTTCCTGGCCACCCGGATATGGCTGAGGCTGCAGCTCACGCCCTAGTGTCCGGACTCCACAACAGTTCCCTCGCCCTTTGGGGGAGAGGGCCGGGGTGAGGGGTCCCTTCGCATTTCTCTACCACTCTCTTTCCCATCCTCTCCCCTTATTCGGACCGGAGTCAATGGTAACAAATGTACCGGGCACAGAGGTAACAGTTTCATGGAACGTTTCGCAATTCAATCCGGCTGACGGAAACACACCTCTCCGGTTTACTGCATTTTGCGCACCTGCACTTCGCTGGGATATTCCATGGGAGATAAGCTCTCCCGGAACAAGCGCAGGCTGGGCTGATGGCGTGTGGCGAGCACAGCCAGATCCAGGGCCTCGTGAAGTCGAGCAAAGTTATATTCATGGCGCCACCTAACGGCGACGAGTCCCGGGCCATATGGCCGGCCAGAAAATCCAGAGGCTTCAGGAATTACTAAAGAAAAATCGGCTTGACCTGTGGGAGGGGATGTGGTAGGGGTACAGGTAGAGGTAGTCGAGATGAGACTCAAGCTTGTCTATCATTCGGAAATGCTCCCCTTGGGCGATCCGGTCAACGAGGGGTTTGACCTCCCTGAAATCGAGGAAATCTTGCGACGACTCGAAGAGCTGGGAATATCCTGCGAGATCATTGACATCCGTAGTATGCCGGACGGAGAATTGTCGAACCTATATGACGAAGCTTTGCTGCCGGCCGTTTACAAGAAGTATCAGGTAAGGAAGGTGTTCGGGAGCAACAGGCGCTCGGGATTTTTGTTTGGAAGAGCCGTTCCCGCACTCTTGATCTATGAGCCAGGAAAGACATACCCCTCCGATGTATACCCTCACCGGAACGGAGAGCGCACCGTGACCATCCGGGCCTTTCTGCGGGATCTGCTCAAAAAGATGGAGAGGGTGCCGGTTGTTAAGGAAAAGAAAGAACCCAACCGGGCTCTCGTCGAGCGGATGAACCGTCTCCGCAAAAAGATCGGAGCCATTGACATTCCCGTCTCCGAGCTGATCCGAGAGGGAAGACGGAGATAGTGCCCTCCCCGATTGTTGTTGATGCGTCCGTAGTTCTGAAATGGCAACTGGACGATGAAGATGCTGTGGCCCAAGCGATTGCCTTGCGAGATGATTTCCTTCTGCATGGCCGGATCAACCTCGCTGCGCCGTCCCTACTTGTTTACGAGCTGGCCAATGGGATGGTTACCGCAACGCGCCGGCTGCGACTTTCCAGGCATCAAGCAGAAGAAGGGCTCACCTCCCTGCTCGCTGCGGGAATCCGGCTAATTCCCGCAGATCCCTCCCGGATCTTCTTGCTTTCCTTGCAGTGGAGGGTATCCGCCTATGATGGAGCCTATCTCGCCATTGCAGAGAAGCTGGACAGTGAAGTGTGGACTGGAGACCGTGCCTTCTACAACGCCTGCCGGAAAAAGGCTCTCGCGTTCGCTGGATCGGCGACTATCGATCCTGACTTATCAAACCTGAGACCGGCCGGACATGGAGGCTCTCCAGCCGGGGGAGAAAAACTCCTTGTACCTGCAAACGGGACCGGTTTACAATCCACTTACCGCGAGCTTGTAGCTTCCATCCGAGTTTCAGGTCCCACGTCTGGAGGGTCGAGATCTATACGCACATCCTCAACCGGGGGGGCAAGGGCACCAGGAGCCCGGCGCACTTGTCAGCTACTCTCTTGCAGCTCAGGAGGTTAATCGGGAAAGGCGCGGGTGGGGAGAAGATTCACTCAGATCCTTCAAGAATGCGCTCCTGTATCTACCACAGCAGGCTATCAACAAAATCGAGCATGCTAAGGCCAGGCTGAAGGGACATGGCTAAGCAAGGGCTTACCGACGCACGAATGAGTGCGGCGCGCCTGTCAATTTGATGATATTAGATTACAAGACACGCAACGGAGGTATTCTATGGCTACGCAAAACGACAAACCTGCCATACCCCGAGATTATTTTGAGGCCGCGGCTCGTGTCGCGATGGATCTTCTCGGTGAGGAGCATCCTTGCAGCAAGGCTCTGCGAAAACTTCTCTCGAATTCATCTCCCGACGCGATTGACCAAGGGATGGGGCTTATACGAGAGCTTCCCCAAGTTCAACGCGATCAAATCCTCAGTCACGCAAAGCACCGTTTCGGTGAGAATGCCAAGTTTGAACGTTGGCTGATGAAAAAACTCAATAGACTGGAAATTCAGTGACCGTGATCATGGCTGTTGAGCCCATGCACTTTGATCTGCCGCTGCAAAGGACGCGCTTATATAGGATCAGGCTCCCATAATCGCTTTTTTGACGGGTGGAGGGGGAGGGCGGGGGTGAACAGGCATCCTACAGGACAAAAGGTCTGTGGAAAAACTCCTTGTGCCCGCGAACTGGACGGGTTTACAATCCACCCACCGCGAACTTGCAGCTTCCATCCGAGTTCCAGGTCTCACGTCTGGAGGATTGAGTATGGATGACGGACGTCCTCTCTGGTCCTCCCCAACCCTTACCACATCTTTCCTGAAAGATAGCTACAGCACGAGCACCGTCCAGGAGCTTCTCGGCCACAAGGATGTCAAGACCACCACGATCTATACGCTCGTTCTAAGCCGGGGCGGCAAAGGCGTGAGCGGCCCGTTAGCTGACATCTCTGACGCAGTAGGGATGGTTAGGATCGAGGGTGCTTTCTGAGCAGATGGTTCCCTCTTCCTCGGAGTCTCACCTATTGACTATGAATCGATGGTGTGACTTCGAGAATCTGTTTGGCGAGCAAGGCGCCTATGACGGCTGCTAGGGTGGCAGAGATAATCATAGGACACTATCTTTACGTGAAGTTTCGGATCAAACAGGAAATTCCGGTTTAGAGATAAGTCATGAAGATCACCAGGGCCGTTCTGGAGAGTTACTTGCAATGCAAGTACAAGGGACACCTGAAGCTGGCCAAGAAACAGGGTATCCGATCAGACTATGAGTTACTGTTGGTAGAGTCCAGAAACCTGATACGGCTGGCAGCCGCGGACAAACTTGTGGCCCGGCACAAGGAAGATGATATCCTGCGGGGCCTTGCCATGACGCTTGCGACGTTGATGGACGGCGTGCCACTTTTCTTGAATGCCTCTGTAGAGGATAAAGAGCTTTCCGTCCGTTTTGATGCCCTCCAGAAAGAAGCTGGACCGTCACCGCTAGGCAATTTCCACTACATTCCGGTGTTGTTCCACGAGACTGAAAGGCCCAGCAGGCTGCAGAAGGATCTGTTAGAGGTGTGCGGCCTAATCATCGGCGATCTCCAAGGGAGATACCCCGGCAGCGGGGTTCTCATTCACGGGCGAGGCTGCAATGTCAGGAGGATCAAGCTGAACGCGAATGTTGAAAATGCCCAGCGGACCATGCAGGAGATCAGGGAAATCCATGGCCAAGACATGCCTCCGAGGCTCATGCTCAACAGCCATTGCCAGATCTGCGAGTTCCGGCAACACTGTCACGCAGAGGCGACAGCGAAGGATGACCTCAGCTTACTACGGAGAATGAGCGAGAAGGAGATCAAAAAGTACAACAAAAGAGGCATCTTCACGATCACCCAGTTATCCTGCACCTTCCGACCCCGGAAGAGGAGCAAGCAGTCGAAACAGAAGAGTCAGCCTCATCACCCAGCCTTACAGGCACTGGCCATTCGCGACAAGAAGATCTATGTGCTCAGTCCCCCCGAATTACCGTCCTGCTCCACTCGGATATACTTCGACATAGAGGGCGACCCAGAACGTCGCTTCGCATACCTGGGGGGCGTGATCATCGAGCGGAACGGGACAGAGGAGCGTCACTCGTTCTGGGTCGACACCCAGGCCGAGGAGCCCCAACTGTTCCAGCAATTCCTCGATGTGATGGACGTGTTGGAAGACTATTGCCTCTACTCCTACGGAAGCTATGAGTCCGCGTTCCTGCGGCGAATGATAAAGGAATCGGGCCGGCACGAGCTTGACGAGAAAATTCTGACTCGCTCGGTAAACGTTCTCTCGATCATTTATTCGCACGTTTACTTTCCCACCTATTCCAACAGTCTAAAGGACATCGGCAGGTATCTGGGATTCAGGTGGACGGAAGCGGAAGCGTCAGGCATTCAAAGTATCGTTTGGAGACGCAAGTGGGAGGCGACCATTTCGGCGGCTTTCAAGGAAACGTTGACGACGTACAACATGGAGGATTGTGCTGCTCTGAGGAAGGTGACAGAGTTCCTATACACCATTTGCCCCAAGCAGCCCTCACTGAACCAGTCCCAGACCTGGACCCACGAAGGCCATCAGGTGTCTCGGGTAGAAGAGATTGGCCCGCAGTGGAGCCGTCGGGAGTGGGGCCGGGCGAAGTTTGCCGTTTCTGACTTCGAGTTCGTTAACGAACGTGCCTATTTCGACTACCAGAGAGATAGGGTTTTCATCCGCACAAGCAAGTCTCTCAAGAGGAGCATGCTGGGCCCGCGAGGCCCTACACCAAACACCTATCTGCCTGTGCGTTGCACGCAGACAGGTCGAGGTTCTCTAGTCATCGGCGGCCCCGAAGGCCGCTGCTATGACGACAGCCAAGCAAGTCAGAGTTCCTTGGCGACCTAGAAAATCATCCGTGCCCTTATGCCGTCCCACTCACCGTTTGCAGCCGACGGTCGGCGCGCATCATTGTTCACTTGGCAGCGGTGGCGCGCCGTCCGCGGCTGAGCGCCAGTGCGTTGTCGCCCACGCGAAGAGGCGGATTAGAAGCCGAGGGAGTCGGGTTTCCAAGATTCGTTGATCTTCGGCTGGTCCCCCTTGCGCTCGATGTGGACCTCTCCAAAGTACTCCTGCAAGGGGATCGGCTTGATTGCCAGGATCACCGCCGGCAGCCCTTTCTCCTGCTGGGCGCGCAGGAGAGAGCCGGGCTCTGGCCGCAGAAGTCGAAAAGCATGTTTACGGCGTGGGTGTAGCACTGCTCAGTGCGCGCCCCGAATCCGTCCAGTGGCAGGGCCGCCACCGATTGTTCGTACCAGTCGGTCATGATGTGTCCGTTGACGGCGCGGACCAGGAAAAGGAAAGCAGATGACCGGCTGGTCCGAAAAGCCCTTGGAACTTTTTTTGTGGCAGGAGGATGGAAGTCTGTTACAGTGGGAAGAAAATGCTGCCGTGGAGCGGCTTACTTGAACAAGCCCATGAAGCCGACCGGTTGCGCCGTCGGCTTATGGGCAGTCCGTTAGGCGGCAGGAGAAGCATCCAAACGTGTCCGGATTATCGGAGTGGTGACGCAGGCGAACGAGAATGATTATCTGGACCGACTACTTGAAACTTTCTGAAGAACGCTACTTCGATACGGCCACACAGCGCATGGTGGCCATTGGACGACACGGGAATCGGTTAGTTATGGTGCCCTATGAACAAGAGCATGACACCCTGACGCCGATCACCATTCATGCCACCACCCGGCAGCAAGTCAACTTTCGGCTGCGGACAGGGAGATTCAGACCATGAAGAAACCGAGGATGGCGTACTTCGAGCAAGAAGACATTCTGCATCTCGTCATTGCCGATGAGAAAGAAGCAAACAGTATCGAGCTGAGTCCCAACATTACAGCAGAGCTGAATGACAAAGGCGAGCTCATTGGGATAGAGATCTTAAACGCCAGCACTTTCGTGAGAGATGTAATCATGGAAGGGGTGCAGGCGAAAGTGCTTAATCTCATCACCACAGGAAAGTAGTCAGGAACAATTCTCGCCTAACCTATCGAGGTCCTCCAGCCATCGGTCACCCTTGAGGTCACTTGGCCGTCCGCTGATCAAGATTATCACGCTCTATGAACCAGACCCGGATCTATGGGTGGACTTCCGGATCAGGAAGCAGGACCCATGAGGTGAGTCAACATGAAGGAAACAATGATTGAAACGGAAGTCACGTACACCTTGGCCCACGGCGGGAAATTCTACATTATTGAGCATGTGCCAGCCCGTGTGTGCCGGGAGACTGGGGAGCAGTCCTTTTCCCCTGAGACCGTGGAGCACATTCAAGCTTTGATCAAGGGGCGGAAGAAGCCTGCCAGAGTGATCGAGACCCCTGTGTACGA
This sequence comes from Candidatus Tectimicrobiota bacterium, assembly GCA_016193065.1. Classification (GTDB taxonomy): domain Bacteria; phylum JACPSX01; class JACPSX01; order JACPSX01; family JACPSX01; genus JACPSX01. Next base: position 18,664 of record JACPSX010000090.1, on the reverse strand, counting down.
ATACCCATGAACGATCCCCAACAAAGGGCACAAGTCATTTGAAGGGACACCATCGCCGACATTACGGACTTGGAGTCCTGCTCCGCCTTTGGTGAGACCCCCGAGAAGGCACTAGAGGAGTTGGAGCGCGCCAAGGTGGCCTGGCTGGAAGCGGCTCAGAAGGCGGGGAAGCCGATCCCGCCGCCACGCTACCGTCCGGTGATCTACCAGATATCGCGCTAGCTGAAAAACTTCCGAACGAAACGAAGAGATCTTCTTCGTTCCAATTTCCCCACACGGAGAGAGAATCTAGAAATCGTCGGGGCCGGGTTTCCAGGACTCGTTGATCTTCGGCTGATCCCCCTTGCGCTCGATGTGAACCTCCCCCAGGTACTCCTGCAGAGGGATCGGCTTGATTGCCAGGATCACGGCCGGCAGTCTTTTCCCTCACTGGGGGTGCAGAATCTCGAACGAGATTCGGGCTCTTGCCGTAGAAGTCACAAAGCATGCGCACGGCGCGGGTGTAACACTCCTGAGTGCGCGCCCCGAGGTCCTCTCAATTTTTAGCTGTTGGATTTTCCGTTGACCTGGGCGAGCCCTTCCGCTAAGGTGCCCCCCGGGATTTCTACTATGAACCATCTCGTTTTTCGTCCGCGCCCGGTTGGCGGCCCGGAGTTTTTTCTCTGGGGAAGCGATCCTGGCAGCGCAAACGCCGGTATCATCGAACGGCTCGCTGCCTCCGGACGGCGCGCCACCGTTCGAGTTGTGTCTGACCACGGGAAAGCCGAGCAGGTCCGCGGGCTCAGGATCGGACTCCTCGACGGAGTCGCTGTGCTGGCCAGGATCGAGGCTGCCGATCTTGAGGGCGTTCCGGCATCGGTCGCAGCCTGGAGTCTTGCGGCCAAGCTGGCGCTCGACCTGGTAGCGCGGGAGCGGATACTTCCCTTGGTACTCCCGGCCCCGGAGGGAGCGGAAGCCCGCTGGGGAGTCTCACTGGCTCTTCCCGATGACTCCCAGCGATTTACCGCTCTCGCCCGGGCCTTCCCCCCGGCAGCCCACGCGGTCCCTACTGACCGCGAAGACCATCCCCTGCCCAGCCGCGGCCGCAGACCTCAACGGCAGTATCGAGAGACCGTTCGATTCTGGGCCCCCGAGACGCTTCTCGCTGAGTTCCTGGATGCGACGGCGGACGCCTTGGACAGGGAGGCGGCAGCTCGGACCCAGGTGCCTCTGCCTGCGCAAGGACGAGGCAGTTGGGAAGGGAAATTCATTGCCGCGCTGACAGGGTCCGACCCGGTATTCCCGACCCACGGATTCCTCGAGCGCGGCCTGCCCGAAGAGATCAGCGGGTGGGTCGCGCCGGTCCGCGGAGCTCTGGCCGCCAATACCCCCCGCGTGTGCCTCAAGCTGGACCCACCCGGCAATGGAACCCGGGCCGGAAGAGGCCGCCCCTGGGAGCTGCGCTACTTCCTTCAGGCCGCCGACGATCCGAGCCTTCTCCTCCCCGCAGAGCGCGCCTGGGCTGCGCCGGGGGACCGCCTTCAGTGGATGGACCGGACCTTCGCGGCGCCTCAGGAACTGCTCCTCCAAGGGCTAGCCCAGGCCGCAAGGCTTTTTCCTCCCGTCGAGAGAAGCCTCGAGGCCGCGCGCCCGGAGTCCGTGCCCTTGAGTGACGACGAAGCATGGCGCTTCCTCTCGGATGGAGCACCCCTCCTCAGCGAGGCCGGCTTCACGGTGCTCCTCCCGGCCGAACTGTCCCCCGCCGGGCAGCGACGGCTCAGGCTCAGGATGCGGGTGGGCGCGGCGCCGGGCGTCGCAGGAGCCGTGTCCGGCGAAGGACGCCTGTCGCTGGACGGCCTGGTCGCCTATCGCTGGGAGCTGGCTCTCGGCGATCAGACCCTTTCGCCTCAAGAGTTCAGTGCTCTGGTCGCCCTCAAGCGACCCCTGGTTCAGTGGCGCGGCGAGTGGGTGGTTCTGGACCCGAACGAGATTGCCGAAATCCGCCACCACCTGCAGAAGGAGAGAGGCGGAAAGCTTCAGATCCCTGAAGCCCTGGCCGCCGCACTGGGAGGAACGCTCCCCCGCGAAGGAATCCGGGTGCCGGTGGAAGTCGTTCCCGAAGGGCTGCTCATTTCCGTAATCGAGCGGCTTCGGGCCGGGATGGATCCCATCCTGCCTCCGGCTGATCTCCAGGGGACGCTCCGCCCCTATCAGGAGCGAGGGCTGTCTTGGCTCGCCCTCATGGCCCGCCTCGGCCTGGGCGGTTGTCTTGCGGACGACATGGGGCTTGGCAAGACCGTTGAGACCATCGCTTTCCTCCTGGCTCGGCGGGCGGCCGAGACCGGCGATCCACGCCCTGCGCTCATCGTCTGCCCCACCTCGGTGGTCGGCAACTGGGAGCGGGAGCTCGCGCGCTTCTCCCCGGCCCTGCCCGTCCTGCGCCACCACGGACCGGAGCGGGCACGAGACCTCAAAGCCCTGCGGCACACACCTCCCCACGCTGTGGTAGTCACGACCTACGGCCTTTTGAGACGCGACCAGGCTCTGCTGGGCGAGATGGACTGGGCGGTGGCGGTCCTCGACGAAGCCCAGAACATCAAGAACGCCGCCTCCCGGCAGGCCCACGCTGCACGGGCTCTGCGAGCCACCCACCGCTTTGCCCTCACCGGAACCCCTGTGGAGAACCGGCTGGCCGAGCTCTGGTCGATTCTCCACTTCTGTGTGCCCGGGCTGCTCGGTCCCCTGGAGCGTTTCCGGCGGCGGTTCGCCGTCCCCATCGAGCGCTACCGCGACAACGGGGCAGCCGAGGAGCTTCGCCGGGTCATCCGCCCCTTCGTGCTGCGGCGTCTCAAAAGCGATCCCGGCATTCTCGCCGACCTCCCGCCCAAGCAAGAGATGGCGGTGGTCTGCACGCTGACGCGTGAGCAGGCCACTCTCTACCAGGCTCAGGTGGATGAGGTCATGGCCAAAATCGAAGCAGCCGAAGGGATTCAGCGCCGGGGCATCGTCCTGGCCCTACTCACGGCGCTCAAGCAGATCTGCAATCACCCTGCCCACTATCTCCGCGAGCGGGGCCCCTTCCCGGGCCGCTCGGGAAAGCTCGACCGTCTTACCGAGATGCTGGAGGAGACAGTGGCCTCGGGGGATCGCGCCCTCGTTTTCACCCAGTTCCGCGAAATGGGCGATCGGCTTGTGGCCCACCTCTCAGGAACGCTCCAGCGCGAGGTCCCCTTCCTCCACGGCGGCGTGCCCCGGGCAGCCCGCGACGCCATGGTGCGCCGGTTCCAGGAGGACGGACCGCCGGTGTTCGTCCTCTCTCTCAAAGCCGGCGGCACCGGGCTCAATCTCACGCACGCCACCCGCGTCTTCCACTTCGACCGCTGGTGGAATCCCGCGGTGGAGGACCAGGCTACCGATCGCGCCCACCGGATCGGCCAGCGGCGGCTCGTCCAGGTCTACCGGCTCCTGACCGCGGGGACCGTGGAAGAGAAGATTGACGCGCTTCTCACGGACAAGCGCGCCCTGGCCGAACGAATCGTGGGAGCCAGTGAGGCGTGGATTACCGAGCTGTCAGACGCCGAGCTGAGGGGCCTCTTCGCGCTCTCGAGGGATGCGGTGGTCGCCGATAACGAGGACGAGACGGCAGCGCCCGCCAAGGCGGGTTCCAGGAAAGGGCGAAAGTGATGGGCCGGGGCTACTGGGGATGGGACAGCGATTTTTACCCGCCTCCTCCGCCCAAGCTCCCACCTCCCGAGCACGGGATCAAAGTCAAGAAGTTCGGCTCCACCTGGTGGGGGCAGCGCTGGATCCAGGCGCTGGACCGATTCGGCGGGGAGTACTCGGCCCGGCTCGGGCGGGGACGAAGTTATGCCCGGCAGGGCCGCGTCCATGACCTCACTGTCAAGGACGGAGTGGTAACAGCCCGCGTGACCGGCTCGCGCCCGACCCCCTACAAGGTGACGATCCGCCTGGCAGCCCTCGGCGCCCGCGTTTGGGAGAAGGCCATCAAGGAGATGGCCGGCCGCGCCGTCTTCGCCGCGCGCCTCCTCTCCGGCGAGATGCCGCGCGAGATCGACGAGGCGTTTCAAGCTTGCCGGGCAAGTCTTTTCCCCGAAACGAAAAAGGATCTCGTCACCGCGTGCACGTGTCCGGACTGGGCCAATCCCTGCAAGCATGTGGCCGCGGTCCACTACGTGCTCGGCGAGGCGTTCGACCGCGACCCATTCCTCCTCTTCGAGCTGCGCGGGCGGACCAAGGAGAAGGTGCTGGCGGCGCTGCGCCGGCTCCGCAGCGCTTCGGGAACCGCCGAGCGCACACACGCCGGGAAGCAGGCTTCTGCTCCCGCCGCCAGCGCGTCCCAACGAATGACTCCCGACCGCTACGAGGTCTTCCGCGAGTCCGTGGATGACCTGAGCTTTCACATCGGCGCCCCCGCTGTCGAGGGCTCCCTCCTCCGCCAGCTTGGGGCCCCGCTCTCCTGGCAGCTCTCTCAGACGCCGCGAGCTCTCCTGCAACCCGCGGTCTCGCGCGCCGCTGCGCTGGCCCGCGAGCTGGCCCTGGGAGCGGCGACCGACGAGAGTAACTCGGAGGCTCCTGCGAGCTCTCCTCCGTCAACTCGGAAGCGGAGTCCGAAGAAGGTCACACCGGCTCGCCGCCGCAAATGATAGAGGACGAAATCCAGCCGACACTCCTTGACTTATCGCCCTCTCACGTTGCCCCTCATCCTGACCTTCCCCCTCCAGGGGGAAAGGTCAGAAAAAGACGAAGGAAGTAAGGCATATTGACACCAGATCGTAAGAAAGGGTCAGGCTTGCATAATTGCTTTTTGACGTTTGAACAATGATTTCGCCTCTGGCCTGCCTGTGCGCCTGCCCGCGCGGACACGCAGGCGGGGACACGCAGACAGGCCCGCCCGCGCTGGCGATGCGCTGCAATGCCTCCACTGCCCGACTCAGCGTTGAGACGTCCCGGTTGAACCGTCGGGCGATTTCCGTCAGCGGTGCCACCCCTTGATCCTACCAGCCGACGGGCCGCTCCATGGCCCGCGGCTAATACTGCGGCGGACCAGAAGAGTCCAGCGAACTGGTCTTGACAACCGTTACCACAGAGGGTAGCATTAGCCGACGGGAAAGACCTGACTTGAGTCCGAGGGCCTTCTATGAAGATCCGTAGGGTCGCCGCCAACAATCGAAAGAGGGCGTTTGAGGTAAAGACCTCGTCCCAGATCCTTCTTTTCCCGTACGCCAAGGCCGATCCGAAGCCGACGAGAAACGATGGCGTGGCTCGGGTGTCCGTGGATGCGGACCTTGGCCGGGAAGGATTTACGTACGTTCTGCAGTCAGGCAGAGAGGGAACCGTACATATTGAGCAGGTGCTGGAGTACAATCAGGATCCCACCTATCTGCGAGACCTTCTACTGTACAAGCTGACACTCGAAGCGCAGAAACGTGTCGAGGCGAGTCCTCTTTCCAAGCGGGAAATCATTCGGCGCCTCGGAACCTCCGCAGCTCAGTTCTACCGGCTCCTTGACCAGACGAATTATCGCAAATCCGTCGATCAGGTGTTGTCGCTCCTTCACGTCCTTGAGTGCGACGTCGATCTCGTCGTACGAGCAAAGAGTGCTTAAAAGCCGGATTAGAGGCCGAGGGAGTCGGGCTTCCAGGATTCGTTGATCTTCGGCGTATCTCCCTTGCGCTCGATGTGGACCTCCCCCAGGTATTCCTGCAAGGGGATCGGCTTGATGGCCAGGATCACGGCCGCCTCCCCGGATTCCAGGTTGTAATGTTGGTGCCAGGCCCCGATGGGGATGTACACCGTGTCGCCCCCCTCCCAGTCAAAGCGCTCCTCGTCAATCAACGTGTACCCGCTGCCCCGCAGGATGTGCAGGATCGCTTCGTTGTGCTTATGGGTGATCGAGTGGGTCCCGGGGGGCAGCACGTGCAGATCGACCTCGATGATCCGGTTCTCAAAACCCATCTCCCGGGTCACCAGGCCGGAGATCCAGATGCCGTTCTTGGGCTCCCATTGCAGATTCACCTCGGACTTGCGAATGATCTTTCGCCCGGAACGTCTCTTAAGGTCGTCGGCCTTCATCCGCTCGGCCCGCTTGATGTGCAGGTCCGTAACCCATTTCTCCTCTTCCCACTTGCCTTCCATGTCCTCCTCCATTGTTCCCGATCAGAGCGGCCCCTTCGACCCTTCGGCGCTGCCCAGGGCAGGCTCCGCTCAGGACAGGTCCCAGGGCATCTCGGCGAGCAGCTTTCCATACCCCGGGATCGGTTCCCGAATGTGCAGCCTCCTGAGAGTAGCCCAGATCTGGGCCGGAAGGCTGGCGACGACCGTGGTCTGCAGGTCCTGCTCCAGCAGCCTCACGATGGGAAGGACCCGCCAGCCGTTGCCCAGAATGTAGATCCCATCCGGGCGGTCGGCTTCCAGGAACACCTTCTTGGCAAAAGCGTAGACTTCTTGGGGCGGAATCTTCTGCACCTCTCCGAAGGGAACCTCGTAGCCCTTCATGCACAGGACCTCAAGCCCTCCATCCCGCAGAAACTTGGCAAAGGTAGGGTTGAGGTCATCTTTGAAGTAACTGATCCCCACGATCCGTTTGACGCCGAGAGCTTGGAAAGCTTCCATCTGGGCCATGGTGGCCGTGACAACGGGAACTCCGTATTTCTGCGATAGCTCCTGAGCCTTGGCCCGATCGCGGCCGTAGCCGTGCACCATGGTCGGCGGGGCCCCGGCAATCAGCACGAGGTCCACGCCCAACTTGCTCAATTCCGCCACCTTCTGCTCGGCGATCTCCAGCGCCTTCAGGAACTCCTGCTCGCTTCCCATCCGGATTCCCACGGTTTCGGGAATCACCCCGACCCCGTCGGGCATCAGCTTGACGAAATCTTCCAGCGTGCCCGGCCGCTGGGTCGGCTTCACGTAGCCGACGACGCCTCTCCAGCCGTAGTACATGGCCTCCTCCTTAGGGAAACTTGTGACGGCAACTACTGGAAAATTCTTTTTCGTAGCCCGACAAGCCTGTAGCGGCGGATTTTTATCCCAGTGGATGGAAGCTACCAGAAAGGGTCCCGGTCTCTCAAGAGAAAAAATGGAGACAGGAGCCGGGGAACTCCGTTTGTCGGACCCTAGATAGAGAAGGCAGGCCCTAGCGAGACGGCACGAAAAATCGGACATCGCTCATGGGGTAATGCTTCTTGTTGAGAGTCCAGAGAGGGACTTGGTGCGCGTGAGCCGTGGCAGCAATCAGCGCATCACCCAGCTCCAAGTGATGGGATCTGGAGTAAGTTCTCAGGTAGTCCCCTGCCTTTTTCCCTATCTCGGCCGACAAGGGCAGAGTTTCAAGCACCAGAAACAGGCTCTCTAACTGTTTCTCTTCTCCTTTTCTCGCACCCGCGAATATCTCTGCAACAGACACGGGTGTCCACAAAAGAACGTCCCTGCTTTCGAGAAGAGCAGAGACAACTTCCGCCACCGGGTCCTGCCCCCGGAGCCAGCCAATGATCACATGCGAATCGAGGAGAATTTCAGCCAATTCCCAGCCTTTTTCGCCGAGTGTCCTTGCGCAACCTGCGGACAGCTTGATCGATATCTCCGAGGTCTTTTCTCTCCTTCCAAATCCCGGCAAGCTGTCTGGCGAGAGCGACCTTATCCACGTCTTTTCCGCTCAAATACTTTTCCCTGACACTCTCCCGCACAAGTTCGGACACGGTTGTGCCCTTTTTTCGGCTCAGGGCAGCCAACGTCCTCGCCATTTCCTCATCCAGGTACAGCTGCGTTCTTTTCATATTTTGTCCAGACGATGTATAATATACATCGTCAAAGGCGGGAAAGCAACAGATGATGTTCCAAATCCTTCGGCATGTTCTCTCATTTGCCTCTCGCTTCCCGGATCATCTGCACGACCCGGTCCGTGGCGCGCACGCGGGAGCCCTTGCCTCGAAGCTATAGCCGTCCGGGTTCGGTCAAAAAAAGAACGGTCTCTGGATCTCTCCCGCGCCGAGACAGGATAAGCTTGACTTATGGGAACACCCTGATATTCTACCTGCAAAAAGGGAGTTTCAGCCTTTCGATTTTTCCTCAGTTTCTTAAGTGCTCAAGTGAAGGAATGATACTCGGTTTGCCCCGGTGCCGGAACACATGCACGGGCTTTGAAGAGAGGATTCGTGATGATCGCTAATCAGGTGCAGTTCGGAATCAGCATTCCGCAGATCTTTTTCGACCGGCCCTGCGTGGACACGGCCAAGCTTCAGGGGTTCCTGCGCCGGGCCGAAGAGCTGGGCTTCCACAGCGCCTGGACCCAGGAGCAGATCCTGGGCCGGGGGGCCTCGTGCCTCGAACCGATCTCGCTGCTCAGCTACGCGGCCGCCGTGACGCGCACTCTTCGGCTGGGGGTGTCGGTGCTGATCACGCCGGTGCGCAGCCCGGTGCAACTGGCCAAGAGCCTGGCCACCCTGGACCAGCTCAGCGACGGGAGGCTGATTGCCGGTGTCGGCATCGGGGCCAGTACGCAACAATATCCCGCCTTCGGCATCTCCGCGGAGAGGCGTGTGCGCCGTTTCAGCGAAGGTCTGAAACTGATGAAGCTCCTGTGGACGGAAGAGCGCGTCACGTTCGACAGTGAATTTTGGAAGCTGGACAACGCTCAGATGAATCCCAAGCCGGTGCAAAAGCCCCATCCGCCGCTCTGGTTCGGAGGCGCTCATCCGGCGGCTCTCAAGCGGGCCGTGGAACTGGGCGACGGCTGGATGGGCGCCGGCTCCTCATCGACGGACGGCTTTGTGGAGCGGGTCCCTCAGGTCCGTGGGTTCCTGGCGGAGGCCAAGCGGGACCTCTCCACGTTCGCGATCGCCAAGCGCGTCTACCTGGCCGTTGATTCCAACAAGACCCGGGCCATCGAGCGCCTCCGGGAGTGGTCCCAGTGGCACTACGGGAAGGCGGACCTTGTGGACCACGTGGCGATCTGGGGGGACCCCCAAGAGATCATCGCGGAGCTGCGGAAGATCCGGGCGGCCGGAGCCGAGCTCATCCTCTTGAACCCCGTCTTCGACGCGATGGATCACATGGAGATTCTGGCGCGGGAAATCGTCCCGGCACTCCGCGGCTGATTCCGCCGACGAGGCCGGCCTCCCGCCGCGGAGGGCCCCTGCTCGGCCACCGGCGTATTCTTCCCCGGAACCTCTCCGTGATACTTCCTGGAGGGAGGCACGCTTCGTTGAAGAGGAGACTGTTGCCCGGATGATGGACAAGACGGGAGGCAGGTTGCCAGAAGATTTCCCGGGAGGGTCGGCGAAAATCATTGACGATGGAGGTGGCAGTCATGGCGGAGCAAATGTACAAGATCGGCTTTAACATCAACCCGAGGGCGACTCAAGGAGACAAAATCGACGCCAAGCTGTACATCGAGATGGCCGAGCGGGCTGATCGGATGGGACTGTGTTACCTATCGGTCCCCGACTTCATCTCCCGTCCCGTGCCGCGCTATGATGCTCTTACCTACATCGCGGCCCTCTCCGTGCGCACCAAGCACGTCAAGATCGGGACGGACGTTCTCGTGACCCCTTTGCGCAGCCCGATCGAGTTGGCGCGGCGCATCAGCACTATAGACAATCTATCGGACGGGCGGTTTATCTTCGGAGCGGGCCTGGGTTGGTGGCCCAAGGAGTGTGAGGACGTTGGCATTTCCTTCAAGCAGCGGGCGGGCCGGACCGACGAGATCCTGCACATCCTCAAAAGGATCTGGACGGAGCCCTCCGTGACCCATCAGGGCAAGTATTACCAGTTTCGGGATGTGGTCGTCGAGCCCAAGCCCGTACAAAAGCCCCATCCTCCCATCTGGATCGGCGGAGCTACGGACGCGGCGATGAGGCGGACCGCCCGCATCGGAGACGGCTGGCAGGGAAGCCTGGAGGGGGGCCACGTGGGCATGGAGCACATCGAAGGCGAGGTCAGAACCGTGGACCCCCACGAGCCGATCCGCAAGCTGGCGGAATACGCCAGGGCTGAAGGGAGAGACCCGAAATCCATCCGCATCGCCTTCATTATCAGTTGCAACATCAACCCGGATCCGAAGAAGGCCGTTGAAGAGGGCAGAGTTTTCTGGGAGAGCCAGATGAACTCCATCCAAGGGGGACGTCCCTTCGAGGTGAAAAGGAAGGTGGCGGTTTACGGTCCGGCGGAAGAACTGGCGGTGAGAATCAAGGAACTGCTCTCCTACGGCGCGGAGAGAGTCGTTCTCTACTTCCACTCCTTCGACATCAAGGCACAGGTAGAGCGCTTGGAGAAGACGGTTCTCCCTCTCATGTAGAAAGTCCATCGGGGAGTTGGAAGGATCTGGCAATCGCCCTACGGAGGGGATGAGTGGACCTTGGCCTTTCAAACAAGGTGGCGGTCGTGACGGGAGGAACCCGCGGGGTGGGCAAAGCCTGCGCTTGCCTCTTTGCCAAGGAGGGGGCAAAGGTGGCCATCTGCGCCCGCAACGTGGAGCGCTTGAAAGCCGTAAAAGACGAGATTGAGAGCCTTGGCGCCGAAGTGCTGGCCCTCCAGGCCGATGTATCCATCCCCGCTCAGTTGAAAGCATTCATCTCGTCCGTCAAGGAACGGTTCGGCCGGATTGATGTGCTCGTCAACAACGCGGGTGAAGCCGTGCGCGGAGAGGGAGCTCGCACGGACGAGGGCTGGGAGGATCACCTCCGGCAGTACCTGCACAGTGCGAGATGGTGTTGCCAGGAAGTTTCCGGTCTCATGAAGGAGCAGCGTTCGGGGGCGATCATCAATCTTTCCTCCGTTGCTGCCAAGAGACCCCGGGAGATTTCTCCCCTGGGAGCGGCTAAGGCAGCGCTGAACAACTACACCCTGGGACTCGCCATTGAAATGGCCCCCTATCGGGTCCGTGTCAACGCAGTCTGCCCGGGGATCTTCATGACTCCGCACCGGATCCTGGCACCCGGGAGCGTGGGAGAACGGATTGCGCGAGGTTACGGTATGAGTTCCGTTGAGGAGGCACTGACGCGTTACGCGCGGGAGAACACGCTGATCGGCAGACTCCCTGAACCGGAGGAAGTGGCCAACGTCGTGGTTTTTCTGGCCTCGGAAAGGGCCGGAGCGCTGACCGGGAGCTATGTCATCGTTGATGGAGGAACGCTCCGGTTCGTCCTTTGAGCTTTTACTGCGTAAGGACCGCACCTTTCCCAACCGGGAGAGATTACTCGGCCTCCTTGACAGCTCCGCCGGGCAATGTTAGAAGATCAAGTACCAAAACCTCATGTTTATCAGTTAGGGCAAGACAGCAATAGGCTGCGGTGCTTGCTGCTAGACCAAACGGCACTGGTGCCAGAGTAGGCATGTTGTTTTCCCTGCGGAGTCTTGAGAAGGGAGGAACCCATGGTCTGGAGAATTTGGCCCGGGTGGCGACTGAGCGTGCTGTTCCTCATGGTCGTATGGATCCTGGGGGCTGGAGTCTTGGTGCATCCGCTGGAGGGGATGGCGCAAAAAGCAGAGAGGGTAGCGGCCGCATCGTCGGGAGGAGCGCCGGCCGCAGACGCGCTGGCCCGAATCGTGGAGGGAGCCAAGCGCGAGGGGGTCGTGGATGCCACGCTGCAGGCCTCGCTGACCCCCCGAGGGGTGGCGGCGGTTCAAGAGGCGATTCGGAAAAAGTACGGTTTTGATTTGCGGATCAATTATTCTCCCACGACGAACTACCCGGCGATCCAGGTGCAGGCCCTCACGGAGCACAAGGCCGGAACCCCCCCGAGCTTCGATCTCATGACCGGCGGGGAGTCCCACATATTGGAACTCGCCGAGGCAGGCGCCATTGAGCGCGTGGAGTGGGGATCCTTGCTAACTCCAGGAACGCCCCCGGAGATTGTTGCCTTTGGCGGCTCTGGCCTGGTGGTCAACACGTCGTTTGTCGGTCTCCTGTACAATTCCAAGGCGGTTCGCCCCGAAGAGGTACCCGGGAGCCTGAAGGACCTGGCCAATCCGAAGTGGCGGGGGAAAGTGCTCATTCCCCCTTACACCTCGACATGGATGACCCAGCTCCTGTCCATGGGCCGGCAGCCAAGCCTCGCGTTGGTGGAGGCCATCTTGAAGAACGGGGCGGCGGTCACCACGTGGCCCACCGCAATCAATCGCTTTACCATGGGTGAATACCCCCTGGTGGCATTGATCACCGAAACCTTTGCCCATCAGGTCAAGTCCCGAGGCCTCGCCGTAGGCTTCAGGCCGCTGGATGCCGCTTACGTGAGCCAGCACATCGTCGCGGTGCGGACCAATGCCCGTCATCCCAACGCTGCCAAGTTGCTGGCCGCCTTCCTGGCAGGACCCGATAGTTTGAAAATCTGGCAGGAGGTTGCCAGCAACCCGAATTTCTATTACCCGGCCAAATCCTCTTTCGATTTGGGACCGGAGTGGCAAAGGATTCGCCCCTGGCTGTGGACTCAGGAACGCTTGCGCTACAAGTCCACGCCGGAAGTGCAAGCCTGGGAAGAAGAGATCGGCCGCTTGTTAACCCGCAAGTAGGAAGAGGAGAGGCTGCCATGGTGGAGTTCGGATTTGCCGTGCCGGCGAGTATTCACGAAATTCCGGTCTCCGTGCGCGTGGAAGTCGCCGAACAAGTGGAGACGCTCGGCTACGAATCGTTCTGGATGCCCCACTCCGTCGCCAGGGACGTGGCCGCCTTCGACACGCTGGACACGCTGTGCGCGGCTGCCGCCAAGACCAAGAAGATCAAGCTGGGGACGAATGTCCTTCAGGTCCCCTTGTACCAGCCCATCGATCTGGCCCGGCGGGTTGTGACCCTGGATCACCTCTCCCGGGGGAGGTTTCTGTTTGGCGTCGGTACGGGGTGGATTCCCAAGGCATTCGACCATATGGGATTATCGTTCCCGGAGAGGGGCAAGCGGATGGATGAGGCGCTGGAGATCATGACCCGCCTATGGACGGAAGAAGACGTGACGTATGAGGGGAAATATTATCGCTTGCACGAAGCGATCGTGGTTCCGAAGCCTCTCCACAAGCCCTACCCCCCGATCCTGATGGGCGGTCTCTACACGAACATCCAGCGGGGCGCTCCGGGAGTCAACCGCAAGGCGGGATGGAACCACCGGGGGATCCGGCGGGCGGCCCGTTTCGCCAATGGTTGGATACCCGGAGGGAGACCCGACCTGGACGCCTGCCGGGAAGGAATGGCGCTCATCAAGGAAGCAGCGAGCCAGGAGGGACGTTCCCTGAACGACGAGGATTTTGACCTGACGGTGACCAGTTACACCCAGTTCAACATTGACAAAGATCCGGACAAGGCCCTGCGGGAGGCCTACAGCTTTTACAACACGAGGGTGCGCGAGAGCTTTTTCCAGGTGCAGGGAAATCCAGCCCTTGAAGCCTTGAGGGCCAGCGGCTGTTACGGCCCTGCGGAGGAAGTAGCGAAGGTGATCAATCGCTGGCTCGGGTTCAAGAAGACCGTGCCCGCACTGAAGCGCATCGTCATCATGTTCGCTTCTCTGGACCCGGTGCAGCAACTGGAGCGATTCCACAAGGAAGTCCGGCCTTTGCTGGACATGTGAGAGGGTCGGCGCCGGGCATATCTTACGGAGGCAAGAAAGTGGAAAATCTTCAATCCCTCAAGGAAAAAATTCTCCTGGTCTGCAAGATCCTCGATCGCCAGGGGCTGCTGGACGGGTTCGGTCACGTCACCACGCGCATCTCCGAAGATCGGATCCTGAGCACTCCGAAGATGCCCCCCGGCAAAGTCTCCATGCGGGATTTCATCATCCTGAGTATGAAGGGGGAAAAGCTGGAAGGGTCCGGCGAGCCCAACGGGGAGGTCCCCATGCACACCTCCATTTACAAAGCCAGGCCGGACGTAAAGTGCATTCTTCACTACCATCCCGACGAGCTCATCGCCCTGAGCGTGGTCGGACAGGGGGTCAAGGTCGTGGCCAATTGCGGCGCCTTTTTCTACCGGGGAACCCCCATCTTCGATTCTTCCGCGCTGATCAGGTCAGAAGCTCTGGGAGACCAACTGGCCCGCACGCTCGGAGACCGCAATGCCGTCCTCCTGCGCGGCCACGGCGCCACGGTCGTGGCCGACGACCTGGACGAACTTCTGCGGCTGGGCATCACCCTCGTAAAGACCGCGCGCATCCAGATCATGGCCTCGGCTCTGGGTACGCTCAAGACCCACAGCGAGGCCGAGGCAAAAGCCGTCGTGGACGTGGAGTCGGGTGAGCGCGGCCGCCGCCGCTTCCTGGATTACTACATCTCAGAGACTTTGGGCTAAGGCACGTCGGGGGGTGGTACTCAGGCGGGTTTTTGCCCGCCTGCAAGTTTCTGATGGATGGCACCGATGGGGTACTGAACATCCCCCGAGGAAACTCCACCAGATGACCTTGCGCCGTTCGAGCAGCCTCATGGACCGTCCTATCGATTTCTGTGACTGGGGCCAACGCTGCGCATCAGCCCCGGGCCCTGTGGAGCGGCCGTCGCCGTGCAAGGGCGGTGACACGCGAGACCGGCGGCCGAATGCGCATGTTATCTGGCTCTCCACTGCTACCTACGCCTTCACGTTGAAGAAGAGCTCTCGCGACCTATGACGCCCATCGATGCTCGCCCGGCCCGTGGCAACCAAGACGTAGAGCATGTTCAGCGCCGCCAGATGCGAGGGCACAAGGCGCCGGTTTCTTGAACGAGTGAAGACGACCTTTGCTGTCAGCCCCTGCTGACCACGAAGCCGACGGTAGAGCTGGTGTACGGCGGATCTGCCGACAAGGTTGAAGTTCCCTGCATCCCGCTTACTGATGGAGACGGACATGACGAAGTACTGCCGCGCGCTGGACAGGACGTAGTAATGCTGGCGCTTGCCTTGCACCTCTCCGTGGAAGTGCAAGCCAGTCGTCAGACTCTTGACGCTCAGCCTCATCAGTCTCCCCACGCTCGACTACCAACTCCTGTCGAGATATTGAGTACACGGTTCAACATAGCACGGTCCCCGAAAATTCCCTTAGCACCTAAGATTTTCCTGCCGTTCCAAGGAGTTGTCAAGACATCTTACAACTCCCCTACGGCCGTGAAACACTGCCGTCACGGACGGCATAATCCATTTACGACAACCCCGTCAGTCCGTCTTCAGGTTTCAATCCCGATGACCCGGACAACGCGCTGCGGGAGGCCCATAGCTTCTACAACACGAGAGTGCGAGAGAGCTTCTTCCAGGTCCGGGGAAATCCAGCCCTCGAATCCCTGAAGGCAAGCGGTCGTTACGGCCCTGCGAAGGAAGTGGCGAAGGTCATCAATCGCTGGATCGGGTTCAAGAAGACTGTGGCCGCTTTTAAGTGCACCGTCATCATGTTTGCTTCCCTGGACCCCACGCAGCAACTGGAGCGATTCCACCGGGAAGTCCGGGCCTTGCTGGACATGTGAGACGCTCGGAGACGGGCTTTCCTCTCGTAAAGACGGCGCGCATCCAGATCATGGCCTCGTCCCTGGGCTCCATCAAGACCCACAGCGAGGCGGAATGCTGGTACACGGTCCATGATAACGTCTTGTAGGCCGACCGAAGTGGTGGCATAATATTGTCTCAGAAAAGGAACGCGAACCCATGACTGTCCGTTATGTTCATTGGCAAGAAGACGATACGTGGCTTGGCTACCTAGAGGAGTTTCCAGACTACTGGACCCAGGGAGTGAGTCTCGAGGACCTGCAAGAACACTTGAGGGATCTGTACAATGACTTGACTTCCGGGGTGATCCCAAATGTCCGCCGGGTTACCGAGCTAGAATTAGGATGAAGCGCCGGGAGCTAATTCGACGCTTAACCGAAGTGGGATGTGTTCTGATCCGGCACGGTGCGAAGCACGACTGGTATTAGAATCCCTCCACGAAAGTAGTCCAACCGATTCCCCGCCACACTGAGATCAAGGATTCCCTGGCCAAGCACATTATCAAGATGCTGGAGAGTCATGGCTAACACGCTGCTGAGGCCTTCGTCGACGTGGAGTCCACCGAGCACGGCCCCACCGCTGCTTCCGCCTTGTCACCGAGGCTTATTCCCCCTCGGCCGGGCGCGCCTCCAACCATTTCTTCAGGGATTGAGGACTCTCTCCGGAGCGGCGACCGGCCAGAAGGCCGGCCACAGTCAGATCCTCGTCCAGATCCGGCCAGAAAAGAGACGCCCCGTCCCCGAAGATCTCCACATGGTTGCGCTCCTCAGGTGTGCCATGCCACAGACGAGGATACCAGACTTGGGGCACAATGATGGTCCGACCATCTACGAGATCAACGCTTACTGCTTCCTCAGTGACCGTGACGTGTCGAGCCCGAGCTTCCTGTAGTTCAACGCCCAAAGAATTCTATGGTTCTCCCACCTCACATGATTCCACCATCGCCTCAATACTTCTTGCGCAGGCGAATCACGTTTGGCGCGTGATCTTCGGAGCGCCCCGAGTCCTCCGGCCGGCGCAACAGGCTCGGTGCAACGTTCCAACGCTCGCCGCCGTCGGTGATAACTGTAACCGTCTTCCTGTTATAGCGAGTGAGCATGCCAACCACGACGGAACGGCCTTCTGGTTCAAATGAAACACGGTCACCGATCTTGAATTCTAGCATCTTTGCGTGGGCGCGCATCTGATGTAGGAACCTCAGCCGCTCAACAATCCTGTTGTTCAGGTCGATGAGTTCTGCTTCAGTGAGGTTATCGATATCGATCTTCATATGGACTCCCATGGTGAAGCGGCCTCTTCGGTTGAACACGTCGCCTCACAACAAACTGTGAAGCCATGACCGGCTCCCGACCCGTGCTGCCTGTTCACGGGCCAGCGGACGAAGAGACCGTTAGCCGTCCTGCTGCGCCGGTGCCCATCCACCGTGGAATGCACGGTTCAACGCCTGGGCGTCGAATGCAGCGGGATCGAAGGGCCCGCCGTGCCACTCCATCATCTCCACGTGTTCAGGATGTCGCGGCTCCCGCATCGCCTCCAGGAAGCGGGCGTAGCCCCCCACGCCGCCGACGTCCTCCGGAGGGCACGCTCTCGCTCCACCGAGCACCCACGGATAGCGGGCTCCCGCCGGATGATCAGCGACCCTCTCTAGCAAGATCTCGTGCTCCCATCCGTCACCGAAGTCGTACTCGTACACCATGCGATCCTTGGGCTTCCGAAGGAAATCGTCCAGCCGCGTCTGGCGTTCCTCAGGCCGCTCCACTGTCGCCTGGCCAGCGCGGGTCTTCGCCTTTCTGCCAACTGCTCGGAATGCGTGCATGTGGTTGTCGGTCCAGCCCATCACTACTTGCAGAACTCGGTGGAAATCCTCCAGCGTGATATCGCTCCGGACCTTAACGCGCCGCCAGACCGGTGGTCGAACCCCCCGCAGAGTAACCTTCAGCTCATATGCCCTTACCGGACGCGGATTGCGTGGTTGTCTTCCCGGCATCGTCCATCCTCCGGAACAGTTAACCTTCACCCCAAAAAATTTGAGCTGCCAAGTGATGGCAAGGCCCGCAGGTGACGCGGCGATGCAGCCCCCGGCCGCGCGCAGCGCTGGAGGCCAGTCCGCTGTTCAGTCCGTTGTTCGGCTTCTCCGTTCCCTGAGTTGTCTGATCCTCGTTTGCCAGTACCTAGGCCGCCTTCTTTGGTGGGCCAGCGCTACGATCACAATCAACTCCGGCTCGACGGCGTAAAGAACGTTGTAAGGGAAATGGCTCAGCACCTTCCTGCGGATGCCGCTACCCACCGCTGGGGCAGCATACGGGTTCTCGATAATCGAGGTGATTGCCCTCCGAACCTCGGCGACAAAAGCCACGCCGACCCCCGGTGCCTCGTTCTCGTAGTACCGGGCCGCCTCCCGGAACTCCTCCTCAGCTTCCGGCAGGAATTCGGAGTTCACGATATGTCATCCATGGCGCGGCGGAATACCTCGTCAGCGGGTATGCCTCGGACTTTGCCCTCGCGGAACTCCTTCAGGCGGCGCTCAGCCTCCTCGATCCAGAGCCGCTCCACCTCCGACTCCGATGGCTCATCCAGGCTGAGCAGGAGCCTGCCGGCCAACTCCGCTCGCTCTTCAATATTTAGCTCCATCGCAGCGGTAGTTACCTCGTCGAACTTCGTTCCCATATGCGGCTTCTCCTCTTGCCTTCCGGGCCAACTATTGAGTATGCTGGTCGGGATAGCCCGGTTGCCGAAAATTCCCTTAACAACCAAGATTGTCCTGCGGTTCCAAGGAGTTGTCAAGGCATCTTGCAGTTGCTCCACGGCCGTGAAACGCTGCCGTCACGGACGGCATAATTCACTTATGGCTGCCTAAGGCTCGCTGACCCCACCAGTCCGTTTACCAGGTTCGAAAACCGATTCACTCCATCATAAACCACGCTTGTCATCATCCACCCTATCAATCCGGAACCCCTCCCACACCGCCAGGTGTCTGATATCTCCTTCTTCCCCGCTGGGTCTTTGCTGTGCCCAAGGACCTTCATGAAGTCCAAGGCTTCCCCTTCCGGGTCCGATTTACTCCTTGACAGCCCGGCAACGGGGGTCCGAAAATGCCTGGCATCCGCTCTTCCCTGCTCTGAAAATGGCTTGTTCACTCCCTCCCTTACCCTCCGATGGGGAAGGGGAAGAAGAGGGGTCTCCTCTGATGGAGCGCGGGAAGGGAGTTCCCCCGGGGGAGAGACAGGCTCAGCAGGAAGGGAA
>JACPSX010000089.1 GCA_016193065.1 Candidatus Tectimicrobiota bacterium | reverse complement strand
AACGTCCTTTTCGTGGTTCGACTAGCTCACCACGAACGGAAAATGATCATTGCGCTGACTTCTCTTCCGTCCGCCCTCACCCGGAAACCGGGTACCCGGTCGAAGGGTGAACGGATAGCTTCTCGGCGCTGTTGGAGAGGGGAGGATCGGACATGGTGGACGTGAAAACTCATAGGATGCCCATTGGTGGAGAATGGGTGGAAAGCGAATCCGGAAAGACGATGGAGACCATCAACCCGGCGACCGGGGAGAAGCTGGGGGAGGTGCCCCTGGCCAACGGGACCGACGTGGACCGGGCGGTCCGGGCGGCCAAGAGGGCCTTCCCGGATTGGAGCCGCCTGGAACCCAAAGAGCGGGGCAAACGGCTCTCGGATCTGGGCAAACGGATTGCCCCTCGCGTGGAGGAGATTTCCCGCCTGGAAACCCTTGATTCGGGAAACCCTCTGGTGGGGATGCGGGGCGACGTTCTGAGGACGATCGAGACGCTGGAGTATTACGCCGGCCTGGCCTACGAGTTCCGGGGCCAGACGATTCCCGGCGTGCACGGCCGCTTGAACTACGTGTTGCAGCAGCCCTTCGGCGTCGTGGGCCGGATCATTCCGTACAACCACCCGTTTCAGTTTGCGGCGACCCGCCTGGCCGCCCCGCTGCTGGCGGGCAATACCATCGTCATCAAGCCGCCCGAGCAGGCCCCCCTGTCCGCGTTGGAGCTTTACCGGGAGATCGCGGAGGTGTTTCCCCCCGGGGTAGTGAACATCGTCACCGGAGACGGCCCCACGACCGGCGACGCGCTGGTGCGCCATCCGGAAGTGCCGCGGATCGCCTTCATCGGTTCCGTGGAGACCGGGCGCCTGATCATGCGCAATGCGTCCGACTGGATCAAGAAGGTGAGCCTGGAGCTCGGCGGAAAGAATCCGATGATCGTCTTCCCTGATGCCGACGTGGACAAGACCGTCGGGCTGGCCGTCGCGGGCATGAACTTTACCCGCTCTCAAGGCCAGTCCTGCGGGTCCACCTCCCGCCTCTTCCTGCACGAGTCCCTCCACGACGAGTTTGTGGAGAAGCTTGTGGCCCGGGTGCGCAAGATCCGCATCGGCATGCCCATCGAGGAAGAGACCGAGATGGGCTGCCTGATCTCCAAGGAGCAATTCGACAAGGTCATGGGGTACATCCGGGTCGGCCAGGAGGAGGGGGCCAAGCTCCTGACCGGCGGCAAGAAGCCCGACGATCCGCGGCTCCAGAACGGGTTCTTCCTGGAGCCCACGGTCTTCGACGGCGTCAAGTCCACGATGCGCATCGCCCAGGAAGAGATCTTCGGCCCCGTCCTGAGCGTGATCACCTGGAACGATTACGAGACCATGCTCGAGCAGGCCAACAGCGTGATTTACGGTCTCACCGCCGGCATCGTCACCGGCGACCTTAAGAAAGCCCACGAGACGGCGGCCCGGGTGGAGGCGGGCTACGTCTGGATCAACGGCTGCAGCAACCACTTCCTGGCGGCCCCCTTCGGGGGTTGGAAACAGAGCGGGCTGGGCCGTGAAGAGTCTCTGGAGGAGCTGCTGAGCTACACGCAGACCAAGAACGTCAACGTGAACCTGAACTTCTAGGAGGATAGAGATGATCAAGCTATACGATTACGACGGCAGTCCCTATTGCCAGCGGGTGCGGATCGTGTTGGCCGAGAAGAAACTTCCCTATGAGAAGATTCCCACGGACATCCGCAAGGGGGAAGCACGTACCCCGGAATACTTGAAGCTTTGCCCCTACGGCCAGGTCCCGGTTTTTGTCGACGGGGACGCCGTGCTTTACGAATCGGCGATTATCAACGAGTACCTCGACGAGAAGTATCCCACTCCGGCCCTGCGCCCCACGGATCCGGCCCGCCGGGCCAAGATGCGGATCCTCATGGATTTCTTCGACCATCACTTGAACATTCCATACACCGCGTATCGCCTGGAGTTCCAGAAGCCCGAAGGGGAACGGGATACGGGACTCCTGGAAACCAAGCGCCGCGAGATCCTGGACCACCTGAAAGTGCTGGATCAAGAGCTCGAAGGAAAGGAGTATCTGCTGGGCCTGCGGCGCTACGCGAATACCCTGCGGTCCCGCGCCAGTATCAAGGAGGCCCTGGGCCTCTAATTTTATCTCCTCCCCCTTATGGGGGAGGATGAAGGTGGGGGTGAAAGGACCAGGGTGAGGCGTCCCTCGGAAGCTTACTATGCTCAAATCCCCTTGCCCTCGGGTACCCTGTGGGTGCGGAGAGGGCGCGGGTGAGGGGTCCCAAGATACCTTCCGTTCGTGGTGAGCCTGTCGAACCGGATGAACGGAACGTTTTCCTGGTGTTAGCGCGTCCAACGCTTCTTTACATTAGTTCCGAAGCCGTCATTCTCGCGAAGTTTGTCCACGAAAGTAGTAATCGGTGAGTGGGGATCCAGCCTAAAAACTGGGTCCGGGTCAAACCCGGAATAACAATTACCGGCCAACCTTCCCCTTCGTACCGGACTTCCTGCATCCTCCTCCATCGCCTTCCCGCTTTACAATTCCCATAGGAAGCAGTAGATTCTCGCTCAGCGGTTTAGTCCAACGCGTTTTAACCCCAATGCCCCCGAGGGGGAGAGAGACCGTAGCTCCTTTTCCGCCTTCGGCATTAGGGATAAACCGTTATACGTCAGGTGAGTCACTACCGTGGGCGATACTCGCGACGTCGTGGTAGAATAGAGCCAGGCGATGGCGAAGAGCGTGTACCTTGAGACGTCGATCATCACCCACCGGTGGTGGGAGACCCGACGGGGCGACTTCGAAGTGGTGGTCTCAGAGCTTGTGCACCTCGAGTGTGCGGTCGGTGATCCGGAGGCGGCGAGTCGCCGAGCGGGGATTCTTGAGGGTATCGAGACCTTGGACATCACGCCCTTGGCCGAGAGCCTGGCCGACGAGATCTTGCGCGGTGCCAGCCTGCCCGTGAGTGCTCGGGCGGACGCGCTCCACATTGCGATCGCCGCGTCCCAAGGGGTTGAGTACCTCATGACGTGGAATGTAACGCACATCGCGAACGCAGAGTGCCGGCCTCTAGTGGAGCGTGCGTGCCGCACGGCGGGCTATGAGCCACCCGTCTTGTGCACCCCAGATGAGTTACTGGGGGAGGAGGAAGGAGATGTCTGAGCGCAGTCGAGACAAAGACCGCCCCTGGCAGGATCCCATCGTGGCGGAGGTGCGAGCTGCCCGCCAGGAGCTGCTCGCCCAGGTGGGCTACGATCTACACGCCCTGTGCGAGCTATTGCGCTCCCATCAAGCGGCGGCAGGGAGGCACCCGGTGCGACGCCCGCCCCGGCCCGCCGAGGGCTCCCGTACCACACCGGTTGGGGGGGCAAAGGACAAGTCGCGCGTCACCTAACCCCGCTTCACCTCCCCTCTCCCGTTTATTATCTCCTCCCCTGACGGGGGAGGATCTCTTTGAATTCCCTCGCCCCCGGAGGGGGAGAGGGTGCGGGTGAGGGGTCCCTCATAGTACTTCCGTTCGTAGTGAGCCCTTCAACTCCTCCCTTCGTCCTGAGCGTGTCGAAGGATGAACGGAGGGATTTCCTAATGTAGTGCGTCCAACGCTTCTTTACATTAGTTCCGAATCCGTCGTTCCCGCGGAAGCGGGAATCCAGCCCAAAAACTGGATCCGGGTCAAACCCGGAATAACAATTACGGGCCAGCCCTCCCCTTCGTACCCGACTGCCTGCTT
>JACPSX010000088.1:2243-4936 GCA_016193065.1 Candidatus Tectimicrobiota bacterium | reverse complement strand
TGACCGGGGCTGGGCGGGTCTATGATCTCTCCGCGCTCCCCCACGTGATCTTCACGGATCCACAGGTGGCTAGCGTAGGACTCACCGAGGCTACAGCCCGGGCCCAGGGCAAGCGGGTCAAGACGGCGGTGCTGCATCTCAAGGACGTCCCCCGCGCGCTGGCGGCGCGGGACACCCGAGGGCTCATCAAGCTCGTGGCTGACGAGGGAACGGGTAAGCTCCTCGGCGCCCATGTTTTGGCAGATCAGGCGGGGGAGGTAATCCAGGCCGCCACGCTGGCTGTAAGGTTCGGCCTGCGGGTTCAGGACCTGGTGGAGACTTTCCACCCCTATCTCACCATGGTCGAGGGGCTCAAACTGGCCGCCCTTACGTTCGACAAAGACGTGACGAAGCTCTCCTGCTGCGCGGTGTAGGAATATGGTCTTGCTTTGGCATTTGCGGATCCTGAAAAAGCCTCACATGGGTTTTTTCGGCCTAGCCGGGACGCTGCTCGGAACTGGAGTCTCCCTGGGCTGCTGTGCTCCGGCCTTCGTAGCGTCCGGCCTGACTCTCCTTTCCGGCGTGGGCCTTGGCTTTCTGGAAGACCCATCTATTGCAACCCCAGTGCTCTACCTTGGCATCGGAGGCACGCTGGCGAGTCTTGCCGCCCAGGCCTATCGGAACCGAAACGGGTATCCATTACTCCCGGGCATTGCAGGTGCCGGAATCCTCCTCTTCCCGTTTTATCAAGCGCTCGACGTGACGCTGTTTCGGATCCTGTTGGCCGGGGGTCTGATCCTCCTCCTCGTGGCCTCCTTTTGGGCTGTCAGGACGGGAAAATGCCACAACCGGTCCCTGGATCGTAAGGGAAGGTACCCCGGCGATGAACATTCTGGTCAAACAGAAACCCACGTCAGCAGGAGCTGAGAGGAGAACCTTCAGGGGTTATCTCCTGCTGGCCGGGGCGGCCCTGACCTGTCCATGCCATCTGCCGGTTTTCCTGATCCTGCTGGCAGGTACCGGTGTGGCCGGCTTTTTGACCCAGAACTTCTGGACCGCGTTTCTCGTTCTTACAGCGGTCTTCGTCTTTTTCTTGCGGAGCGGTCTCAAGACGCTGAAGACCGCAAGGCAGGAGAACCCGGAGCAGAAAACGGGATAAAGCCTCAAAAAGCGGGGAGCGAATCCGATCTGCGAGTGTAACACCCCGCCGAGTTCATCAGAAACCCATGTCCAAAACGGTCCCCACAGGCCGTCCTTCTCCGGAATAGGTCCTCAGGTCCTGCCACAGGTGCGATGCACCTGATTTCGGAAAATCCCAACCAATCTGAGCAAGCGGGCGGATTACTAATCAGAGCAACGGGCCGTATCAGGCGGCTCAGATTCAAACTACGAGGAGGAATTCAATGAAGAGGGGAACAATTCTGATGGGTTTGGCGGCGGTTTCGATCCTCTTTCTCGGCGTCACCGTCGCGCACGCACAAGACAACCCGGATCGGGCTCCGGGCAGCATTGCCCAGGCAAGGCTGGATCGGGAAATCAATTCTCCGGCGGTTCCTGCGTATACGGGGCAAGAGAGCACGGCCTGGAATCGCGAGAACCAGGCCCCGGGCAGCATTGCCCAGGCGAGATTGGACCGGGAGATCCGCTCGCCAGAAGTCGCGTTCACGGGCAGCGCCCCCGTCGCCGAAAGCATGGATCCGGATCGGGCCCCGGGCAGCATCGCCCAGGCAAGACTGGACCGGGAAATCAATTCTCCGGTTCCGGTCCTTCCCGAGCAGGAAAGCGTTCCGAGAGCAGTCGTGCGGAAACCCTAGGGAAACGCCGTACCGCGGCCGTCTAAACCGTGCTCCAGAGGGTCCTGCGGGACCCTCTTTTTTTTAAGATGGCTCAAACTTTTTAGGAACATCCAGCGGATATATCGATGTGAGGTCCAGGCCGTGCATTTTGCGTGAACGCAACATTGAGTGACGATCAGAAGCTGATGGCCAGGGTCAAGGAGGGCGAGGAGACCGCTCTGGAACTCCTCTTTGCGAAATGGGAGGGTCCTCTCTTTGCCTTTTTCTACCGCAAGGGCTGCCCTCCGAGCTGGATCGAGGATCTCACGGAGGAGGTTCTGGTGTCCCTCTATCGGAGGAGAAACCGCTACGATACCAATCGTCCGTTTGCCCCCTGGATCTTCGGGATCGCCCGTCTGGTGTGGAACGATCACCTTCGTCACAGCAAGCGTGGGGGCCACCGCATTGAATCTCTCGAAGCGGCCAGGAACGCACAATCGAGTGACCCCGGTCCCGCCCGCGTCGTCGAGGCGCGAGAAAAAACAGACATGATCCGTCGGGCCATTGAGCAGATGCCGGAGGATCAAAAGGAAGCCTTCATTCTGAGGCACTATCACGGCCTGAGTTATGAGGAGATCGCTCAAGCCCTTGAGGCCCCGCTGGGGACGGTGAAGTGGCGGATCCACGAGGCGATGCGACGCCTTGAATCCCTGCTCGCCCGCTGGCGGAGGAATAGAGGATAGCTCGTGAATGATCAGCAAGTGAAATGCTCCGATGTTCAGGCATCCCTGGTGGACTTCCTCTACGAAGAGCTGGAGACGGAGGATCGAGCCCGGTTCGCGGCCCATCTGGAGCAGTGCAACGTGTGCAAGGAGCGCTGGGACCGCCTTCAGGAGGCTGCCGCGGCCGCCGACCTCTGGACCCCCCCCGCACTCCCCG
>JACPSX010000088.1:0-2229 GCA_016193065.1 Candidatus Tectimicrobiota bacterium | reverse complement strand
CAGCGAGCAGGCCCGGGAAGGAAGGCACGCGTGGCCCTACCTGTCGCCAGCGCAGATCTTCTCGCGCGTGCTCCTGGGAGCCGGAGCCGCCGCTCTCTCCCTCCTTCTGGTCCTCGGCATCGCCGAGGGAGAGACTTCAGCTCCGGCGATCGGGATCCTCGGGACGTTCTGGACCCTCCTGTACACAGGGCTCTTCCTGCTCTCCTCCCACCGCGAGCTCGGGCCGGCTTCCCGGGCGGCTTTGACGAGTGTCGGGGTTAGCTTGATCCTCGCCGCGCCCCTCTCCATCCCCCGGGTCGTGGAGACCTGCATCCGCCTAGTCCAGGCAGCTGCGGGGTCCGTCTCGGTTTCCCTGGTGCTCCTGCTCCTGGCCGCCGGCTATACGGTCGGCCCGCTGCTTGTCGGCGGCGCGGTGTTCGGCCGCCCGCGGCCGGATTGCTGGGTAAGCCACGGGGCGACGCACTCGCTCCTCTACGCCTTGGTCATCGCCCCGGCCATCTATCTCCAGTGTCTGTCGCTTTCCTTCCCCGTGGCGGCGGTCTGGACGGCGGGGGCGATCCTGGGAACGGTCCTGGGGGGACCCCTGGGCTTTCGGCTCGCGGGGCGAGGGAGCGAAACAACGTGAACTTCTACCAGGGGTGTTTTAGGGACCGATCCGTCCGGTAGATCATGGGAAATTAAGGATCGGCCTGTAGGCTCCCTTACAGTTTGCGAGTTGGTTCCCCGGTAAGATCGACGCTATTCCAACTACGGGGTTGCGACACGCGAACCGGAAAAGGAGGGGCAATGATGAGGTCTGGAGGTTGGAGAGAGAATTTTCCCCTGCGGATCAGGGATCTCCGGAGTGTTCCAAGAAGGTAGGTAAACGGAACCTATAAAGAGGAGGGACGAGTCATGTCTATGCAGACGACGGAGTTTTTTCCAAAGCAGCCGCGATGGCCGGTACGCAGCCACATTCCAAGATTCGGTCTCGTTGCGGCTCTGTGCGGGGCGACCTTCTGGATCCTGGCCTTTACAGGAGCGCCTGTACGGGCCGACGAACTCCAGGATCTGAAGCAACAGCTTGGGACGCTGCAAAAGAGGATCGAGACGCTCGAGTCCGAGAAAGTCGAGAAGGAAAGACTGCAGCGCAGGGTCGAGAAGCTGGAAGCGGAGAAAAAGGAGGAAGTCGTCCTGAAGAAAGGCCCCATCCCGGGCTCCTTCGTCGTGCCGGGGACCAATACGGCCATCAAATTCGGCGGCTTCGTTCAGTTCGACACTCAGCTGGATTTTACCGGGGACTCGGGCGACACCTTCTCGGCCTCGAACATCCCGTTGAAAAAGTTACCTGACACGCAAGGAGGTGGAGGCCGCACGGAACACCTGCGCCTGACCGCCAGGAACACCCGTCTCAACTTCACCAGCCTGACCCCCTCCCCCTGGGGCGATGTCAAGGGCTTCTTCGAGTTTGACTTTCGGGGAGCACAAGGAAACCAGGCCACTACGAACGCCGAAGCGCCTCGCCTGCGTCATGCCTACGTGGAGACCGGCCCCCTGCTCTTCGGGCAGACCTGGAGCACGTTCTTCAGCCTGGGTACGGCGGCGGACACCCTCTCCTGGGTAGGAGGGGCGGGAGGAACCTTTGCCCGGCAGCCGCAGATCCGCTATACCCGAAAGGTGGGAGCGACGGAGCTTCAGTTCGCCCTCGAAAACCCCGAGACCGACATCGGGAACGCCCCGACGGGCTCGGGTGACTTGAACGACCTCTATCCGGATGTGGTCGCCAAGGCGCGCTGGAAGGGGAAATGGGGGCTCGCGGATGTCGCCTGGCTGAGCCGTTTCCTGCGGGTGGATCGGGCCGGAGTGAACCAGACGGAATATGGCTGGGGGGTCACCGCGAATGCCCGGATCAACACCTGGGGGAAGGACGCCGCCTTCGTGCAAACGGTTGCGGGTCAAGGGCTCGGGCACTATCTGGACTTCTCCTTCAAGAGCGGACACCTCGTCAGCGGCGACATCGAGCCGAGCGACCAGTGGGGTGCCAAGCTCGGCTACAAGCACGTCTTCAGCGACCAGATCGAGTCGAACGTGTCCGGCGGCATCGAAATGGACAACCCCCCGCAGGGATTTACTGGAGATCCCAACCATCGCCTGTGGTCGGGGCACGCGAACGTCTTTTACAAGCCGTTTCCCAAAAACGTCCCCGGACTCTGGTACGGGCTCGAGTACATTCACGGTGAGCGCCGAACC
>JACPSX010000087.1 GCA_016193065.1 Candidatus Tectimicrobiota bacterium | reverse complement strand
GTGCTCGGAACCCGGGAGGTCGCCCGCAAGGATAACAGGAAAATAGCAATAATGAATGCGAAAACCGTCAGGCAGTACGGACAAAACGTTTTGAGGACAAAAGCTTCCACCGAGGTTAAATAACATTCAAATACCAGGGCGATCCAGGACAGGCTCACCAATCCCAAAATTGGCCAGCGTGTCGTTGAACGATCCCGGCAAGCGAGGGCCCATACCGCCAGGATCAAAAACAGCAGAAACCCGGCCACCCCCAGATAGGCCACGGGGATGCCGAAGAAATGGGCGTAAGGGCTGCGAATGACCACGTCACAGGAGAAGAGCTGGGAGATGCTGCAAAAGGCCTTGTTGGGAGCTCTGGAGATCTGCACGTCCAGGTAGGAGAGATAGGAACTGACTCCCACCCCGGCCAGCGCCAACACCAGAATCCCCTGCAACGGCCAGCGGTTCTCGTTCACTAGGCCAATCCTAACTTACGCTCGTCGGTTCCCCACCCAGAAAACTCCACGGTATTGTATCCCCTCTCAGGTGATCCGGTCAATCCGCAGGGTAGGCGGGGAGCATCCAAAATTTGTGCCCGAGGTCCTTCGAACTAGACCTGGGCCAGCAGGCTAAAATAGCGCTCGCGGGTCATCCCGGCAGTTTTCATATTATTTCGAATGATGGAGACAGGAACCTCCCGATACACGGGAATAATGACAGGCCTGGGGATTCCAGGCTTTATATAGGCGCGGTGGCTCCCCTCCTGGCGAACAAAAATAAATCCATCCGCCTGGAAGATCTTCTCCTGAACAGACCAGTGGGTTGGGGTGATCTTCGGCATTACGCCGAAAGCGAGAGGGAAACGCGCTCTGAGGAAATGATTTCGGGAGCGCTCCAGTGGTGGTCCTTGAGGATATAACCAGCCTCACGAAGGACCTCCTCTAAGGTCCCCTGCTCTTCAGCCACCTTCAAGAAAAGGCGGACCGCTTCTTCCAAATTCCGACGGGCCTCCTCAGGGGATTCGCCACAGCTCATGACATCCAGAGGATGAGCGTGGGCGACATAGGTGTCCCCCTCTTGCCAAATCTGAACCGTGTGATCAATGCAAATCATCGTCGCTCTCCGCCTCATCAAGGCTTTTCTTATACTACACAGATGCCGTCCGAAAATCAATCTGCATATGTTCCAGCGCCCTGGAATCCTGAGGAGAACATCCCGTAAAAAGCAAGACCCTGCCCGGGATGTCCCGAATCGGGTCTCCCGGACAGGGTCTGGCGCGGGCCCACGGGGCCGTTCGGATTCAAATGTTCTTGAAGCGCAGGCCTCGCCACATCTCCTTCTCGGTCATCATGTCGTGCATCACCAGCCCCAACTCCTGGAGAAGGTAGAGGACCCCGTTGTAGCCCACATAGGGGTAGGGGACAAACCGGAAGCTCTGGAAGTAGCCTGCGCTCCCCAGGCTCAGGTGAGGGAACCGCATCCCCTCGATGAGCGGCTTCTCGATCCGGGAGCCGATGACGAAGTCAACCTCGCTCTCCTGGATCAGGCGGGCCACTTCGATATAGGACGGGTTCTCCATGATCTTGACGGAATACCCGTCCTTTTCAATGTCCGCCAGCAGGGCCTTGGAGCGTTCAAAGGCAGAGCGGCCGGAACCCTGGAGGATTACCACGTCGGGATAGGCATCGAAGTCGTAGAACAGCGCGCGGGCGATGCTGGCGGCAAACTTCTCGCGGCCGATAACCGCCACCCTCTTCTGCATCAGAAGGTTCGCCAGCCAGGTGTAAGTGTAGTTGAACCCCAGGATGGACTTGACCCGCTTGCTGTCCTCGGTCAGGATTTCTCGCGCTTTCTCCTCTTTGCCGAACTGCCGGGCCACCCCCAGGAACCAGGCCTCCGTGTTGGCGATCCCGTAAGGCAAGGGGAGATCCGCGCCGAAAGAGGGCACCGCCAGCCGGTCGGCCTCCTTCTGGAAGCTTGGAAAATCCTCGGCGCTCAGGTGCAGGTTCCACTGGGCCGCGCTGAAGTTTTTGATGTCCTCGATGCGGGTATTTCGAGTGAGAACGCAGTTGATCCGGATTCCCAGTCTGGCCAAGAGGCTCCTGATCTCCTCGAAGTCGAAGATCCAGTTCTGGGAGTGCAGCATATAGGGGGCGATGATGTTGACGCTGTCGGGAATCTTCGCCAAGGAATCCCCGGGGGCAAACTTCCCGAGCAAGGCCCGGTAGGAAAGGTCATATCCCACCACGTCCCACCCCTTGAATCCAGGGGCATCTACCGCAATGGCGGGAAACCCCATCTCCTTCTCGAAGCGCCGCGCCGCGCCCAAGATGTCATCACCCGTGATCGCCGTAGAGTCCGTGTTGACGATCGCGAACAGCCGCGAGCGGTCCTTCTTGAAGGTCATCTTCATGAACTTGATGAGCTGGCTCAGCTTCTCCATGCTGGTCCCCATGACCAGATTGTCTTCCGTTACTCCACTGGGACGCATGGAGGAATAGACTCCCATGGGGGCCTGATCGGTGCGATAGTGCCCAGCAATGGTGTAACACCCCGAAGGCCCGTGAAAGGCGATTTCCACGCCCTCGATTCCCGACAGGGCCAGGACGGCTCCCATCATGGCGCTGGGCTGGAACGCGTCGTTCGCCGTGCGCATTTTTTTCTCGATGACCGGCATTTCTCCTCACCCCCTTTCCGCAGCTCCGGCAGCCCCATCCCCAATGGCCCACTCCCCGATGACCCGGCCATAGAGGGTGAAGTTCCTGCCGCGGCTAGAAGTATTCACCGCATTGATGATGTCCCGCAAGAGCCCCCGGATGCCGCTAAAGAAGATGGACCGGGAGCACACGTTGCGGCGCCTGCGCCAGTGGATCCCCGATTGCACCTGGGCCGTGTTGGCGGGATCGATGTCGGGAGCCTTGGCATACCACCCCAGATCTCCGTACAGGTAGAGGACATCTTGCGGCTTCAAGCCCAGGAATTCCATGACCTCCACAGGACTTAACTTGATGGCGTGGGGAGCCGGCCACCAGAGGAACTTGGGGTTGTAGGGAACTCCATTGATCGTCTGGCTCAGGTAGTATTCGACCCCTTCCCTGCGGCCCAGAACTTCCGAGGGGGCGATGTTGAAGAAGATCACGTCCTCGATCCCCAACTCGATGAGCATGCGTGCATAACCCATCTGCCGGTTCACGGAAGTCATGGCGATGGAAGAATCCATGAGGGCCACCTTGCCGGCGATCTTTCTCCTGGCCTCGTCCCACAAGGGCTGAAGCTTCCCAAACTCCTCCCGTAGGAGAGCTTCCGCCTCGTTTTGTTTGCCGAAGAAGTCCGCGATGGCCATGATGTAGTTTCGGGTTGCTTCTATCCCCAGGGGGTACACGTGGTTGCTGTACGGGACACCGAACTTGGCTTTCATCTCCTCGCAGATCGGGTAGGCAAACATGGGGCAGGTGCAGACGTTGAACTCCGCCTCGGGAGCCCGCCGGATGTCCGCCAGCGGGGCCTGCGGCAGAACCGTCTTCAGCTTGAGGCCCATCCTCTTGAGGATCCTGTTCAGCTCATCGTAGGCCGTTGGGAAATTGCACTTGACGCCGTAGCGCTCCTCCCAGGCGCTTGTGCGCCAATCCCCCACCGCATTGACCGCCCCTTTGTCCTTGGTCTTGGGTTCTTCCATTAAGTCGGTGCAGTACTTGCTGGTGACCAACCGGATCATGTCTCCTTCGTCAATGCACTTAAACCCCGGCGCATCCACGAAGATGATCTCGGACTGAATCTGCCCCCGCACGTCTTCGATGACCTCCTCCATGGGCTCTCCGATCATGCTGGGGGCGCAGGCCGGCGCCACGATGATGATCTCCGGCTTGGCCACTGCATCGATCTCCAGGATCGCTTTCTTGAGCTTCTCGGGAGCCCCAAGGATCGCGTCCCGCTCGTTCATCTCCGTGCTGGGGACAAAACAGAACGGACCGCCCCAGTAGTAGCTTCCGCCCCCGCCGCCGCCGTAGGAGATCTGGAAAAAGCGGGCCGCGGAAACGCAGTGGGTCGGTCCGTGGAAGACCACGACGGAGTTGGGCAACCCGGCCCAGGTCTGGATCGAATAATAAGCGGGGCACCAGAGCCCGCTGCCGTATCCGGGGACGATTTTTTCCCACCAGTCCGAGGCTGCCGTGTCTTCCGTCTTCTCCAGCAAATCCCTGAAGGTGACGATCTCAAACTGTTTCTTGGCACGCATCTCCAGGTAGTCCCGGGCAATCTCCCAGGGCTCCCGGGTGCGATCCACCTTATCCCATGGCATGACTTGGTCACAGACAGGCCAGTTCATCTCTCCTCCTTTCCCCTGATCGATCAGAGAAGAACGATTTCTCAGGGCTAATGGATGTAGGTGCGGACCACATCAACCACCTCATCGAGCCCGTTTAGGGGTGCGGGCGCGTAAATGTACTGGTTCTCATACACTTTCCTGGCCAGAGACCGGTAGACCAACGCCTGATCCGACTCCGGAAAGGCCTCGATCACGGTCTTGCACATGATCTCGGCCTCCTGGACCTTGGGGGACCTGGGCACGTGCAGAATGACGGGAACCCCGGTGCGGCGGGCAAACTCCTCCACGATTTCCCTCTCGAAGGGGACGTTGCGCTGATTGTCAATGAGCCCCGCCAGCCCCACGTTGACCCCCTCGCTGCGGATCCGGTTCACCGCTCTCATGATCTCGTTGCTGATGTAGAGGGCCAGAATCTCGCCGCAAGTGACGATGTAGATTTCGTGAGCCTGCCCGGCCCGCATGGGCTGGGCGAACCCGCCGCAAACCACGTCCCCCAGCACGTCAAAGATCGCAAACCCCACGTTGTTGCGCTCGTAGACCTTGAACTCGTCCAGGATGTTGATGGCTACCAGGACCCCGCGCCCGGCGCAGCCCATCCCCGGCCTCGGCCCCCCGGCCTCGCAGCACACGATGCCGTTGTAACCCGAGAAGATCACCTCGTCGAGTTTCACGTCGGTCAGCTCCACAGGTCCCGTATCTTCGTCGCCCAGGCTGTCGCTCTCGATCATGCGCAGCTTTTCCAGGACTGTAGGCATGATCCCCCCGCACAGCAGGGCGATGGAATCCCGCTTGGGATCGCAGCCCACTTGCATGAGACCCACCTTCTCCCCCATCTCCGAGAGGGCGGCGCTGATGTGAGAGGAGGTAATGGACTTGCCAATGCCGGCCTTGCCGTAAATAGCGATCTTGCGCGGCACTTCCTTGGGGACTTCAAATCGTTCAATCATGGCGTTCACCTCCCTCAATCGAAGACCTGGTACTTCCGTAGGAGGTCTCGAATTACCGAAATACTGTCCTTGGGGTCCAGCGGCTGGGGAATAATCCCCCGGGGTTCCAGGATCTGTTGGGCAAAGCTGCGGAATTCCTGGGCCTCTGCGGAATCCGGGAAATTCTCCACCAGAGTCTTTTTCTGGGTTTCCGCGCGCTGCATCAGATCGGAATGGGGGATGTTGGCAACCACCGGAACTCCGATGATCTCCCCGAACTCCCTCACCAACTCCAACTCTCCGGGAACCCCGCGCATGTTGTTGATGAGCCCACCCACGAAAACCTGGGCCCCCTTGAGCTCGTTCATGGTCTTCACCGCATTACAGATGTTGTTGGCCGCGTACAGAGCCATGAGCTCCCCGCTGGTGACAATATAGGTTTCCTTGGCATACCCCCTGCGGATGGGCTGGGCAAACCCGCCGCAGACCACGTCCGCAATGACATCGAAGACCAGGAAATCCACCTCGTGCTTTTCCGGAAGACGATACTTGCGCAGCAGTTCCAGGACCAACAAAACCCCGCGCCCCGCGCAGCCCAGAGCAGGTTCGGGCCCCCCCGCCTCGGCGCACACGATCCCCTTGTGCCCGATCTGCAGGCACTCATCGATGTACTCGGGTTTGCGATAGCCTTTGGCCCGGACCTGATCGAGGACTGTGGGGTGACACATGTGACCCAACAACAGATAGGTCGAGTCGGCTTTCGGAGAACATCCCATCTGCATGACCCGGCGGCCCATTTCCGCCAGGGCGACCGAGGTGTTGCTGGCAACCGTGGATTTTCCTACCCCTCCCTTTCCGTAGATCGAGATTTGTCTCATTGCCGGCGGCATCTTTCTCCACCTCCCTTCTCTGTTTTACGGCCCCCCAACCTTCGCTTCGCGGTCTAACTGGCTAGAGATTCCCCGATGGCTCATCAACCTCCTTCCCTGCAGTGACGTAGTTTCCGGCGGGTACCCCTACGTGGGCGCTGACGGCGCCGGCGATGGCCCGGTCAATGAAACCGTAAGCTTCTACGGGACGTATGCCTGCCTGCCTCAAAGCCTTGACCGGATCCAGCCCGATCCGACTGCACAGCACCATGTGGCAGTCGCTCAGCAAAGAAATCAAGGAACTAAGACTTTGTGGTTCGTCTCCGCAGCTCTGGGGTCCAGTGCAATATCCTGCCACGGGCCGGATCTCCAGGAGCCGGATGGCCCCGGAGGTCACCTCAAAGATTAAAAACTCCCGGGTCCTCCCGAAATGTTCGTTTACAAGCCTCCCTCCCCGAGAGGCAACGGCCACCCGCAGGGATCGGCCATCCAGGACGACGAGAGTTTCGAGAACTTCTTCCCGGACCCGGCGCACCCGGTCACGCCGGCGTCTCGCTTCTGCCAGGAAGGCTCCCCGATCTTGCGGAGTCCGGGCAGGTCGTGGACTTGTCTCTTCTTGTTGTCCCAAAAATCCGGCGGCATCAGCCCGGCACAGGCGGCAGTGACGCATGACTTGCACGCCCAGCTTCCGTTCACAAAGGTCCTGAATGACTCTCCGCTCCTCCAGGCTGGGCTCCCGGACCTCTTGCTTCTCAAACTTGCTCCCGGGAACCAGAAGGAGCGGGATCACGTTGACGAGAAAAGCTCCCCTTCTCTGAACTTCCTTGACGACTTCCGGGAGATGGAAGTCATTGACCTCCGGAATGAGGACAATGTTCACCTTGGTAAGAATATCCCGGCGACGGAGCTCTTCGAGGGCCCGCATCTGCTGGATGCGAAGCAGTTCAGCCCCCTCCCACCCCCGATACACAATGCCTCCATAGCGCACCCAGGAGTAAATGCTCCGGCCGACCTCCGGGTCAACCATGTTGATGGTGAGAGTGACATGGCTGACCCCCAATTCGACGAGTTCATCCAGGTGGTCCGTTAGCGCGAGCCCATTCGTCGAAAGGCAGAGCATCAGATCGGGAAATTCACGGTGCACCAGCCGGAAGGTCTGTAGGGATTCTTGGGGGTTGGCCAGCGGATCCCCGGGTCCGGCAATTCCCACGACCGTAGTCCAGGGAACCCTCTCCAGGACAAGTTCAACTTGCCTCACGGCCTCTTTCGGGTTTAAGACCGTGCTGGCAACTCCAGGCCTGCTCTCGTTGGGACAGTCAAACTTGCGGTTGCAGTAGTTGCAAAAAACATTGCAGCGAGGCGCCACGGCCAGATGAATTCGGGCAAAGAAGCAATGTGCTTCCTCGCTGTAACAGGGATGGTCGTCAATGCGCCGGCGCAAGGACTCGCTGGGCGCGTCGAAATGGAGTCTGTAGCCTTGAAACCCGGGACACTGGCTGGATTGCATGGCCCGTTGACCTCTGCCCCGCCGGGAACCCGTAACAAGACCTGTCGCTTTGTGGACGTGAATCTATAGTAGGGGCGCAATTCATTGCGCCCGACCGATTCATTCCATCCGACTGTCGATCCCCCGGAGACTCTGTTCCGGAAACGGAGAAGTTGCTGGGCTCCCCAGGTACCCTTCCAGAAAGAACCGCGTCATCCAGTCCGCAAGATCTCTGGAGGAGAGGTCCTTGCCCGGCTCGTACCATTTGTAAACCCAGTTGATCATCCCGAAAAGGGCCAGGGTCGAGAGCCGCAGCTCCTCTCGGGAAATCTCCTGGCCGCTTCCGGCTTCTTCCCAAACCTCTCGCAACACCTGTTGACAGAGCAGGTAATAGCCCTTTTGCTGCTCAGCCAGCTTTTCCTTATGCTCTCCCTGGAGAAATTCCGAATCCTGAGAGAGGACCCGCATCTCGTCCCGGTGGTTGAGGAAATAGTCCAGGTGAACCGCGACGAGGTAGCGGAGCTTTTCCTGAGGGGGGGCGATTTGGGGTAGAGATCGGTCGAGCTCCTCGAGAATCTCCTGGAGGCTTTGAGCGCAGATCCGGTAGAGCAGTTCCTCCTTCCCCGCGAAATAGTAGTAAAGGCCCGCCATGCTCCGGCCGGAAACCCGCGACAGGTCCCGGATCGAAGCGGACGGGTACCCTTTCTCGGAAAAGAGAGCTGCGGCCTGACGCAGGACTTCCTGCAACCGACCCTGGTATTCCATGACTACCGCCAATTGTGACTGAGAACCGGAAGTCGCCCGCCCCCAGGACTTCCGAGCGATCGCTAGAACTTGTAGTAAATCAAATACTTCCAGCTACACCTTTAACCTTGGCCCAGGGGTTCTGTGGTGCAATAGGTCAGTTGCATTATTTTTCACAAGAGGAGCAAGAGGGAGCTCAGCGCAGGTCCTTCGACCCTTCGGCTCTGCTCAGGGCAGGCTTTGCTCAAGACAGGTTTTTGCGAATCAGCTCGTGCAGTTCCCGGCGGACTTCCGTGGGCATGGAGGGGACGCTGTGCGAACGGCAAACCTCGATGGTGCGGCGCAGAGCCGCCAGGCACGCCTCGCAGTGATGACAGAGATGCAGGTGGGACTCGATATCGGCCAGCTCCTTGAGATCAAGCTCGCCGTCCAGGTACTCCGACATGCGCTCAAAGAGTTTTCGGCAGCCCTCGTCCATCACGGTTTCCTTCCTTGAAAATACTCGTGGAGCTTGTGCCGCACAAACAGCCGCGCCCTGTGCAAGCGCGACTTGACGGCCGCCTCGCTAATGCCCAGGGTCTCCGCTGTCTCTTCCGTGGAAAAGCCTTCCATGTCCCTCAGGACCAGGACAATGCGGTACTCCTTGGGAAGGAGGGCCAGAGCCTCCGAAAGGCGCCGGCGGACCTCCTTGCTCAGCACGTTCTCCAGGGGCTCTAAAGCCCAATCGGGAATTTCCTGAGGGACTTCTCCATCTTCCGTGGGAACAAGCTGGTCAAGGGAAATTTCAAAGTCCGGCTCGAACTTCCCCTTGCGCCGCATCTTGATGCACACGCTGCTGGCGATCTTGTAAAGCCAGTTCTTGAACTGGGCCTCCCCCCGAAAACCCTTCAGGTACCGGAAGGCGTTCAGGAAGGTCTCCTGCAGCAAATCGCGGGCGTCCTCCACCTGGCCGCACATGCGCATGCCGAAGTGGAAGATCTTCTCTTCATATCGTTCCAGGAGTTCTTCAAAGGCGGCCGGATCGCCTTGATTGACCCGCTCAATGATCTGTTGATCCGAAGAATCGACCAATTCCCCCTCCTTCTCCGCAACAGGCCCGGCCCGAACAATCTCCCTTGTACCGCAGTCTTCATCCCCCGTCAACGGCATTGGCATCGAAAATTATTACTCGGGACGTTTGGATATGGTGTCACAATTGCTGCGCTTTCGTCATTCCCGCCTGCGCGGGAATGACAATAGGCACTCAGCCCTCAGCACTTAGCTCTAGGCTCTCAGCTACAGTTGCAGCGCCTGCAGGAGAGCGCGGTAGTCCAGGCGCTCTTCCAGAAGCTGGCGGGCCTTCTCCACTTTCTGCTGCTCCCGGATGCGGATCCGGCCCATGAAATGCTCGACCCGATCCACCGTCGTGAAGGTATCGTAGGGGACCACGATGATGGGAACCCGCAGCTCCCGGGCCCGTGAAATAATGATCTCGTTGGGAGATTGATTCCCGGTGAGGATGAGGCATTTGGTGGCTGTCTCCAGAGCGGCAAGCTGCAGGTCGGGACGGTTTGCTCCGGTGATGACGGCCTTGTTGGGGAGCTTGCGAAAGTAGCTCATGGCCTTGTCCAGATCCATGGCCCCGACGCTGAAGTTGGCAACCAGCTCATCCAGTCGATCCGCGGCGCACAGGATCTTCCCATCCAACAGCTCCTGGAGCTGGCCTACGGTGATGGCGTCAAGAAGCGGGTCGTGAGGGAGAACACCCAGGATCCGGAACCCCGACTTAGTCAGGAAGGGAATCGCCATCTCCTCCACCATGTTATGCAGTAAGGAGGAAACCCGATTGAGGATCACGCCGATCAGGCGGTCTCCCAGGATCTCCCGCGCCACAAAGAGCGCGTCATAGCCGCGCTGCGGATCGGAAGAATCAACCAGTAGAACCTGGGAAGCAAGGGCCTCGCAGACCCGGGTAATCTCCAGATCCAGAAAGGTCCCTCCCATGAAATTCCCGGCTCCTCCGATCAGGACCAGGTCCTTGTCCCGAGAGACCTGGGCATGGGCCGCCACCACCTTCGGGAGCAGATCCGGCAGAGCCCCTTTGTAGTGCTGCACGACGAGCTCGTGAGTGAGGACAACAGGAGAGATCAGGCTCAGAGGATCCGTCAGATGCAGGATCTTCTTGAGAAATTCCGCATCGCCGTCAACGGCTTCCCCTTCCACAACAATGGGGAGCCTTCCCAGAGGCTTCAGATACCCGACGCTAAAACCCTGTTTCTGCAGAGCCATCGCCAACCCCATCGTGACCAGGGTCTTTCCCGAATAATCTCCCGTGGAACCAATGTATAGCGATTTCATGGGGCCTCCTCGTGGACGAGCGACATCCGCACGTCAATGGCCACGGCACCTTCTCCGGCCGGCCGGACAATGAGTGGATTGATATCCATCTCCAAAACCTCGGGAAGTTCCATAGCAAGCTGGGAGAGACGCTGCAGGCTTTCAACGAGGGCCTGCAGATCCGCAGGCTTCTCTCCTCGCACTCCGAGCAGCAAGGGTCGGGAAACAGGCGTCTCACGCGGGTGGTGATTTCCAGGAACCCTTCACGGACCTCTTTCGGGCCACGCAGGCCGACTTTCACCCCACCCACGTCGGTCTTGTGAAGAATCTCCGGAGAGACGATCTTGAGCACCACGGGATACCCCGTCTCTTCCGCGGCGTTGACAGCTTCATCCGCCGTCTGAGCGACCACGCTGCGCGGAAACCGGAAACCGAAGGCCTCGGCGACAAAGCGGGCTTCGGACTCTCCAAGATTGATTCTGCCTTGCCTTCGAGCCTTCCGGATCCTTTCCCTGGCCTCCTGCCCGCGGCAGGGAAACGTGACGGGATGCTCGCTCGGAGAATCCCGCCGGCTCCGGTAAACAGCCAGCGCCTCAAACGCCTTGACGGCTTCTTCGGGATATGGGTAGTCCGGTACGTGATAGCGCCGTAGAATCTCGCGGGCCTCTCCCATGCTGGCCTCCCCCATAAAGGAAGTCAGAATCGGTTTTCCCGAGGCCGCAGACGCCTGCCCGATAAGTTGCGCGGTCTTGTCAATCTCGGTCATTGCCTGGGGAGTCAACAGAACCAGGACCCCGTCCACCCCGGGGTCCGGCAGCAGCACTTCCAGCGCCTTCTGATAGCGATCCGCCCGGGCGTCTCCGATGACGTCCACCGGATTATAAAGGGCCGCCGTCGGGGGCATAAACTGACGCAAGCGGGCAACGGTTTCGTCGGAGAGCCGGGCAAGCTCCACCCGGGCCTTCTCGACCGCGTCGGCCGCGATGATCCCCGGACCTCCCGCGTTCGTCAAGATCAAAAGGCGGGGCCCCGAGGGGAGTGGTTGGGAGCTGAAGGCCTGAGCCAGATCAAAGAGGTCCTCCAGAGAATATACTCGAAAAACCCCGGATTGCCGGAAGGCCGCCTCCACCGCCTTGTCGGAGCCCACCAGGGCCCCCGTATGGGAGGAGGCCGCTCTGGCTCCCGCCGAGGTGGTTCCTGCTTTATACATGATCAGGGGTTTTTTACGGGAGGCGGCCAGGGCCGCTGCCATGAACTCCCGCCCCTGCTCAATTCCCTCCACATAACCCAGGATCACCTTCGTGTCCGGATCCTCGGCCATGGCCCGCACCGCGTCCACTTCGGAGAGGTCCATTTTGTTGCCGAGGCTCAAGAACCTGGAGAGCCCGATCCGCTGCCCCACGGCCCAATCCAGGATCGCCGTCCCCAGGGCTCCTGATTGAGAAAAAAAACCGATGCCTCCTTCGGGAGGCATACCGGGGGAAAAACTCGCGTTCAGGCGCCCCTGAGTTGAGATGACTCCAAGACAGTTGGGTCCCAGGACTCGAATCCCGAGCTCCCGGGCGCACTTTTTCAGCTCACGCTCCAGGGCGGCTCCTTCTCCACCGATCTCCTTGAAGCCGGCCGATATGACGACGGCCCCCCGGGCCCCCTTGGCCACGCAGGCTTCCAGAGCCGATAGGATTTGGGGTGCGGGAATGACCAATACGGCCAGATCAATTTCTGCGGGAATTGCAGAGACGTCCGGATACGCCTTGACTCCAAGGATGTCCGGGGAACCGGGGTTGATGGGATAAATGGCTCCGGGAAAACCGCCGCGCAGGAGATTCAGCAGGATGCTGTGGCCCACCTTGCCTTCCACGCGGGAAGCGCCGACGACGGCCACAGCGCGAGGCTTGAAAAATTCTCTCATCCGGTTCCCCGTTTTTCCGCCCCCTCTCTCTTGTACTGAACCCCTTGCCTTGCAGTCAAGGAAATTGCTTCCCGCGCACCCTTTTGGTTGAAACGGGCTCACTACAGGCGAGGGGGACAGCCGACAGGAGGATGACATGAGCATCCAGGCAAAAACTCACGTTTACCAATCCTCAATCTACTGGCAGGACGGCAAGAAGGGACTTCTCTCCAGCGCAGGAAAGCCGGACTTGCCGGTGGCCACCCCGCCGGAGTTTGGTGGACCCGAGGGGTTCTGGAGCCCCGAGGACCTCTACGTCGCCTCAGCCAACGGCTGCTTCATGACGACCTTCCTCTATCTGGCCGAAAAGGCCAAGGTCAACCTCATCGGGTTTGAAAGTCAGGCAGAGGGAACTTTGGAATTCGTTGACGGCAAATTCAAGATGACCCGGATTCACCTGACTCCCAAAGTCTGGCTCTCCCGTCCTGAGGATCAGGAGCCGGTCGGGAGGCTTCTGCAAAAAGCCAAGCAGTACTGTCTGATCTCGAACTCCATGGCCACGGAAGTCACAGTGGAT
>JACPSX010000084.1 GCA_016193065.1 Candidatus Tectimicrobiota bacterium | reverse complement strand
ACCATCACCAATCCTCTCCGGGATGATGGATCGCTTCCTTTATGGCGACTTCATGCCATTTCTTGAGACGACGCGCGGATGCCCTTATGCATGCACTTTTTGTGTTCAGGGCGACGAATGGTATAGCACGATTGCGCGCTTCAGTACTGATCGGATTACAGAAGAACTGCGGTATATTGCAGAACGT
Source organism: Candidatus Tectimicrobiota bacterium (assembly GCA_016193065.1). GTDB lineage: Bacteria > JACPSX01 > JACPSX01 > JACPSX01 > JACPSX01 > JACPSX01. Next base: position 3,390 of record JACPSX010000084.1, on the reverse strand, counting down.
ATGGCCAAGTTTCCTGACGTACCGTTGGCTCTGGCCGATTCGAATTTCGGGATGTACCCGCACGACGTCAAGACCGCGGAGGCTATCGCCGAGCTACAGCGGGAGTTCGATTGGCCTCGCTCATTTATTGTAGACACCGGAAAGTCGCAGCTGCAACGATTGATCGAGGTGGCGAAGAAGTTGAACCGCCGGATCTCTATGTCGATCTCGCCTCAATCGATGAACATAGATACGCTGAAGACGATAAAGCGCACGAATCTCGGTGGGTCAAACGTGCGCGAGGTCTATGAGCAGATGAAGCGGAACGGTATTACCACAAACGCAGCCATTATTGTTCCCCTTCCAGAGGAGACGAAGGAAAGTTACATCGCAGGGCTTCGCAGTTTAGCGGAGTCACACGTGGAGCAGCCATTAGCGTATACGACTATGTTGCTGAAAGGGACGGCGCTGGCTTCAAAAGAAAGCCGCCAGCGTCACGCGATGGTAACGCGATTTCGTATGCTGCCGAGGCAATTCGGGGAATATCTCGGAGAGCGTGTTTTCGAATTTGACGAGGTCTGCGTTGCCACTAATACAATGAGTTTCGAAGACTACATCGAATGTCGAGGGGTGTCCTTCGTGTTTCTAGTTATGTCGTCGACCCAATTCGATTTTCTCCGTCCGGTCTGTCGTGAACTTGGCGTGGACTGGTTCGACGTGCTGCTCCAGTTTTGGCAGGCCATTAAGGTTTCAGACGGACCGCTCGGGTCGATCTATGCCGACTTTATAGCGGCGGAAACACAGCTGTTCGACTCAGTTGAGGACATGCGCCGCTTTATCGCCGCCGACGAAAATTATGCGCGCCTTCTCAGTGGGGAGCTCGGCGAAAACGTAATGCGCAATTTCGTACCGAAGGTGGTGGTCAACCACTTTTGCGAAGCTGCGGACCTTATGCTCTTGCTAGCGCAGACGAGAGCTGAACCGGTAGCGTGGTTGGGCGCCGTATCAACATGGTCGCGCGCCGTGCGCGATATCTTCCCAATGCTCGAGTTACAACTGCATTCCTTCGAGCCCGTCACCTTCGAATTGGAATATGATATCGAAGCCTGGTACGGCGGGGGTGGAAACCGGCCAATTAGTGATTTCAGCCGGTCGGTTCGCTATGAGGCTACGGCTGACCGACAAGGAATCGAGCGGGCGGTGGCTGCGATGAATCGGCTTTACGGAATGGATATGCTGCGATGGTCGTCGCGTCTGCTGGAAGCAAAGCCAGTGTGCGAAATGTGGCGACGCTGCCGTTCGGTCGATCAATCAGGTCTTGACTCACAGGACACTCGCCAAGCGCTGCATAAAGGGGGTCCGGCGGTCTTTTCGGTGTCAAGGTAAAAATCCGTCCCTCTGACGGCGACGCGGTGGGCTAGCTCCTGAGATCGAGTCAAAACCGCCTCGTGGTCTGTGAACTCGGCACGGTGGTGTTAACGCGGACCTTCATCGCGCCTCTTCAGCCGTGGCGCGATCGTGGCGCTGCCCTGCCGCCCCCTCTCGTCTGGCGCCACCCTCTCCTTAGCGATCAGCAGCGGTTCAATGTCGAGTCGATGCGGTGTCAGCCGTGTGCCGCCCAGGTAGCCCGCTACCACACGGTCACCTTAAACGAAACGGACTTTCTGACGAGGCTCTTCTTCCCGCGAGAAGGCGGCCCACTTCGATGCAGCGTGCGGCGAGTGCATAACAGCGGCTCGGCTACTACTTCGACCGCCAGCGGCAGCGGCTCACTGACCATTCAACTGATGAAAGTGGGGTCCGACGAGATTTTGACTACTGAGGCAAACCGGTTCTGCTCCCTGCCAGGTAACCACGCCGACCAGCAGGGCAAGCTCAGCCCCGGTGCGCATATCCCCATCAGACCGTACGAGGACTTTAAGACCCGCTATCCGGACTACGCGCTGCTGTTCGGCTGGAATCATGCCGAAGAGATCATGGCGAAAGAGCAGGCACTCAAGGCAGCCGGCGGGAAGTGGATCGTGTACGTGCCCAAGGTTCAGGTGCTGGGATGATTCCGTGCGCCAATCCCCTGGCCCAGTATGAGGCACACAGGGGCGAGATTGATGCGGCCATTCAGCGCGTGCTGGCTGGTGGCCGATACATCCTCGGTACGGAGGTCCAGTCGTTTGAGGCGGAGTTCGCCGGGGATGAGGTCATCACGGTCTCGCACACGGCGGTGGCGACAGTTGCTGCCATCGAGCTGTGCGGGGCTACGCCGGTGCTCGTGGATATCGAGCCCGACTATTACACGATGAATCCGGAGAAACTGGAAGCCGCCATCGGCCCGAAGACGAAGGCGATCGTCCCCGTCCATCTCTATGGCCAGCCCGTGGACCTGAATCCCATTCTGGAGGTTGCGCGACGGCAGGGTATCCGCGTAATCGATGCTTCAGCTTCTATCCCACCAAGAATCTGGGGGCGATGGGGGACGGCGGCATCATCGTGACGGCTGACCCCGTACTGGCCGAGCGGGCGCGCCTCCTGCGGGAATACGGGTGGGCGGAGCGGTATGTGAGCCGGCTTCCCGGCCTGAACTCGCGGCTGGATGAGCTGCAGGCGGCCATCCTGCGGGTCAAGCTCGGCCACCTGGACGCGGACAACGCCCGCCGGGCCCGTCTGGCCGCGCTGTACGGGGAAGGCCTGTCTGGGACCGGCCTGGGCCTGCCCCGGTGCCGGCCCGGGGTGACGCACGTCTATCATCTGTACGTGGTCCGAGCCAACCGGCGGGATGCCCTTCAGGGATTCCTGGCCTCTCGGCAGATCGGCGCCTTGATCCACTATCCAGTACCCGTCCACATGCAACCGGCTTACCGCGACCGTCTCCGGGGCGCGGACCGGTTGCCGGAGAGCGAGCGGGCGGCCCGGGAGGTCCTGTCCCTTCCCATCTATCCCGAGATGTTCGAGGACGACGTCCAAGCCGTGGTGAAGGCGGTTCACGCATTCCAGGAGCAATCCCGTGATTGAGGACGTGGTGTTGAAGCCGCTGGTCACCCATGTGGATGAGCGGGGGTTTTTCCGGGAGATCATCCGCGTGACCGACGAGTTCTTCGGCGAAGGGTTCGGCCAATGCAGCCACTCCCTGATGTACCCGGGTGTGGCGAAGGCCTGGCACATCCACCAGAGGCAGGTGGACTGGTGGTATGTGGTCTGCGGGGTGTTGCGGGTTGCCCTGCACGATCGGCGGCCCGGCTCACCCACGCACCGGAAGACGATGGAGTTCCTCATGGGGGACAACCAGCCGGCGCAAGTCCTGAAGATCCCCCCCGGCGTCGCCCACGGCTGCAAGTGCCTCAGCGGCCCCGCCCACCTGATCTACGTCACGTCTGGGGTGTACGATCCGTCGGACGAGGGCCGCATCCCCCACGACGA
>JACPSX010000083.1 GCA_016193065.1 Candidatus Tectimicrobiota bacterium | reverse complement strand
CTATCTGTAAGCAGGTTCAGGCTGCGCGGTTTCCCATCCCTGGCCGCTCCCGGTGCGGGTACCCGCTTTGCGGGTGTTGCGCTGCTCCCGGCAGTTTTGCTCAGGGTGGGAAGGTCGGCCTCCACGGTACTCTCCCTCCGAGGAGGTAGCCCCCGCAGGCAACCGACAGAGTTGCAGAAAGAGACCGGGTGTGCCCCGTAGGGCGACTTACCTGTCTGCGTGTCCGCACAGGCAGGAAGTTTTGTAGGCGCCGCACTCCGAGGAGTCGAATCTCCTCGCACGCGGAAAGCTACCGACCGGGAATCGCCCTCCCGTGCAAAAGTTTACCGGGTACCCGCAGAGCGGGTGCCCAAGGGGTACCCCGGTCTCCCACGTCATTGTCTCGCCACAAGCCGTTCGGGAGACCAACGGTGCCCCCCGGGGGTCGAGCCTAGCAATTGCTCGGTGATAAACTGATGGGGGTGGGCAAGGGCCGGAACCTCCTTGACAGGAGAACCGTGAGGAGGTAATGAGTCAACCGCAATTTTCCCTTGACAACCCCTCGCCCGCACCTAATGATTGAGAAGAATCGACAAAGAAGGGTGATTTTATCCTCTTTTCGTCTCTGATGTTCTGAAACTGTTATGGAGAACGGTGGGTCGCCGGAGGGGCATCCTATCCGATTGGGTGAAAGGAGCAGATGAATGAGCGGGAAGTTAAGTGAGCGGGAAGTAATGGAGGCTTTATCCCAGGTCAAGGATCCCGAGACCCATCTGAGCCTCTTGAAAATGAACATGATCAGGGATGTGAAGGTGGATGAGGGCAGGGTGAATCTGACCCTGGTTTTGACTACCCCCGCCTGCCCTTTGAAGGGTGAGATCAAGTCCCGAGTCGAGAAAGCCCTTTACGGGCTCCCCGGAATCCGACAAGTCGAGATCAAGATGGATGCCAATGTTCCCGCCCAAAGGCGTCCTCTCGTCGACAATCTCCTGCCCGATGTTCGCAATTCCATCGCAGTTGCCAGCGGGAAGGGAGGGGTGGGGAAATCCACCGTAGCGGTCAACATGGCGGTAGCCCTGGCTCGCACCGGAGCCAATGTGGGGCTCTTGGATGCCGACTGTTATGGTCCCAGCATTCCGCTCATGATGGGGGTCATGGAGAGACCCCGCAGCGCGCCGGGGACGAAAAAGATCCTGCCCCTGGAAAGCTACGGGGTAAAGCTGATGTCCCTCGGGTTCTTTCTTGACGATAACTCCCCCGTGATCTGGCGGGGCCCCATGGTCACCAGCGCCATTCAGCAGATGCTGGGAGAAGTGGAATGGGGAGATCTGGATTATTTGCTGGTTGACCTCCCCCCGGGCACAGGAGACATCCACCTGACGTTGACCCAGAAAGTGCCCCTATCAGGAGCGGTGATTGTATCCACCCCGCAGGATGTGGCTCTGATTGATGCCCGTAAAGGCCTCGCCATGTTCCAGAAAGTAAACGTGCCGGTGTTGGGGATTATTGAGAACATGAGCTATTTCGTTTGCCCTCATTGTGAACACCGGACCAATATTTTTAGCCACGGCGGTGTGAGGAAAGCCTGCGAGAAACTCGAGGTTCCCTTCTTGGGAGAGATCCCCCTGGACCCCAATATCTGTGCCGGAGGAGACGAGGGCAAACCGATTGTCATCGCTGACCCGGATTCTTCCCAATCCAAAGCATTCATGGAAGTGGTGGGAGCACTGGCAGCAAGCATTAGCGTCCGCAGCTTTCTGCCGGAGGTGAAGATCATCAATTAATCAGTTTGCTTACAGAGGCTGCCAGGAAAAGAGGTGCTTCTCTAGCAATGCTCGGAGGGGCTCGAGACTCGAATAGCGACTCAGGGTTTTCTCCACATAGGTCAAGGTCGTAGGGATATATCGTAAATAACGATCGCTGTTAGGCGAACGTGCCAATGGCCTTGAGGTTTCTTTGCAAGGCCATGAGGTCGAACTCCCGCCGGAATGCATTTCTCGGGAGCGGGGGGTGGCCGCCCTCTTCCAGCAGGTTGCAAAAGGTGTCGATCATTTCTTCGCCGAGGTCCTCGGGTAAGACCGTATAAGAATCCCTCAACAGCGAGGCCAAATCATAGGCCCGCGGCCCCAGCCGGGCATCTTGGAAGTCGAGCAGCCCCAACTTGTTTCCGCTCACCATGAGATTGCGGCTGTGGTAGTCACGGTGGCACAATACCTGCTCCTGGCCTGCCACCAGCTCGCAAAGAGACGAGAACTCCCGCAGAAGACCTGTCTGATCCTCGGGGGGGATTTCCCTTCCTCCCAGCCCCACGATCATGTAGCGCTGGAAATGGAGGAGTTCCTGGAGGAACTGGGCGGCATCAAACTGGCGTCGGAAGGCGATGCACTTGGGATCGGGATGCCGGGCGGCAGAGATCTGGAATCGGGCCAGCAACGCGACGGTCTGGCGGTAGAAATCCGCCAGCACGGAATACGGTGCTCCTCTCACCACTTCTTCGAGTGTTCTGTCGCCCAGGTCTTCCAGGAAAACGATCCCTTTGTCTTCCCTGTAGCCGTACACCTCGGGCACCGGCAGTCCCAGGCGTTCCAGATATCTTTGAATGTTCAGAAAGGGGAGTTCCCTGTCGGTCCAGAGCGCCGGCAGCTTCATCAGCACGAGGGAACGCGGACCTTTTCCGTGCGGGTCCAGGTGAATCCGGAAGTAAGTCCGGTCAGAGGCATCTCCGTGCAGAACGGAAAGCGAGGGTTTTCCGCCTAGGCCTGGAAAAATACCGGCCAGATTGGTTTCGAGTTCTGCCGGGCTGAGCCCCAGACATTGGTGGATCGTTTGCATCGTAACCTGATCGTTTCCTGGAGTCCTGGCGGCACCGCTGGCTCTGCGGCGCAGCAACCGCTCCCACTATAGAAAAGCGTTCTGAGAAACGAAAGGCGAGAGGGGGATCAATAGTCATAGGGATCCAGTATCCCACTTGCCTCCAGCGCTTTCTTGACAACCGCACGGACGGTTTCGGCACGGAAGGGTTTCAGGATTACAGCGAAAGCTCCCACCCTGCGGGCCTCCCGAATCAGCTTCTCTGAAGTCTCACCGGTCATCAAAATCGCGGGGGTAGTAGATCCCTGGCGGCGCAGATGGCGCAGGAAGTCGGTCCCT
>JACPSX010000082.1 GCA_016193065.1 Candidatus Tectimicrobiota bacterium | reverse complement strand
GTTCGACGGCAATTGATCAGTGACGTTCCTTTGGGCGCATTTTTAAGCGGTGGATTGGATTCGAGCTTAATTGTGGCCCTGATGAGCGAGGTTGCAGGTAAATCAGTCAAGACTTTTTCAATGGGTTTTCGGGGGAGCGGCTATTACGATGAAACGGCCCATGCTCGACGAGTCGCGAAGGACTTTGGCACGGATCATCACGAGTTCGAAGCCGAGCCTAAGGCTGTTGAAGACCTCGAAAAGCTTGTCTACCATTTTGACGAGCCCTTTGCGGATTCCTCCGCGATTCCTCTATACCATCTGGCCCGGGCGGCGCGACAATATGTAACGGTAGTTCTTTCCGGTACCGGGGGTGATGATCTATTCGGCGGCTATAGAAGATATGCCGCCCATTATTTTCAGAGGCTCTATGCTGTTATGCCCAATTTCGTGCGGAAGAATCTGGCCGCAGTTGCCCGGCAACTCCCGGCCTCGCGCCGAAGCAAGGTGGGAGAGTATGTCCTTTTTCTCCAGAAACTCACCGGCTGTGATAGCGGGGGGATTGCCCATGATTACCTCAATTTAGTGACAATCGTTCATCCCGCGCTGATGGCTGAAGTTCTGCAAGACCCATGGGCTCAATCAAAACCGGACCTTGGGGAAGATATTTTCAGCGCGGCTCCTTTTCCCGGGGACAGGGTCAATTGCCTTCTTTATAGGGATTTTCACGGCTATTTGTCTGATGACCTGCTGGTCAAGGAAGACCGCATGACGATGGCCCATGGCTTGGAATCCAGGGTTCCCTTCCTGGATCGAGATGTAGTGGAGTTTGCCTGGAAGTTGCCGGGGAATCTAAAGGTAAAGGGTTGGGCAACCAAGTACATTCTCAAAAAGGCAGCGGAAAGAGTTCTGCCCCGAGAAATCGTGCACCGCACAAAACATGGCTTTGCCGTCCCTCTAGCCGAATGGTTTCGAAATGGGCTAAAAGAGATGGCCTATGATTTGCTGCTCTCCAAGAATAGCGGCTATTTGAGGCAGAGGGGAGTCGGTAGAATGCTTGATGATCACCAGAGAGGGAAAGTAGACTACAGCCCCCAGCTTTGGGCCCTCCTGGTTCTGAGGGTTTGGGAAGAGCAGAGCAAAGACGTTACTGGAAGCCGCGTCTTACTTAATAAGGTGGCCTTAGAACCTTTCCAAACTTTCCGAAGTGTTAATCGTCGCGACATCGGAGGCTGTGGACCAGCCTTGCCCGGTTGATCTGCTGTGCCAGCAATGAGCGACAGGATCCGAGTGCTACGGGTGATTGCCAGACTTAACGTCGGAGGGCCGGCTCTCCATGCCACGCTACTTACGGAAAAGCTGGATCCGGCCCGCTATGACTCCTTCCTGGTGGCCGGCACGGAAGATCCCCGCGAAGGAAACTACTTGGCGCTCTACCGCCGATCTGTTTCCAGGCTTACTGTGCTCCCAGAGCTTGGGCGGGAGGTCCGCGGGAGGGCCGATTTCCAGGCCTTGAGGCGCCTGTTCCAATTGATGCGGGAGTATCGCCCCCACATTGTCCACACCCACACAGCGAAGGCCGGAACCCTGGGCCGGCTGGCCGCACGGCTGGCCGGGGTGCCCGTGGTCATTCACACCTTTCATGGACACATCTTCCAGGGCTACTTTTCCCCGACCAAAACAAGGCTCTTCCTGGCCATGGAGCGGTGGTTGGCCCGGCGCACGGACCGCATCCTCACGGTAAGCGAGACGGTACGGAACGAGTTACTGAGCCTGGGGATCGGTGCTCCGAAGCGCCTCACCGTGATTCCCTTGGGGCTGGAGCTAGACCAATTCCTTGCCTGCGAAAGCTTTCGGGGCCAGCTTCGGGCCGATCTGAAGATTGATCCGGAGGCGCCGCTGGTGGGGATTGTGGCCCGTCTGGTCCCCATCAAAGCCCACGAGGTCTTTCTCGAAGCTGCCGTCGGGATAGCCCGTCGGATGCCACAGACCGAATTCCTCCTGGTCGGGGATGGAGAGCGGCGTGGAGAGATGGAGCAACTGGCTCACCAGCTTGGTCTCGATAGTCGGGTCCATTTCCTTGGCTGGAGGCAGGACCTCAACCGTGTCTACGCTGACCTCGACGTGGTGGCGCTGACTTCGCGGAATGAGGGCTTTCCGGTCTCACTGATTGAGGCCATGGCAGCAGGTCGGCCCGTAGTGGCGACCCGGGTCGGGGGGGTGCCCGATCTGGTGGAGGATGGGGTCACAGGCTTGCTTGTGACACCCCAGGATCCTCAGGTTCTGGCTGAGACCATCGGGAGCCTCCTGGTTGATCCGGAGCGCCGGAAAACCCTGGGGCAAAGGGGTCGAAGGCGCGTGCATCCCGCTTTTAGCGCCGAGCGGCTTCTCCATGATATGGATCGACTCTACATGGAGTTGCTCACGGAGAAAAGTCTGGTTGATGCGACCGGGCGAGTTTCAAGTCTATGAGGGACCCCAAACGGTTGTGGGGTGGAGAGCTGGCAAAGAGGAAAGTGAAACATTTCGAAAATTATGTCATAATATAAGACATGAATAATCTGTGGCGGATCACGTTCCAGGATGGCTCCCCTCAGAAGGCGGAGCGACTGGACCCCGAGGGTCAAACGCTTGCCACCATAACGGATGTGCTGACCCTGTCCGAGCTTTGTAGACGGCTGGGGAAGTCGCGCCGCCAAATCTACCGGGACTTGAGGGAAGGGAAACTGCAGCCCTTGGGGAAGTTTGCCGGCCTGTGGCTTTTCTCTTCCTCTGGCCTGCCTCTGCCGCCTTCCAGAAGATTGCCCAAGAGTTTTTCTCCTCTTTTTCCGGAGAGGGATATCCGGAGCATCGACCCGGACAAGGAAGCGGACCTCATCCTGGCAAGGCTCCTTGAGAACGGCAGTCGGGAGGAGGTGCGTTGGGGTCTCCGCCGTTATGGTACCAGAGCGGTCACCCGCTTTTTGCGGAGCGCAGGGCCCCACCGGCTTTCCCCCAGGTCTCTGGCGTTCTGGAGCTGGATTTTTAGAGAGAAGGTTGCTGCGAAAGCCCCCGCGTGGAGGCAGAAGGGTACAAAGCTTTGGGGAATCGGGTTCGTTGGCACTGGGAAGCCGTTACTCCCGAAACTCAAAAGGTCCTGAAGGTTCTCTCCTCGCACAAGACGATTACCAGCCAGTTCTATCTGGCGGGAGGCACGGCCCTCGGCCTTCGCCATGGTCATCGAATCTCCAGAGATCTTGACTTATTTTCGCAGAGCAACACGCTGGACGTGGGCGAAAGGGGCCGAGTCCTCAGCGAGCTTTCCCGGCTGTCCCAAGTTTCTATTCAAGAAGAGAAGGAAGGTACCCTGCATGTGATCCTCTTCAAGATCCACCTGAGCTTCTTTCATTATCCCTACCCCCTGGTTAGACCCGGCAATCGTTGGAAAGGAGTTCTGGTGGCTGCAAACGAGGACATCGGCCTGATGAAGATCGCGGCCATCATCGGCAGGGGACTGGCCCGAGACTTCGTGGACCTGTATTTCATCTGCCAGGAGATTCCGCTGGACACTCTGTT
>JACPSX010000081.1 GCA_016193065.1 Candidatus Tectimicrobiota bacterium | reverse complement strand
CGTTTGTGACCTCTTTCAGAAATCCCGGAGCATCACGACGTTTGCGGAGCTCGATCAACTGAAGGGAGAGCATCTCTTCCCGACCTCCTCTTATCCATCGATTCCCCTCAAGGATGGCGATGTCTTCTCTTCCCGTCAGGGAGCAGGCGGAGGGTTCGGAGATCCGTTAGAGCGGGATCCGGCGCTTGTCGCCCGCGACGTGAAGCGACTTGCCGTTTCGCCCGAGGTGGCGCGTGCCGTTTACGGTGTCGTGCTGGATTCAAGGACGGGTGAAGCTCTCCCGGAAGAAACCGCGGCATTGCGGGAGAAGATGCGGGCCGAGCGTCGCGGTGCAACAGGGAGGCGGCCATGAAGATCCACGACTCTCTGGAAATGAAACAGCGACCCGACGGCAAAGCGGTAATCTTCTGCTCCCGGTGCGGCTACGAGTTCTGCGAGGCGACTGAAAATTACAAGAAGCATGCTGTCTACTGGGAACGCGATCTGGCGGAAATTCCCCGGCGCCGCCCTACTTCCGGGGATCCCTTGTTTGTTGTCTATCAGGAGTATTCGTGTCCCGGCTGCGGAGTCCTGCTGGAAGTGGACAACTACTGCCCGACCCTGGACTCCGAAGAGGAAAAGGTCCTCTGGGACATCCAGATCGATCCGGCGTCGCTCCGCTAGAAACCATTGATTCCTGTTTTCCTGTCAATCCTCCAGTGTTGCTGCATCTGCTTCCTCGGTGTGACCAGCGGGCAGAAGATTCTTCAGGGTCCCGACCATGCCGGGATCCAGGCGGCGAAGGCGGGGAGGGATCTTGCCTCTTTAACGTGGAGGGAGGGCTGATTGGCCAATAAAAACGCTGATTCTTTTTGGGGCGGGGTCATCAAATCGATGGGGCTCGTCTTTGGTGACATCGGCACCAGCCCCATCTATACCCTGACCGTCATCTTCGCGCTCATCAGGCCCACCCGGGATAATGTCTTCGGCATACTCTCCCTGGTGGTCTGGACCCTCGTGATTCTTGTGACCGTGGAGTATGCCTGGCTTGCCATGAGCCTGGGGAGAAAAGGGGAGGGGGGGACCATCGTCCTCAAGGAGATTCTCGTCCGGCTCCTGAAGTCAGGGAGACAGGCCGCCTTGGTCAGCTTTCTTTCCTTTGTTGGTGTTTCTCTCCTCTTGGGAGACGGAGTGCTCACGCCTGCGATCAGCATCCTTTCCGCCGTGGAGGGTATGCGCCTCATCCCCGGTCTGGAAAACTTCCAGCAGGGGACCTTGATCCTCATCGCCGCCCTGATCGCCATCTCTCTTTTCATATTCCAGTTCGAGGGGACCGACAAGGTGGCGAGTGCCTTTGGCCCGATCATGGCTTTCTGGTTTGGAGTACTGGCCGTTTCGGGCATCGTTTCTATAGTGACCGAACCCGGAGTCCTGCAGGCCGTGAGCCCTCATTATGCGGTCAAGTTCTTCAAGGACAACGGGCTGGCCGGCTTTCTCATCCTCTCCGAGGTGATCCTCTGTGCCACGGGAGGAGAAGCCCTCTATGCCGACATGGGACACCTCGGGCGGCGCCCGATCATTCGAGGCTGGTACTTCGTTTTTGCAGCTCTCGTCATAAACTATCTGGGGCAAGGCGCGTTCGCCCTCACCCATCCGGATACCAGAGACATCCTGTTCGGTATGGTCCAGTGGCAGGCGCCTTTCCTTTATATACCGTTTCTCGTCCTCACGATCCTGGCGACGATCATTGCTTCCCAGGCCATGATCAGCGGGGTTTATTCCATCGTCTACCAGGGGATCACCACCCGCATCATGCCCCTCCTGAAGTTCGAGTATACCTCGAGCCATCTCAAATCCCAGATCTACATCGGTTCCGCCAACTGGCTCCTCATGGTGCTGGTCATCTTCATCATGCTGATCTTCCGGGAATCGAAGAACCTGGCGGCCGCCTACGGGCTGGCGGTGACCGGCACCATGACCATTACCGGCATCCTGATGACCATGATCTTTGCGCACACAGTCCGCAAATGGAAGGTTCCCATTGTCGTCGCCGTCACCATCGTGGACCTCCTCTTTCTCATCTCCAATCTCAACAAGATCCCTCATGGCGGCTACTGGTCGATCATCCTGGCCTCGATTCCCTTCGTCACCATTCTCATCTGGACGAACGGGCAGCGCGTCCTGTACCGGAGGCTGAGGCCCCTCGACCTGGAAACGTTCCTCGTGAGCTACGAAATGATCTACGCCAAGGGGAAAAACATCCCCGGCACCGCGCTGTTCTTCACGAGGGATTGGAACTACCCGCCGCCTTACCTCGTTCACTGCATCATCCGGAGCAACATCATCTACGAACGAAACGTCTTTATCTCCATCCTCAGGACCGATGAGCCCTTTGGTCTAAGAACCCAATTAAGAACGGGGATCGGATCCGGGCTTGACGGCTTTGAGATCCGGGCGGGCTACATGGAGGTAATTGACATCGAAAGTCTTCTGAGAGAGAACGGCATACAGGAAAAGGTCATCTTTTACGGGAGTGAAGATATCGCTACGAGAAACCCCGTCTGGCGGGTTTTTTCTCTGGTCAAGAAGCTGACCCCCAACTTCGTGCAGTTCTACAAGCTGCCGGCGAGCAAGCTGCAGGGGGTGGTGACCCGGTTGGAAATGTAGAGGAGGAGGGCCCTCCTTGCATTCCCGTGTAAGCCCTCCCGGGGCTCCTCACCAGCTTCAGCCGCACGTGAAGTCTGCAAGCCAGGTTTCTTCCCACTCCGGGTTTCCGTCCTCCTGCCGAGCAGTCGGGACAAAGTCTTCCTGATCCGTAATGGAACGGGAACAGTCCGGTAGGGTGATTTTCTCCGGGGCAAAGCCGGCTGTTTCCTGGTCCATGAAAACTTTCTTCACTCACTCTTCCTTATTCGCATTCTTGATCGAGGCAATCTCTCTTTGATGATAACCAAATCGCGCCGGGAGTCGAGCCCGTTTTCGTTTCGTCATTTCTTTCCGTCATTCCGGCGAAGCTTGTCCCGGAATGTAGTAATCCGGGAGCCGGAATCCAGGTTTTCGATTTCCCCTCTTTCTTTTACTCATCTCTCCCTCTCCTTTTTAGGGAGAGGGCAGGGTGAGGGTAAAGCGTTCGTTATTCCCTCGTTTTATCTTCGTCATTCCGGCGAAAGCCGGAATCCAGTTCGCCCGCATAGAACTCATCTCTACCCATAGGTCGGATGGTTCAATTGCATCAGCCCTTTCCTGATTGACTCCGATGTCTTGCCCGCTGTAGGATTTTGGCCATACTTGCCCAATCTCCTCGGAGGAAGCTGAATGAGAGAGGAACCCGTTGCTGGAGGCTCTAGAGGTTCCCGCTCTGGCCCACGGTTTTCTACGGGGCGTCCTGGCGGCGTCCAGGAAAGGCCCCCTCTTTCGTCCCAATCCCCCCCAGGGAATCGTTAGGGCGGCATCTCCCCCCAAAGGACAAAAGCCCAAGCTGCTTGTCCGGGTCCGGCAGGCAATCCGGACGCGGCACCTCAGTCCTCACACAGAGCAAGCATATGTAGCTTGGATCAAGCGTTACATCCTCTTCCACCGCAAGCGGCACCCCGCCCCTTTCCTTCTTTACCGCGAAGTCCTGGAGAGGCAAGTTGACCTGATTCAAGGAGTTGTTCGTGCCAAGAGAGCGAGACGATTGCCCGTTGTCCTTACGAAAGAGGAAGTCAAAAGGCTCCTTGGTTTT
>JACPSX010000125.1 GCA_016193065.1 Candidatus Tectimicrobiota bacterium | reverse complement strand
AGACGTACCGGCTCTACATCCGCTGGCTGGAATCTCAGATCAAACAGCTCCCCCGACGGTCGCTTTTCACTAGCGCAGACGACAGGCAACTGCGCCTCCCCTTTGACGACTGAGGCGTCTCCTCCTCAAACTCTCAGGGTCCCCATGAAGGCTGCGGATCTCTCAGAGGATTTCCGCCGGGATTCGGCTTTCAATGTGCCAGGTCCCCTGCTCTAACCCCGATCCGACATTCATCAGATCCGGGAATCGTTGCTGATCCGCGCTCGATCACGAGAAAAAGTCGGTTCTGCCATGAATCGACCACTCACCTTCAGTGAGTTTATGGACCCCCCACCCATATCCCGACAGTCCTTGCCGCAAGCGGCCCAAGATCGCATAGGGCTTGATTTTTATGTCGGATCGGGGCTGAGAAGGCGGCTTGGCTTTTTCAGAGAGCGGGGTAACCCAAAGAGTGGTTGGAAGTCGAAGTTTCGGCATTGCCTGAGATGCAGTGCGAATTAGGAAGAGCGCGGATCGGACTGGAAGACAGCCGGGCGGAGACAACTTGAAAACCCGCTCCCCAGAGGGCGTCCGCTCAGCCCTCGGTGGCAAAGCTCAGAGTTTCCGGATGGCCTGAGGTACGCCGAGTGGGGGCATCCAGGGTCCTACGACAGACCGCCCAAGGAATTGCTCCACTCCGCCATCAACTCGCCCACCTTTTTTTTGGCGGTCTCGATCGACTCGGAATTCAGCTTCAGGAACCGGTTGGAGGCTGTGTTCTCCAGGTCCGTTGCTGCTTGCTTTGCCTGGCCGTATCCCATGGATTTGACCAACAGATTGGCGAAATGAACGATTATGAGTCCCTTGGAGGCAGGATCAGCTTCTTCCAGGTTGCCGTGGTACTTGGTGACCTGAAGGTATTCGTCTGGGAATCTCCAGCTCTTCAGGAGGGTGGTGCCGAACTCGCAATGATATGTGTCCAGCATTTCGACCAATTCCTTACTCTGAACTTTGTTCTCCAGCTTGCGGTTGGATTCCAATTCGGAAATGATCTTTAGAAGACCCAGTTTGCCGATATCATGGAGCAGGCCCATGGTGAAAGCCTCTTCCGGATTTTTCAGGCGGACGATCTCCGCCAAAACCTGGGAGGCATATGCGCAGGATAGCGAATGCTCCCACAGGTTCCGCACCACCTGCGTATATTCCGCGTTATCGGTGACGTAAAGGGCCTTGCTGGCCACTAACTCGACTTGCGCCTTTGTCACATTAATTCCCAGGCGGGAGATGGCCTGCTCCAGGGTCGTATTCTTTGACATCCCTCGATAGTATGCGGAGTTGGAAATCTTGATGATCGCGGAAGAAATGGCGGCGTCGTGTTTCAGCAGGTTCGTGATCTCCTGCGCGCTGGCGCCCCGATTCACCATCTCTCGGAACTTGATGCTGATCTGGGGAAGGGAAGGAATGCTGATCTCCCCGGTTGTCAGGCGGAAGGCGATTTCTTCGTACGTATTTCTCTCTTTTTTCTGGGTCGTTGCGAGAGCAGGTTTTTTGTCGGGGATTCCCAGACGCTTCTCCAATTCGGCCACTCGTTTTCGCAAGGCGTTGATGGTTTCTATCATCTGTTTTTGTTGTTTAAATCTCTTCAGGGTCTCTTCAATGGAGAAGTTGAGCAACTGGTGATAATTGCTCGTCTTGACCAGGTAGTTATCCGCTCCCACTTGGAGAGCCTCAAAAGCGCACTTGTAATCGTCCGCGGGAGCCAGCATCAGAACGGGGAGGTTGTGTTTGCTGGATAAATCCCTAAGGAAATCGATTCCGGAATGTTCTGTGAATGTATGGTCCAGGAGAATCAGGTCGGGCTTTTCTACCAGGCCGGCGAATTCCGACGGGGATTTGATCGCCTGGACGGTGAACGTCTCACCGATCGCCTTTTTTATGGCCTCGGCATCCGTCGCGTTGCTCGCGATCAGAATGGATGTCATAAGTGCCCGTCACTTTCTGTCGATGAGGAAGGCCCTTTATTGCTCATGATCTTGGGCTACAATCGACCATCGCCCGGTCTCCGGAAGTGGTTGAAATGTTACGGGAGTCTGTCCTCCTGAATTGAGTCCACCGACTGGAAAAGCGAGACCCTGTGCCTTAGCTGGTTCCATCGGCAGCTTAACTCCCTTTCTTTCATAGAGGCTAGAAACAATCGCCACAGATATTCATCGTGCATTCCGTCGTTGCTATTAAGGAATTTTCGCGCCTTAGGGAGTGCTCCTATGCTGCAAAATTGGACTTTTTACCCTTTCCTGCCGGGATTCTTCCTGGCGCCGGGGACCTTGCTTTCCGAGCCGGGAGACGGACTGCTGAGGGGTATTTCCCGGGCGCGAAAAGAGCAGAGATGCTGCAGGGCAGTCTCTTCGCCGGATCGTCCCCGGGAGCTGGAGCAGGAAAGGGCGCCTTACCTCCTCTACGGCGTTTGCCGCCGGCCGGTGTTCATCCTGGGTTTGGGGGAGGGAGGCTTTTTGTCGGGTGGGAGACTTTGCGGGTGCTCGTGGGACGGGGTCCGGATCCTGCCGGGCCCATTCCTCGATGAGTTCTCCAGCCAGTATCTTGCGGCGCTGGTCCTCTTTCCGAAGCCGAACAGATCATCCATCCACAGGAAAACCTTGTTGAACCGCGGGGTCCTGCGAATGATCCAGCCCGTCATGTCGTGAATGGTACCGGGCCCCTTGTTGAAAGGGCAAGTGCGGATGCAGGTCATGCAGGAGGCGCCGTTTTGGGCCCAGAAGCGAAAGCACTTCTCGGCGTCGATCGGCCACTTGGCCAGGCCGGCATTGTTCGAGATGCCCACACGCTGGCTGGTGCGGTTGCCTGGGAGGATGGCTTGAGCGGAACAAGTCACCGCGCACTTCTTGCATGTCTCACAGAAGGCTTGCACGCCCAGATCGACGGGCTTGTCGTGGGCCAGCGGAAGGGCCCCAGCTCCCCGAGACCGGCATCGACCGCCAGGGGGATGCTGAGCGCTGTGTCGTTGCCGCATGGGACGGCCTTGTAGCCCAGCCCGCGGATGAAGTGCGCCAGCAGCCCGGCGCTGTAGGCCATCATGGAGGAGCCGAAGCCCGTTGTGCTGGCGGCGACGACCGACGGCGAGGTCTGGGTCATCTCGTAATCCATTTCATGAGCCAGCACGATCGCCTCACTTGTACAATCGGTCGATCCACCCTTCTTTGACCAGCTTTTCCAACGGCCCGTTGTCCCGGAAATAGTCGAACCGACCCATGAACTCTTTGGGCACGGGGCTTCTCTCCGCAAGCTCCGCCAGGACCGCCTCGAGCCCTTTGTCCGGAACCAGGGGAACGGACTTGAAGAGACTCGCATAGGTGTCCACGGTCTTTCGGGCCACTTCCGGATCCTTTACCCGGAGCATCTTGGTCATGGCCCTCTCGGCGGCGGAGTGGTCCTTCTTGATGAGATTGATTGCAGAGACATAGGCCTTGAGAAAATTCTCCACCCGGTCGGGGTTTGCCTTGACAAAGGCGCTGCTGCTGACCACGCAGGAGGCGGGATAGATAAAATCCGTCTTGGTCAAGTCGAGCAGCACCGGGTACCCCTTCTGCAGGTAGGGCAGGGCCTGGTCGAACGACAGGGCGGCGGATGCGACTCTCCCGCTCGCCAATCCCGCCCCGAACTCCGTCCCCAGTTGCAGGATCGTCACGTCTTTATCCGGGTTAAGCCCGATATATCTCAGCGCTGATCGCAAGTAGAAATGGGTCGACGAACCCAGACGGGTTACTGCACTCGTCTTCCCTTTCAACTCGGCGGGGGTCTTGATCTCGGGCCGTGTGATTAGATAGACGACATCGGAGTCTGCCGGACAGGCCAGAAGTTCGATATCTCCCCCCTTGATCCGGGCGGCCACGACCGACTCGGCTCCGGCTCCGGAGAACTGCAGCTCCCCGCTCAAAATCCCCATGGTGATCAGGGCGCCGCCCTGGATCAGGACCACTTCCATGTCCTGACCGAATTTGGTGAACAGCTTGCTTTCCCGAGCTACCCAGATCGGCATGTTGAGGACGCTGATCGTCGTGCCGTAGCGCAGGGGTTTCGTTTCCTGAGGGAAGGCCGGCCCGGCTGCGAGTGCCGGGGCCAAGGTCAAAATCAGAGACACGATGGCCAGTAATTTTATCCTCATTGTCATTTCCTCTTCCTGGCTCGCGCAGCCGGTTAGTACTTCTTCTCCACCTCTTCAGAATCGTAGGGTACAAACTTATTTTCTCCAGGGCCCCTGAGTTGAGGGGACTCGCCCTCAGCAAAGAGAGCTGCCGCTGCTTCCAGGGCTTCCGTGCCGAGCAAGGGCGGCGCGTGGGATTCGACCACAACCGCCTCCGCATTCGAACGGTTCCAGGCCCAGTGGACCTTGTTAGCGGGGATCCGGTGGAAATCCCCCTTCTTGCAATGGAACCCCTTGTCCTCGACGAAGAACCAGATTTCCCCTTCGAGAACGTGGTTGATCTGCTCCGAGATGTGGACGTGAGGCTTGGTGTGGTAACCGGGGGGCCTGACGGCCACCATGAGGCTGGATTCGTTCCCGTACGCCTGCCGGGTGATCATGAACCCCTGGCCCTCGTCGTTCTTCAACACGACTTTCTTCTCGGGAACATCTTTGCTCTTTACGTGCAGAGGCATGCAGCGCTCCTTCTCCAGAGGAAAACCCACACGAATCCGAAGAAAACAGACCGGGTTGATGCGCGCCGTTGGCCCGCGGGTCCTGACACCCGCCAGGCGGGTACCCGGGTCGCCTCCTCGATCCGCGCTCCGTCACCCTGACGAGGATCCCACTTTCGCGCGGCTCTGCGGAGGCTTCCCCGGCGCCACCCCCGGGCCTTCGCCGAATGACCCCGGCGGAGATGTGGCATTGGGACCCACACGGTGTCACCGGGATCCGGCCCCGGCGGGAACCCGGGATTCGACCAGTTGCTCCATCAGGCTTGCGGCCCGGCTCCGGGCGGCCGCCGCGTTCGTCCTCTTGATCGTCTCGTAGCCGCGGATCCCGTCGGGCAGGCGGGCAATCTCGACGACCAGGGGGTACGTGTCCTCCCGGAGGTGGGCCAGGGCGGCTTCCATCGTCTCCCGGTACCATGGGATCAGACGTCGTTCCTCCCGACGTACGGCCGCGTAGCCGAAGAGGTCCCAGCGTGTTCCCCGCAGCCGGCGCAGGGCGCGCAGCACGCGGAGGGCAGGGGTGAACCAGGGTCCGAGAGCCAGCTTGCGCTTCAGTCCCAGGGCACGGAGCAGCGGCGGATGGAAGTTGTAAATCAGGCGGCGCGGCTCGACAAAAAGGCTCCGCGTTTGGTTCCGGAAAGCGGGCTTGAGGTGGAGGCGCGCCACCTCGTATTCGTCTTTATAGGCCATGAGTTTATAGAGATGGCGAATCACCAGGTGAGTGATCTTGGAGCTGCTCGGATTCCAGGTCCGCTCGGCTTTCGCTACCTGCAAGACGAAGTCCAGATAATCCCCGGCGTACTTTGCGTCCTGGTAGTCGATGAGCTCGGCAATGCGGATCGCCAGCATACGGCGCGCTTCTCCGTCCAGGTGAGAGCTAGGCTCCAGCATCGACCCGTAGGCTCGAGCATCCGCGGCCGACAAACGGGAGAGTGCGCCGGCTTTTTCTTCCTCGAAACCCGGCCGGGGGGACTCCACCAGCTCCCGCAAGCGGCCCGGATCCGCAACCTGGAGGCGGCCGTAGCGGAACGCCTGGACGTTTTGCTCCACCTGGACGCCGTTGAGGTGGATGGCAGCCTCAATGCTCCCGGCTGCCAGCGGGAGCAGCCCGCTCTGGTAGGCCACCCCGACCAGGAAGATGTTCGTCATCAGGTAGTCGCCGAAAAGGGCTTCGGCCAGACGGCGGGCTTCAGCGCAGACGTTTTGCCCGGATCGTGTATACCGGGCGAGGGTCTCCAGTATGGCGCCCGTGGGCGGCGTCAGGAAGACGTTGCGAATCATCTCACCCGTGAGCAGGAGCGTGGTGTTGATGACGGCGGTCGTTCGGTCCGGATCGCAACGGTCGAGGTTGGCCCGATTCGTGGCCGCGACGGGATCGAAGACCAGGTAGAGGTCCGCCTTGCCGATGCCGACCTTATTGGCGGCCAGGGGCTGGCCGTCGCCGGCAATGATCAGGCTGGAGAGGACAGGCCCCCATTTCTGGGCCGCCCCGGTCTGATCGTAGCTGAGAACGCGCTTGCCTTCGATCAGCGCGGCATAACAGAGCAGCGCATTGATGGTAATGACCCCGGTCCCGCCGGCTCCGGGGCTGTAAACGTGATAGGGCCTGTGCGGATTCACCTTACGCTCGGGCTCGGGAACGACTCCCCCCTCCAGGACCGGTGGCGCGGGCCTGCGGTACCCGGTCCCTTCCTTGGTCAGAACGGTGACGAAAGACGGGCAGTCTCCGGCCACGCAGGAGTAATCCTGGTTACAGGAGGAGGCGTGTACCTGAGTTTTCTCGCCAAACTCCGTCTCCACCTTCTGGAGGGACATGCAGTTCGTGAGGGCCCCGCAGTCCCCGCAGTTCTCGCAGACCTCCGGGTGGATCACCACGAACTTGTTGGCGACCGGCAGCGTGCCCCGTTTCTGGCGCCGGCGCCGCTCGTTGGCGCACATGCCGTCGTAGATGTAGACGGTGACGCCGGGCTCCCGCTCCAGGTCTTTCAGAGCCTGTTCGTGTTGCTCCAGGGGATAGACGCGAGCGCAGGAGGCAAGGCCGGCGTTTCGATACGCTTTGGGGCTCTTGGTCACTACGGCGATCCGTCGCACCCCCTCCAATTCCAGAAGGCGGGTCAGTTCGGGGAGTGGCTTTCCGCCCACGGGATCTTGCGCTCCGGTGTTGGCCACGTAGCCGTTGTAGAGAACCTTGAACGTGATGTTCACTCCGGCCGCCACGCAGAAGCGGAGGTTCAGGTAACTGGAGTGGAAGAGGGAACCGTCTCCCACGTTCTGCACGATGTGAGGACGATCGGTGAACGGAGCCAGCCCGATCCAGGGGAGCCCCTCTCCCCCGAGCTGGGTCATCGAGACGATATGCCGGTGCGGTTGCTCGATGATGGAGGCGAAAGAGTGGCAGCCGGGGCTGCCCCAGGCCACCTGTCCCGCCAGCAGGCGGGTGGAAAGGTTGTGCGGGCAGCCCGAGCAGTAGTTCGGCGTGCGCGTGGGGAGTGCGTCGTACTGGCGGGAGCGGACGTTGCGCAGCTCGGACAAGCGCCCAAGGATCCCGGGGTGGGAGCCGGGGTATTGGAGGAGCCGAGGCCCCAAGCGTTCAGCGATGAGATCGCTGTCCAAGCCGCCCTGGATGGGGAAGAAGGGGGCGCCCGTCTCGTCAAACTTCCCGACCACCCGGACCGGGTGCGGGAAGCCGCACAGCGCTTCTTTCACCTGGGCTTCCAGAAAACCCCGTTTTTCCTCGATGACGATGATCTCCGCGAGGTCGAGGGCGAAGTCACGAATGGCGTCGGCGTCGAGGGGATAGATCAGACCCACCCGGAGCAGCCGCACGCCGAAGCGCTGCAAGGTTTCGTCGTCGACTCCCATGTCGAGGAGCGCCTGGCGCGTATCCGCGAAGCTCTTGCCGGACATGATGATGCCCAGACGGTCCCGGGAGGACTGCAGGAACACCCGGTTGAGCCCGTTGGCGCGCGCATACGCGAGCGCCGCTTGATGGCGCTCGTAGTAGATCCGCCGCTCCGTTTCGATGTTCGTGCCGGGGAAGAAGGTGAAATCGGTCGTCTTCTGAAAAGGTCGGTTGCCGAACTGCAGCTCGGGAATGACGACCGGCGGCCGATCGGGGCTGACGTTCACGGTCTCTCCGCCGTCTGCCAGCGGCCCGACCAGCTTGAGAGCCACCCAGCATCCGCTGTAGCGGGACAGCGCGATGGCATGCAGCCCCAGCTCGAGGAACTCAGCCGGGGAAGCCGGGTACACGATGGGGACGCCGGCGCTCAGAAAGGCGTAGTCGTCCTGGTAAGGCATGGTCGAGCTCTTGGCTTCGTGATCTTCGCCGCTCAGCAGGACGACGGCGCCATGCCGGCTGGTACCCGCGAAGTTGCCATGCTTTAACGCGTCGCCGCTGCGGTCCACGCCGGGCCCCTTGCCATACCAGAGCGCGACCACGCCGTCGAAGCGCGAGTGGGGGTAATTGTCCAGCATCTGGGTGCCACTGATAGCGGAGGCGGCAAGCTCCTCGTTCGCGCCGGGCACATGGACGATGCTGTATCGCTCGAGCAGCGGACGGGCCTGTCTTAAGGCCAGGTCGTAGCCCCCCAGCGGCGACCCCGGGTAACCGCTGATAAAGGTTCCGATGCGCAGGCCCGCCCGGCGGTCCCGGCGGTTCTGATCCATCGGCAGCCGCACCAGGGCCTGTAATCCACTGAGGTAGACGGTCCCGTCTTCGCGCAGGTACCGATCCTCTAGGGAGATGTTCTTTGTTTCCTGCCCGCTCATCGCCTTCCCCTGACTGCTCTCCTCTCCCTTCATGAGGCGCGAAGTCCAAAAGACTCTCGCGCCGCTGTTCATTTCCGGCCCATCTGCTTGACGGCCCATTCGGCGTACGAGAGATCGACCAATTCTTTGATCGGTTTCAACTCCGTGTACTTCAGGTAGCCCAGGCGCAGGTTGAACTCCTGTTGCGCCATCATGGTTTTTTCCTCCAGCTCCAGGTTCGGGCTGAAGAAGGGAGGTCGGGCTTTCATCAGGACGTTTTGCGCAACGCGGGTGTATTTGTTCAAAATATCCAGGTGAGCTGGCGCGCGCCAGGCGCCCGGCTCGCTCAAGTCCCGCACCGCCCGCAAATAGCCGGTCATGAACCCTCTGGCGGCTGGGTCGTTCTTCTTTGCCCAGTCACTGTTCCAGAACAGGACGGTGATGGGCACCGGCCTGGCCCCCGCCTTGGCCTGGAACGGCCGTATCCCCACGCCTTTCTCTTCAGCCAGAATCGTGAACGGCTCGCTGACGATGCCGCAATGGATGGCGCCGTTCTCCAGGGCGGCGGTCATTTCGGGGAACGGGAGGGTCTTCACGTCCACGTTGCCGATCCCGAGGCCTCCCCGGCGCAGCATCTCGTCCAGCATCCATTCGGTGGCCACTCCCTTGGCGTTTACGGCGCAGGGTTTCCCTTTCAAGTCCGCCAGGGTCTTGAAGCGGCCGGAGTCGATCTCCGCCTTGCGCACCACGAAATAGTCCTCCAGGTGGGTAAAGTGCATCGGAGCCACGAAGGCCACGGGGAGCTTGCCGTGAGCCGCGTTGAACCCCGCGGCGCCCAGGGCCCCGCCGCCCACCTGCAGGTCGTTGGTGGAAACCTGAGTGAGGATGGCCGCTCCGCTCGGCAGGAGCACCACTTCGGTCGCAATCCCCTGGGCCCGGAAGTATCCGCGTTCGTGGCCCACAAAGAGCGGCGCGAAGGAGTCCGATCGGATGGCCCCGATCTTTGCCGTTTGAGCCGACGCCGGGATCACCAGCGCCAGCACCAGTGCCGCCGACAGAAACATCGTCATGCTTCGCCACTCCGCAGAACGTCTCATCGCTCTCCCTCCTTCAAGCAAAGGTCATACAAAGAAACCGTCCCTTCCCCTCTCTCGCCACGGCATCAGCCGGTCCCCCAGGCGCTCGAGACCGTAGGTCAAGATCAGCCCCAGAGCCCCGATGACCACAAATCCGGCGAAGAGATTTTGCACCGAAAGGGTCTGCCCCGCGGTCCACAGGAAGGCCCCCAGCCCCACCTGAGCCGCGGTGAGCTCCACGGCAATCACGAGCACAAGGGTGAGCCCCAGGCCGATCCTCATCCCCGTGAAGATTTCCGGCAGGGCGGAGGGCAACAGGACGTAGCGGAACAAACGCCACCCTGTGGCGCCGTAGTTCCGCCCCGCCTCGAGCACCGTGCGCTCCACCCCCAGCACCCCGCCCATGGTGCTCACGGTCATCTGCAGGAATCCGGTGAGGGTGGCGGTGAAGATCAGCGCGCGCTCGCCCACGCCCAGCACCAGCATGATCAGCGGCAACAGGGCGATTTTCGGGATGGCGTAAAGGGACGTGAGGATCGGCTCCAGGGCCAGGCGCAGGCCGCGCCACATGCCCAGACACAGCCCGAGGGCCACGGCCGGTAGGACGGCAAGCGCAAAGCTCATGCCCAGCCTTTCCATCGTCACCGCCATGTGGCTCCACAGATCCCCGCCCGCCAGGAGCCTCACCAGGTGGGGCACCAGGCGACTGGGGGGCGGGAGATAAGCAGGCCGAAGAAGTCCCGCCGCCACGGCTCCCTCCCAGAGAAAGGCCACCACCACGGGGGAAACGACGCTACCCAGGGGAACTGCGCGCTTGTCCATCAGCGCTGCCCCTTCAACCGCAACAGATCCACCTGCCACGGCATCAGCCGGCCGGCGAGCGCTTCCAGACCGTAGGTCACCAAGACCCCGAGGATTGCGATGAGTACCAACCCGACGTACATGTCCTCGATCCGCAGGATCTGCCACGAGTGCCACAGGGACGCGCCGAGGCCTCTCTTGGCTCCCGCCAGCTCGACGGCCAC
>JACPSX010000124.1 GCA_016193065.1 Candidatus Tectimicrobiota bacterium | reverse complement strand
AGAAGAAGATCGCAGTTCTCCATGTGAACGATGAGGTGGGGCGGTACTACAAGGAGACCATGGAGAGGAAGACCAAAGAGCTCGGGGGAGAGATTATAGTAGTTGACGCCTACGAGAATGCGGGGACCGATTTTCGCTCCCAGCTCACCAAGGTGAGGGCGGCCAGACCCGAGATCCTGGCGATCCTGGGGACCGGGACTAAGGCTCTGGCCCAGGTCGTCAAGCAATCGGCCGAACTGGGGATCAAAGCCCAGATCCTGAGTAATTCGGCCACGGAAGCGGCCGAGCTCATCGATGTGGCAGGCAAGGCTGCCGAAGGGATCATCTACGCAATTCCGGCCTTCGATCCGGACAGCAAGGACCCTCTGGTGGCGAACTTCGTAAAGAAGTACAAGGAAAAGGCCGGCAAGATCCCGGATAACTTCGCGGGGAGCTTCCACGATGCGGTGAAGATTCTGGCCCTGGCCATCGAGAAGGGGGGCTACGACGCCGAGAAGATGCGCAGCGTGCTCCTGACGATCAAGGATTTTCCGGGCGTGACCGGGAAGACCACCTTCCTGCCCAACGGGGATTCCATCAAGCCCATGACCGTCCGCACGATCAAGGGCGGCAAATTCGTCCCCTACAAGGGCTGACGGGAACCGCATCCTATCGTGTGCTTCCTCCTCTCCCTATCCTCTCCCCCGATTTGGGGGAGAGGAGAAAGGTGAGGGGAGCGTTGAGTCGGTCTCATCTCCGCCGCTCGTCCTGAGCCTGTCGAAGGGCGAAGGGAATTCTCCTGCTCATCCTAAGCGCGTCGAAGCCTGTGGAGAGTTTGTCAAAACCAGGCGAACG
The DNA here is from genome assembly GCA_016193065.1 of Candidatus Tectimicrobiota bacterium. Taxonomy (GTDB): domain Bacteria; phylum JACPSX01; class JACPSX01; order JACPSX01; family JACPSX01; genus JACPSX01. The sequence goes on along the minus strand of JACPSX010000124.1, from coordinate 9,233 downwards.
GTCACCCAGGCTTGCCGAAGCATCAAAATCACGTTTCCGATGGAGTTTTTGGGTTCGCCTGGATATACTGCGGGCTAATATTGCTGTGGAGCGGACGCACGAAAACGTGCCGCGTGAGGAATAACCATGACAGACACCAGCCCGGCAGCGGCCGCGCTCCAGACCAGGATCCACGGAGGCTTGACCGGAAGCGCACGTCTGCGGATCGCTGTGGAAATGAGCCTGGTTGCCCGTGAGATGTCTCTGGTTCGCCTTCGCCGCCAACACCCGGAGTGGTCCGACTCTGAGCTCAGACGCGAGCTGTTGCGATACTCGTTCGCATCCGGCACGCTGCCCCCGGTGCTGCGGTGACCGCACAGGAAATCTTTCGTCGCATCGCCGAGGTACTCGACCAGGCAGGCATCCCGTACATGCTGACTGGGTCGTTCGCCAGTTCGTATCATGGCGTCCCGCGCGCGACCCAAGACATTGACATTGTCATCTCGGCCACGCCTGACCAGTTGCGCTCGCTCGTTCGGCTGTTGCCGGATTCCGAGTACTATGTGGACTTGGAGGCCGTGCTGGATGCACAACGGCGGCAAACACAGTTCAACCTAGTCGACCTTGCGACGGGCTGGAAGGTGGATCTCATCATCCGGAAGTCCAGGCCGTTCAGCAGCGCAGAGTTTGATCGTCGTACCGCCATCGACTTTCAGGGCCTTCGCTTGTTCATCGCGAGTGCGGAGGACGTGATTGTGTCCAAGCTGGAATGGGCGAAGCTCGGGCAGTCCGAGCGGCAGATCGAGGACGTTTCCGGAATCCTCAGAATCCGATGGGGTGAACTCGACCGCGCATACATCGAGCGCTGGGTCCGGGATCTCGATCTTCAATCGCAGTGGGAAGCAGCCTGCCGCACGGCTGGCGTCGCTGTCTAACCGTGCGATGATACGGACAGGTACTTGCTCGTCATCGAGATTATCGCCAAGCTCTTAGAGGGACCCGGAAGGACGAACGGGAGGGATCCTTGAAGAGATACGATCCCGAGAGAGGGCCAGACGCTGACGACTGGTTGGGTGTGGGCGAAGGTGAGCGAATCGAGCTCGTGGAGTCCTATCATCGACGCAAGCGGATTCGCCTCCCGAATGCGCGGCTGCATGCGGGCATGCACGTGATCGTCGAGAATCAGCTTGCGCTCGTCGAGACAGTTGTGGTCGATACGCTCGCTCGACTCCAAGAGGAGGGGTTAAGCCGGCACGACGCGGTTCATGCCATTGCGTCCGTCTTGAGCGAACACCTGCAGCACCTTCTGGGTGGAAAAGTCACCGGTAGTGACATCGAGAGACACAAGCCGTACTTCGACAGGCTGAAGACTTTTACGGCCGACGATTGGTGGAAGCTACGGTAACAGTGTACAGCGGCTGGCGATCGGTTCATCTTGCTTGGGTTGAGCGCTTCTCTGAGAATTCTCGTAGTGGTCCATTGTTTCCGAGGTGAGGATGAATCGATCTGGATTGTCTCGGCACGCAAAGCAACCCGGCCCGAGCGTGCCCAATACGAGCGCGGGTGGATATGCTGGTCAGTTGGAACTTCCGCCACATCGTAAACCTCGGCCGGATCCGGGGTTATAATTCGGTCAACCGGCGGCTCGGCTACCCCAGTTGGAGATCCGCACACCTTAATTTACTCATCCAAGCTTAGAGTGCAGGGAGCTTATTCATGTCACAACTGGACATCCAAAAGTTTCGCGAGGAATACAGGAGGTCGCTTGAGTGGGATCGGCCCTTCTATTTTGAGCGACCAGCCGTATTCAGTCCGGCCGCGGCAGCCCAGGAGAACCATGGCGCCTGCAACATCATGTGGAAGTTCATCTCCGAATGGATTCCCTGGCAATACACTAACTTCATCGAGGAAGGCTTGTCCTTTCACGAAACGGCCTATCTGGGTGACTGGAGCGCACTCACCAAGTTCCGTATTAAGGGTCCCGATGCGCTGGAGTTCCTTAGCTACTACTGTGTAAATAACCTGCACAAATTCAATCTCGGCCAAATCAAACATGCGATACAAACGAACGAGCAGGGAAAAGTGGCTGGCGAGGGCATCCTCTACAAGATTTCCGAGGAAGAGTATAGATACAGCGGCGGCGGGGCTTACTGGCTCAGCTATTGGTTCCAGCAGGCCAAACGAAACGCTGAAGCAAGGATCGACAGCCCTGACGAATTCGTGTTCGTCATACAAGGGCCGAAGTCCTTATACGTAATGGAGAAGACGACCCGGGAAAACCTGCGGGATATTAAGTTTAGTTACACCAGGATGACGAAGATCGGGCAACACGATGTCCGCATTCTCAGGACGGGCGTGACCGGAGAACTGGGATACGAAGTTCATGGCCCCTCAGAGATCGGTAATGACATTTGGGTGGCTATCCACGAAGCAGGCAAAGAATTCGGGCTCAGATTACTTGGCGGAAGGTCGCAACTGATCAGCCACGTTGAAGGCTGCTTCCCCACCATCGGCAGAGACTTCTGGCCCGCAGCATCGACAACGGGAGGGAGCTCGAAGGCCCACAAACTGGACACCAAAGGCGGAAGCTATGAATGGTCCGATCCCAGCGAACTAATGCGTTCGCCCTTTGAGCTTGGCTGGGATAAAGAAGTCTCTCTCGACACCCACGACTTCATGGGACGAGAAGCACTCATTGTTGAGAAGAACGCCGGCGGACCCGCCCGGCGGATCGTTGGACTCAAATGGAATAGTGAAGACGTTATTGATGTCTATGCTGCCTTGTTCCGCGCAGGGCCGATACCCACCCCGATGGAACTGCCCCGGGTCAATCATAAACACTCGTTGGATCCCGATAAAGTCCTGAAGGATGGAAACGTTGTCGGGTGCTCCACATCTCGCGTTTATAGTCCTTATTTCCGCCAAATGATCTCCCTTTGCGTGATCGACAAGGACTTTGCCGAGCCGGGGATGGACGTTACAGTCGTTTGGGGGGATCGAGGTGGTCCTCAGAGAGAGATCCGCGCTACTGTTACCAAGGTGCCGTTTAAGGAGGACAAACGGCGGATCGACGTAGCCAAGCTTTAAGTCGCAGTGTGGTTCCGATCGGCCGGACATGCGGTGAAGAACCCCTTTGACGGCGCGGCGCAAATCACTGTCCACTCCGTTCAACCTTTGACAGGGCCGAACGGAGAAAGGCGTGGGGTCGTTTGTCCCGAACTGGTGCAGAGCCCCTATTTTCGGATCGGAGCTGACCGTGGTTATTCTCCAGTTCCTGGTCAATGGCATCGTGGGCGGGACCATCTACGCTTTGATGGCCCTGGGCTTTGCTATTGTCTACAACACGAGCAAGATCTTTCACGTGGCCCACGGGGCGGTGTACACCCTGGCCGGCTACGTGCTCTTTCTGATCGGCGCCAAGCTGGGACTGCCGTTCATCCCCGCTGCGTTGGTTACGGTTGTTTTGGTCGCGTTCTTTGGCGGGCTGATCGAACTCGTGGTGTACCGGCCCCTGCGCCGGCGGGGGGCGGGCCTGGCCACGTACATGATCAGCTCCCTGGGCCTCTTTATCTTCCTGCAAAACCTGGTGGCGGCCGTCTTCGGGACGGAGACCCTGGTGATCCGCCAGGGCCCCCTGGAGGCGTACGACCTGGGCGTGGTGACCCTCACCTCCCTGCACGTCGTGGCGCTGGCCGTCTCCCTGGCGGTGTTTGCCGGGCTGCAGCTCTTTTTCAGACGCAGCCGCTTGGGCAAGGAGATGAGGGCTCTGGCCAACAATACGGAGCTGGCCGTGACCGTGGGGATCCACGTGGACCGGCTCTATCTCTACATCCTCGCCCTGGGATCGGGGCTGGCGGCCCTGGCCTCCGTCTTCGTGAGCCTTGACGTGGGGGTCCGTCCCGACACGGGATTCGCCATCGTGCTGGTGGCGGCGGTGTCCGTGATTGTGGGGGGAGTGGGGTACCTGCCCGGGGCGGCCATCGGCGCCTTCATCCTGGGCCTGGTGCAGAACCTGGCCGTCATCGAGATCTCGGCGGCTTGGCAAAACACGATCGCCTTCGCGATCCTGGTCCTCTTTCTCCTGTTCCGGCCCCAGGGGATCTTCGGCAAGAAGCTCGCGGTGAGAGGGGCCTAGCATGGCGTATCTACTGCATCTCCTCACGCTCATCGTCATTTACAGCGTGCTCGGCGCCTCCCTGAACCTGATGGTGGGTTACGCGGGGCTTCTGTCGCTCGCCCATGCGGTCTTCTACGGCATCGGGGCCTACACCTCGGCGCTCCTGGTCACCAAGTTGGGGGTGAACCCTTTCCTCGGGCTGGGAGCCGCCGTTACGGTTGCCGCCCTGGTCGCCGCTCTCGCTGCTGCCCTCTTCCTGCGGTTCCGGGACGACTACTTCATCCTGGCCACCATGGGGTTGCAGATCATCACCCACGGCATCTTTCACAACTGGGTGTCGCTGACCAACGGCCCCTTCGGGATTTACGGAATTCCGCGGCCCACGCTGGCGGGGCTCCCCTTCACTTCCAACTGGAGCTATTTTGGCTTGACCCTTCTCGCCGCGGTTGTGATCCTGTGGGCTCTGCATCGCCTCGTGGAGTCCCCGTTCGGGCGCACGCTGAGAGCCATCCGCGACGACGAGGTGCCGGCGCTGATCCTGGGCAAGAACGTGGGGCTCTACAAAGTTCTGGCGTCCGCGGCGGCCGGGGGCATGGCGGCCCTCATCGGCGGGCTCTATGCTCACTACATCCGCTACATCGGGCCCGACAGCTTTGCCCTGGGAGAGTCCATCTTCATCTTCACGATCGTCATCATCGGGGGGAGCGGGAACTGGTGGGGATCGATCCTGGGCGCCGCCATTCTGATCCTGCTCCCCGAGGGCTTGCGCTTCGTGGGACTGCCCAGCGCCGTGGCGGGACCCGTGCAGCAGATGATCTTCGGCCTCCTGCTCATGGGCCTCATGTTGTACCGGCCCCAGGGCTTTGTGGGCCGCTATCGCTTTGAGTGACGGCCATGGCTCTGCTCGAAGTCCGGGACGGAGTGAAAGATTTCGAAGGCCTGCGGGCGGTAAACCACGTCAGTTTTTCCGTGGAAGAGGGGAAGATCACCAGCCTCATCGGCCCCAACGGCGCCGGCAAGACGACGATCTTCAACCTGATCTCGGGCCTTCTCCCGCTGGATTCCGGGGAGATCCTCTACCGCGGCAGGAAGCTCAACGGGATGCCCCCGCACCGGATCCCCACCCTGGGGATCGGGCGCATGCTCCAGGACCCCCGCGTGTTCCGCCACCTCACGGTGCTGGAAAATATCCTGGTGGCGGTCCCCGGCCAGCGTGGTGAGAATCCGCTGCACGCCATTTTCGCCCCCCGTGGTTCGCATCGGGACGGGCCCGCTGTGGAGCGGGCGCAGGAGATTCTGCGCTTCATCGAGCTGGAGAAGCGGGCCGAGGTCCTGGCCCACGACCTCTCCTTCGGGGAGCAGCGGCTCCTGAGCTTCGGCCGGGTATTGGCCACGGGGGCGGAGCTCCTGCTGCTCGACGAGCCCACCGTGGGGCTGGACGGGTCCATGGTGAACCGCCTCTCGGATCTTTTTCAGAAGACCGTCGCCCAGGGGGGGAAGACGATCCTTCTCATCGAGCACAATATGGAAGTGGTCATGGGGATTTCCGATTATCTCGTCGTTCTCGTGGAGGGCGGGGTGATACTCGAGGGGCCGCCGGAAGCGGTCCGAAATCACCCGGAACTTCTCAAAGCCTATCTGGGGACTGCTCATGCTGCTGAACGTCGCTGGAGTTGAAGTCTCCTACTCGGGGAAAACGGTCGTCAAGGGCGTTTCCCTGCGCGTCGAACCGGGAGAGATCGTGGGACTCATTGGCCACAACGGCGCCGGCAAAACGACACTCCTCAAAGCCATTGTCGGGGTGCTTCCTCTGGATCGGGGCGAAGTGGTTTTTCAGGGGGAGACGGTGAGCGGCCGCAAGCCGTTCGTCAACATCCGCGAGGGGATGGTTTACGTGCCCCAGGGGGGGATCGTGTTCACGGAGCTGACCGTGGCGGAGAATCTGGAGATGGGTGGGTGCACGCTGTCCGACCCCCCCCGTCTCGAGGAAAACCTCTCCCGGATCTACAGCCTGTTTCCGGTCTTGAAGGAGCGCCGCAACGGCAAAGCCGGAGTCCTCAGCGGCGGGGAGCGGCAAATGCTGGCCATCGGCATGGGCCTTGCGGCCGGCCCCAAGCTGCTCATGCTGGACGAGCCCTCGGGGGGCCTGGCTCCCCTCCTGGTGCAGAGGCTCTTCGAGGTCATCCGCTCGATCCGGGATCGTTACCGGACCTCGATTCTCCTCGTGGAACAAAACGTGGTCCGGGTTCTCGATTGCGCCGACCGGATCTACGGCATGCAGAACGGACTCATGGTCTTCGAGGGGGGCGCGGAACAACTGCAGAGCGAGGGGGCGCTCCGTAAGACCCTCCTGGGAGTGTGATCCTCTAACCCTGATCCGAAAATGTCCTGTTCACTCCCTCCCTTGCGAAATCCCCCCTTGCCCCCCTTTTTAAAGGGGGGAGCAGGGGGATTTTCTAGTAGGATTCCCAGTCGAAGGGTTTGCCGTTCAGGGAGACCGTGGTCTGCACGGGGGCCGGATTCTTGATGGCCTGGATCGTGTAGCAACCGTTTTCCGCGTTGCGAATCACGCCAGCCACCTTCTCCGGGAGTTCCGGCGACTCGACCTCCAGGTGGGTCTCCACTCCCTGGCAGTGCGCCTGAATCGTCTGGGCGAGGACAGAGCCCTCGGAGTGGTACTTCCCCACAACCCGCACCCGCGCCTTGTCGATCTGGACCTTCATCATGTGCCCGTACCGGGCAACCTGGGTGAGCAGTCAAAATCCGATTCCGATGGTGAAGTAGGCCAGAGGAGAGGGTGCCGTGTCGTTCCCGCCGACACGTTCTCCTTCATCGCACATCACGGTGAACCCGCGCACGTGACCCATTTTGAGCATCTTCTCCAGAGTTTCGCCGTCCGCTTCCACGACGATGTCCCGCTTGCGGATATCGGGGTTGAGAGCCTCCGGCACTGGCTGGGTGGACATAGGATTCTCCTCTTTTGGGAAGTGATTGTGGAAAGTATACACTGGGGCACAGGCTCCGGGTAGGACTTGTTAGCGGTCTCGCTCGTTTGCTCTCCGGGAAGGCCGGAGAAAAAAAGAAGGGGTCACTCCTCCAGAGTGACCCCTTCCGGACTGATGTGTGAAGCTATGGTATCAGTCTAAATTACTTTACCAGCGCTCCTCGCGCCGGCCCCTGCCACCGCCGCCGCCGTAGCTGCCTTCGCGCCTTTCCTGGGGCTTGGCCTCGTTGACCTTGAGGGCCCGGCCACCCATCTGAGCGCCGTCCAGGCTGTTGATCGCCTGCTGGGCCTCGTCGGGGCTCGACATCTCGATGAAGCCGAAGCCTCGGGAGCGGCCCGTGTATTTGTCCGTGACCACGCGGGCCGACAGGACGTTTCCATGCTTTGAGAAGAGCTCACTGAGCTGCTCCTCGGTCGTTGTATAGGGCAAATTCCCTACGTACAACTTAGTACCCACAGGTACCTCCTTCAATCATTGACATTGTCTTGGGGATCAGGGACCGAGAGGAAGGGGAGTCTTGAAGGCATCCAAACCGAGGAACTCTCAAGGCACGCATTCCGGTCATTTTCCTGTCGCAAGCCAATATCGGTCTAGGGTCTCTCCGTTCACAATGCCACCCACCATGAGACCCTCCCTGATGAGTGTGCAGTTATATTATCGGCACAATCCAGGAGTGTCAAGAAGATTATTTCGCTTACCCAACCCCAGTTTCCCCATACGGAATGGCGAACGGGGCAGCCTCTTCGGTCTTTTGGGTCCGACGGGGTAGCCCCCGCAGGCAACCTCACGGGTTGCGCTCGATACCCCTTGATTTGGCTCGGAAGAGTCTCGCCGCAAGCCGTTCGGGAGCCCAAGGGGGCGCCCCCGAGGATCTGAGGGGCGTAATAATTCCTTGATGATAAACTGGGGGGCAACGATTGTTTCAAGCTGGCCTCAGGGGAGGTCCAGAAGAATCAACTCTGAGGACTCGCTAGCTTTTATTTGAAGATCATCGTGCGCGGTTAGTCTTGCGACGTCACGTGCCTGAAGCACCTCCCCGTTGAGCTGTATTTTCCCTTCTATGACAAAGAGATAACTTTTGCGGGCCGCAGAAGCCAGGTGGTGGGTCACGCTGTCCCCGCTGTTCAGGCAGGATACATAGAATGTGGTGTCTTGGTGGATCCGGAGACCTCCGGGAATCCCCTGCCCCGAAACGATGGGCAAGAGGACCCCTTGACGCTGATCCCGGGGGAACCCTTTCTGTTCGTAGCTCGGCTCGATCCCTTTTTCGGCCGGGATAATCCAGATCTGCAAAAAGTGGACGGGCTCATCGGGGTCGGGATTCATCTCGGAGTGGCTGATCCCGGTCCCCGCGCTCATGCGCTGGGCCTCACCGGGCTGGATCAGGAATTGGGATCCCGTGCTGTCCCGGTGGGCCACTCGACCGCTGATCACATAGGTGACGATCTCCATCTCGCGGTGGGAGTGGGTGCCGAATCCTCGGTTGGGTTGCACCGTGTCATCGTTGAAGACCCGCAGAGCGCCGAAAGCGACTTTGTTCGGATCATAAAATTCATCGAAGGAGAAATGCCAGAAACTGGAAAGCCAGTCGTTCTGAAAGTGGTAGTGCTCGTGGGCGCGGACGATTTCGATCATAGCAGCACCCTCGCGTGCCAAGAGCGGCGGAAGGACCCCGAAAGATGCTTTTGCTGACATAGGGTAGATCCTCGCGCTGTGATCGTCAAGTTACCGCTTCCCGGCTCCCCCCGCATTTTTGCCTTGACGAAGACCGCCCGCCCCTGGTAATCGTGGTATTGCCCCTGACAAGAGGATGAAAGAGATGCCGCACTTCGGTTTGCAGATTCCGAACTTTACCTATCCCGGCGTTCCCGCGGACCGGTTGTTCGAGCGGCTGACCGATATCGCCGGCGCCGCGGAGAAATCCGGCTTTGACTCCCTCTGGGTCATGGACCATTTCTATCAAATTTCCAATGTCGGCCTCCGCACGGATCCGATGCTGGAGGCCTACACTTTGCTGGCCGGGATCGCCGCCCGCACGTCCCGGATCCGTCTGGGTACACTGGTCACCGGAGTCACTTACCGGAACCCCGCGCTGCTGGCCAAGATCGTCACCACGCTGGATGTAGTCTCTT
>JACPSX010000123.1 GCA_016193065.1 Candidatus Tectimicrobiota bacterium | reverse complement strand
GACCGGCTCCAGGTTTTTCCCGCCGCACTTCGAACACTTATATTCTTTGGCCTCCCGCTCCTGAAAAGTTAATTTCAGGCTAAACTCCTCGTGGCAGTCCTGGCATTTGAATGTGTAAGTAGGCATGGAACCACCCTCCCTGCCTTGCTGATCAAAGGTCGATTGAAAGCCTCTTAAAAAGGGCCCCCACCTACCCGTTCCTGCCTTTTCAATATATTTCCGTTCTGCGGGATAGCAAGAGGCGACCTTGGTGCCGGGAATGCACCGTTTTCCGCACCAGACCTATCGATCAATCTGGGCCTTCTGGAGCTTCCCGCTGTAGTCCACGTAGACGGCCTTCCACTCGGTAAAAATGTCGAGGACTGTTTTCCCTCCTTCCCGGTGACCGTTCCCCGTGTGGCAAATCCCGCCAAAGGGGAGGTGAACCTCGGCCCCGATGGTCGAAGCGTTCACGTAAGTGATCCCCGCTGCCAGCTCCTGGATGGCCACGAAGGCCCGGTTCACGTCCCGGGTGTAAATGGCTGAAGACAAGCCGTAAGAAGTGCTATTGGCAACCTCCAGGGCTTCCTCGAAGCTGCCCACGGGAAGGAGCGCCGGACAGGGCCCGAAGATCTCCTCGCGGGCAATCCGCATCAGCGGTGTCACCTGAGCAAACACTGTGGGCTTATAGAAAAATCCCTCGGCGCATTCCCCCTCCACAGCCACCTCTCCTCCGCACAGGATGGAAGCCCCCTCCTGGCGGGCAATCTGGGTATAGGAGTCGACCCGTTTGAGCTGGGCCTCGTTAATAACGGGTCCCACGTCCGTTTCAGCTTTCATTCCATCTCCCAGGCGCAGCCGGGACACGGCGCTGACGAACCGCTCGGTGAACTCTCGGGCAACCTGCTTATGGACGATCAGGCGGCTGGCCGCCGTGCAGCGCTGTCCCGTGGTGCCGCAGGCCCCCCAGACGGCTCCCTCCACAGCCAGATCCAGATCCGCATCCTCCATGATGAGAATCGCGTTCTTGCCCCCCATCTCCAGGGAAACCCTGCGGAAATCCTGAGCGCAGCGCACGGCCACTTGCTGACCCACCTCACAGGAACCGGTAAACGATACGAGATCCACGCCCGGATGAGCCACGAGGGCGGCTCCCGCCTCTTCGCCAAACCCATGGACCAAGTTTAAGACTCCGCCCGGAAGACCCGCTTCCTCGAAGATCTGCACGAGCATAGTTGCCACCAGGGGGGTGTCCTCGGCCGGCTTGAACACCACCGTGTTGCCAGACACCAGGGCCGGGACAATCTTCCAGGTGGGGATGGCCAGGGGAAAATTCCAGGGGGTGATGGCCGCTACCACTCCAACGGGAACCCGGATGGACATGGCAAACTTATCGGGCAATTCCGAGGGGGTTGTCTCTCCATAAAGCCGCCGCCCTTCCCCGGCAATGAAGTAGGTCATGTCGATGCCTTCCTGTACATCCCCCCGGCTCTCTTTCAAAACCTTCCCCATCTCCCGGGTCATGATTTGAGCCAGTTCCTCTTTCCGGCTCACCATGATTTCCGCGGCCCGGAACATAATTTCAGCCCGCCTCGGGGCCGGTGTCAGACGCCAGCGTCGAAACTCCCGGCGGGCTGCCTGTACAGCCTGGGCCACATCCGCGGCTTCGGAGCAGGGGAAGATCCCAAGCACCTCCTTTTTCCGCGCCGGGTTGATGCTCTCAAAGGTTTTTCCTGACCGGGCCGGGACCCATTTCCCGGCGACGAAGTTATGGTAGGTCTGGGCCATGACATTCTCCTCTTCCCCTTTCCTTGCCAACCGTCCCCTCAGGGGAAACGGATGCTAACCGGGGTTTTCAGCACTCTCCGGGGGTTCCCCCAGGTACGCCTGGCGCACCTTCGGGTCACGCAGGAGCACTGCGGCTTCTCCTGAACCTACGATCTGACCCGTTTCCAGAACGTAGGCCATGCGGGCCACGGAGAGGGCCATAAGGGCATTTTGCTCCACCAGAAAAATCGTGGTGCCACGGCTGCGGATCTCCTCGATCACGCGAAAGATCATCTCCACCAGGCGGGGAGCCAGTCCCAGGGAGGGCTCGTCCATCAACAGCAGGGAGGGGTTCGACATGAGAGCCCTGCCGATGGCCAGCATTTGCTGCTCCCCGCCGGACAGGGTTCCCGCCACTTGATTGCAGCGCTCGGCCAGCCGAGGGAAGAGTTCAAAAACCCTCTCCATGTCCCGGGCAATCTCTCCGTCCCGGCGGGTGTAAGCACCCATTTCCAGGTTTTCGCGGACCGTCATCCGGTTGAAGATCCGCCGCCCTTCGGGGACGTGGGAAACCCCCTTCTGCACGACCGCATAGGGTGGAAGCCCATCGATGCGCTCCCCATTTAGTCGCATCGTTCCCTGCTTGGGCTTCAACAGACCCGAGATGGTTTTCAGCGTCGTGCTCTTGCCGGCGCCGTTACTCCCCAACAGAGCCACCACTTCCCCCCGCGGAATAAACAGGGAGATCCCCCGCAGGGCCGGGATGGAGCCATAGTGAACATGAAGATCCTCGATTTCAAGCATCGCGTTGGAGACTCCCCTTCCCCCAGTCTTTGCTCCCCAGATACGCCTCCATGACCCGGGGATTTTGCTGCACCTCCTCGGGCGTCCCCTCGGCGATCTTCTCCCCGTGATCCAAAACGCTGACCCAATCGGATATGGACATCACGACGCGCATATTATGCTCGATGAGGAGGAGGGTGACCTCAAACTGCTCCACCAGGCGGCGCAGGAATTCCATCAAAACGCGAGCCTCTCCGGGATTCATGCCTGCCGTAGGCTCGTCCAGCAGCAGGAGCATCGGGCGCGCGGCCAACGCCCGGGCAATCTCCAGCCGGCGCTGATCCCCGTAGGGGAGATTTCGAGCCAGCTCATTTTGCTTGTCCTGGAGGCCGACCAGTTCCAAGAGCGCCTGTCCTTGTTCCCAGGCCTTCTCCTCCATTTCCGTAAAGCGCCGGCTTCTGGCCAGCACGCTCCAGAGCCGGAAGGGAAGCCGGCAGTGCATTCCGACCAGGACGTTTTCCAGCACGCTCATGTTCGCAAACAACCGGATGTTCTGGAATGTGCGGGCAATGCCCAGGGCGGTGATTTGCTCGGCCTTGAGCCCCGTCACCGGTCGTCCGCCGAACCAGATTGCCCCGGAGTCCGGAAGATCAAGGCCCGTCAAGATGTTAAAGAGGGTCGTTTTTCCGGCCCCGTTGGGGCCGATGATGCTGGCAATTTCCCCCGGCTCGAGGCGTAAATCAACCTCGCTGAGGGCCAAGAGCCCGCCAAACGATTTGCGGATCCCCACTGCTTCCAGCAAAGCCATGTTATGCCCTTCCGGCCTTTCCCAGACGTCTGCGAGCAGGCCATATCCCCTGGGGCCGGAAGATGACCATCAACACAATAATGATACCAAAAACCATGCGCTCATACTTGGCCGGTTCCAGTTGAGCCGGAAGCTGGCTCAAGGCAAAGTCACCCAGAAAAGGAATGGAGAGAATCTGCCCGGAATTCCGCAGTGTATTGAGCCACAGAGAGAGACCCTTGAGCACCTGGAGGTTCAAGACCGTGACGAGGCTGGCGCCAAGGATGGCTCCGGGGATGCTTCCCATCCCTCCCAGGATCACCATGGCCAGGACCCCGATGGATTCCATGAAGGTGAAGCTTTCCGGATTGATGAAATACTGTTTGGCGCTGAAGATGACCCCCATGATCCCGGCAAAGGAGGCCCCGATGGCAAAGGCAAGCAGCTTCATGCGAATCAAGGGGACCCCCATGCTGGCCGCCGCCAGTTCGTCCTCCCGAATGGCCTCCCAGCCACGGCCGATGGGGGAATGGTCCAGGCGGCGGGTGACGGTGATGACTGCGGGGACCACCAGCAGAACCAGAAAATAAAACTAGAGGGAGTAAAGCGCCGGCGTCGAGACGGAAAAACCCAAGTTCTCCAAGAGGTGCTGGAAAAAGAGCGGCGGCCGTTGAATCGGGGTGATTCCCTTGGGCCCGTTCGTCAAGTTGATGGGCTTATCCAGGTTGTTGGCCAGCACCCGGATCACCTCGCCAAACCCGAGCGTCACGATGGCCAGATAGTCCCCCCGCAATCGCAAGACGGGCAGCCCTAAAATGAAACCGGTGCAGGCCCCCGCCACGACTCCAAGCAGGAGGAAAACAAAGAACCAGGCAGGGGGCAAAGGAAACTCGAGCCAGGAACGGGGGATAAACTCGTTGGCCTGGGAAGAGCCGAAAATCGCCCACAGGTAAGCACCCACCGCGAAAAAGGCCACGTAACCAAGATCCAGCAGACCGGCCATGCCGACCACGATGTTGAGCCCCAGGGCCAGGGCCACGAAGATCCCCACCTGGATCGCAATCTCGAGATAATACCCATTGATGGTGCCGATCAGGGGCATGAGGAGCGCGAGGACGGCAAAGGCCAGAGAGATCCGCAGATGAGGGGACAGCGGCAGATAGTAGAGCAGCAGCAAAGAGCTCTGAAAGGCCAGGAATGCCGGCAGGGAGCGGGGAAAAACAATCACCAGGAGAGAGGTGCCGCCGATGTAGAGCAGGGCCAGGGCAAGATATTTAAGGGCTCTCATGCCTTTTCCCCCACCACTTCACCCAAAAGCCCCTTGGGTCTCAGGATGAGGATCAGGATGAGAATAGAAAACGCGAAGATGTCCTTGTACTCGGCTCCGAAAGCACCTCCGGTGAGCAGCGACAGGTAAGAAGCGGAAAAGGATTCCAGAAGCCCCAGGACAAGGCCGCCCACCATGGCCCCGGGGATGTTGCCGATCCCCCCGAGCACGGCCGCCGTGAACGCTTTGATCCCGGGGATGAACCCCGTGTAGGGGCTGATCAGGCTATACTGGATGCCGAAGAGGACCCCGGCGGCTCCCCCCATGGCCCCGCCGATTAGGAACGTGAGAGAAATAACCCGGTTCACGTCAACCCCCATAAGGCTGGCCGTTTCCGGATCCTGAGCCACAGCTCGAATGGCCCTGCCCATCTTCGTCTTGTTGACCAGGAAGGTCAGGCCCACCAGCATGAGGATCGAGGAACCAATCACGACCAGAGACTTCACCGAGATGTCGAGGGCGGGGCCGAGCTGGATCCGTCGATCCAGCCCCTCCAGAGAGGGATAGGTCAGATAAAAGGCGTTGCGCCAGATGCTCTCCAGGAAGCGGATCGCATCCTGCAAGAAGAAGGAGATGCCGATGGCGGAAAGGAGAGGGACCAGACGAGGAGCACCCCGCAAGGGGCGATAGGCCACCCGTTCGACACCGACGGCCAGAAAGCCACTGGCCGCCATGCCGGCAGCCACCAGAACCGGCAGGAGGACCCAGACCGGGATCCCCGCCAGCACACCCGCCCCCTGCAGGCCCAACAGGATCTCGACGCCGACGAAGGCCCCCAGGACAAAAATTTCACTGTGGGCGAAGTTGATGAACTGGAGCACCCCGTAGACCATCGTGTAGCCCAGCGCGATCAGGGCGTACATGAACCCCAAGACCAGGCCATCTACGAGGACTTGGGGGGCCAGGGCTAGGGCAAATTCCATCTCATCTCGGCACTACGGCTGCACGGCGCGGTACTGTGGGAGCTCTCAAACGCTTTACCCTTTCTTCGGCTGAGGCGCTCCGAGCTCGAGAGTCTTCACGATGCTGCCCGGGTACTTCTCCTCGGCAAACCTGAGCACGAAGTACTTGGCCTTGACGGGATCCCCCTTGCTGTCGAAGGTGATGGTGCCGGTGATTCCTTTAAAGTTTTTTATCTTCCGCACTGCCACGCTCACCTGGGCCCGGGTCGGCCTTTTCCCTTGGGCATCCGCAATGGCAATCTCCAGGGCCTTCACCCCCACTGCCGCGGAATCATAGGAGTACATGCTGAAGGATTCGGGGTCCTTGCCAAATTTTCCTTTGAATCTCTTCACGAAACTGGCAGCCTCCTGGTATGCGGAAGGGGGACCCGCCACGGTGGTGTAGTAGCTCCCCACCACGGCCTTTGCGCCGATCTTAACCATCTCCGAGGAGTCCAGCCCATCGGGCCCCAGGAAGATGGCCTTCACCCCTTTTTCGCGCATCTGTTTCAGGAGGATCGCCCCCTGATTGTAAATTCCGCCGAAGTAGACCAGGTCCGGACTCTTCGCGCGCATGGGATTAATGATGGGATCAAAGTTGGCTTTCTCTTCGGTCCCTTCATAGCCGAGAACCTTGAGCCCCAACTTCTTGGCCTCTTCCACAAAGGCATCGGCAACTCCCTGACCGTAGAGAGTCTTGTCGTGAATGACATAGACGGACTTCACCTTGAGGTCCTTGGCAGCAAACTGGGCTCCGACGGGCCCCTGCACGTCATCGCGGCCGCAGACCCGGTTTACATTTTTGTAATTGCGGTCCGTAATCTTGGGATTCGTATTGGCTGGTGAGATCATGACCAGATCGGCATCCTTGTAAACTTCCGAGGCCGGCAGGGCAACCCCCGAGTTAAAATGGCCGATGATGACCAACACATCGGGGTCCGCCACCATGCTCTTCGCGTTGGCCACCCCCACATCGGGCTTGGCCTGATCATCGTAGGGGACAAATTCGACCTTAAACCCCTTGGCCTCAATGTTCTTCTTTAACTCATCCACAGCGAGCTGCGCCCCCAGTTTCACCTGCTCTCCCAGAGCCGCCTGCTCCCCGGACAGGGGACTCTGACTGACGATCTTAATCACAGGTTTTGCCTGGGCCCAAACCAAAGAATGGACAGCCAAGGCAGCTAGAAGAACCCCACACCAGAGGACCCACATATACATCTGTCCTCTCTTGCGAGCCATGAGATCTCCTCCTCTTTTATGTATGGAAAGCGATCAGCTATCAACGCTCACCCTTCAACCGTGCTTCTCTCCTTAAGTATCTGATTTTTTGAAGGTACTACACACCCCTGGGGG
>JACPSX010000127.1 GCA_016193065.1 Candidatus Tectimicrobiota bacterium | reverse complement strand
CTCAAAGGGGCGGTTCATTCTGGGGGCCGGCGTTGGATGGATCCCTTCCGAGTTCGAGATGATGGGGGTTTCTTACAAAGAACGAGCCGGTCGGGCGGACGAGATGCTGGAGTGCTTGAAGAAGTTGTGGACAGAGGACGGGGAGGTCTCTTACCAGGGGAAGTACTTCCAGCTTAAGGATTACTACTTTGAGCCGAAGCCTGTCAAGAAGCCGCACCCTCCGATCCTGTGGGGCGGGGGATATTGGAAAGCGGAAAAGGAGTGGCATCCCGACGTGAAGCAACCCAGTGGGTTCATTGATTCCGTCATTCGCAGGATTGCCCGTTTTTGTGACGGTTGGCTCCCCGACCTTGACAGCGTTGGTGAGGCGGAGCTTGTCGAGGGCATGGAGCGCATCAAGGCTGCGGGCAAGGAGTTCGGGCGAACGATTGCCGACGACAAGTGGGACATTACGCTCAATTCCTACGGTTCCATAAACATCAACAACGACCCTAAGAAGGCGCTGGAGGAGGCGCAGCGGTTCTATGCGTCCCGGATCCGCAAAGGCTACTATCAGGTGCAAGGGGCTCCGCCCTTTGATTTGCTGAAGGAACGAGGCACCTTTGGGCCGCCCGAGGCGGTTGCCGAGCTGGTCAGTACCTGGTTGTCCTGGAAAAAGAAAGTGCCGGCGCTCCGAAGGATATTCATCATGTTTGCTTCCCTGAACCCCGTGGAGCAGCTCAGGAGATTCCATGTCCAGGTTGCTCCCCTCTTGAGGAGGTAAGATCTCATGAACACCGCCCGCTATCCTGCCCTTTCCCTGGCGGAACGGGATCGTCGTTGGGCTCTGGCCAGAAGCCTGATGAGAGAGGAAGGGCTCGACTGCCTGATCCTCTTCGGCTCGAAGGGTCGGGAACAGTTGGACCGCTATCTGACCAATGATCGCTCCGGTGGGATCGTGATTTTTCCCCTGGAAGGGGAGTTGGTTCATCTCGCCTGGGCGGTTTTCGACCTGGCTTCCCACCTGGAGAGCTCTCTGCGCGGGGAAGCCAGTTGGGTCAGCGACATGCGGGTCGGCGCCAGCGGGCCCGGCATTGTGGGCGTGCTCCGCGAGAAGGGCTGCGAGAATGCCGCGATCGGCGTGATCGGTACCCAGGCCGGTGGTCCCGGGGAATTCGAAGGATGGGCGCCCTACGCAACGTGGAAGTATGTACTCGATGCGTTGCCGAAGGCTCGCTTCCGGGAGGTGACCGTGCCGTTTCTCAAGCGGATTTGGCCGAAAAGCGCCGAGGAGCTGGCGCTGGTGCGGAGGGCCGCCGAGATCGGCGAGGAAGCTTCCCAGGAGATGTTGCGCCTCTGCAAACCGGGGGCGAGTGAGGCCGAGGTCTACGCGGGGGTCATGAATATACTCTACCGAAACGGCGCCAGCGGCAGTACGTCCCCTTACATAAGTCCGTTGATTCTCCATTCCGGGCCCGACAATCCGAGCTGGGGTGCCCCCATGTGGCTGTTTCGGCCTCAGCCTCCGCGGATCCTCAAGGAAGGCGATCTGGTTCTGGCCGAGATCTTTCCCCGCTACGGCGGTTTGGAGGTGCAGATCCAGATGTGTGTTGCCATTCCTCCCGTCCATCCGGTGAATCGGGAGTTGGCGGGGGTGGCGCGGCGCGCGTACGAAGCCGGGCTCCAGATGCTGCGGCCGGGAAACACGTTTGGCGAAGTCGTGAAGGCCATGGGGGCCCCATTGGCTGAGGCGGGAGCCTGGCAACTGACGCCCCTCATCCACAGCCTGAATCCTCTCTTCTGGATCGGCCTCACCGGGGTGGGGATCAGCGCGCTTCCCGGAATCGATCGGTATAAGGGGGTGGCCCCCGAAGTGCCGGCCCTAAGAGACGCCGATATGACCTTAAAGGAAGGGATGGTTTTTGCCTTTGAGCCCAACGCGTGCCAGGGAAAGCACCGGGTGAACATCGGCGGCACCGTGATTGTGACCGCCCAGGGGGCGGAAGAGCTCAACAGGTTGCCTACTTTCATGTGCGAGCGCGGTTAACGCGAATCCCGGCATCCGGCATCGATTTCTGTTCTCTTCGATGCATTCGGGAACGGGGGTACGCTCAACTCCAGGATCCTGGGGAGAGGAGAGAGCCACGAAGTTTCCGGAAGGACTTTCGGCCAATGGTCTTCAGGTCAGAAAAGAGGGGCACGATGCCTCGCTGCAGCTCCTGGCGGCGGGGCAGTTTGTCTACAGTCTGCGCTCCGCCTGATGCGAATTCCGGTGCCGGCGTTTTGCTTGATTTTTCCCCCACTCATATGATACAAACATCAAACATTAAGTTTTCCAACTGGGTTTGAGCGAGAGTCAATCAGTAGGTGTCTACCATGCTGTGCGGGGAAAGGGTAGGCCGGCATCCTTTTCAGCGGGGGAGGGACGAAACGTGATCTGCGGAATGCGACCAAAGAAGTTCTTATGGGCTGCCGTCGTCGCCTGGCTGGCGATCGGGATCCCGCCGGCCATGGGGCAAGAGAAAGCAGCTCTGACATTCGGGGACAATCCTTACGGCTATGCGGCCAACGCCGTCCTCAGCTACACGGCCCTCTATGAGGGCATCGTCAAACCGGAACGGGTGGACTTCAAAGTCCTGCACGCCCCCATCGACGCTAATGAGCGCCTCATGATGGCCGGCCAGCGTGACCTGGGGACCATGTCGTTCCTCGCCTATTTCACCGCCCGGGCCCGGGGAGTCCCACTGGTCGCCGTGGCCGTCGAACAGCGGCTGCAGCAAACCGAGCGTACCGGCACTCCGGCCAATGCTCTATACGTTCGAGTCGCCGCCGGAGTCGACAATCCGAAAAAGCTGGAAGGGAAAAAGGTCGGATTGCCCCTGCTGCGCTCGGCCTCCTCCCTCTACACGCAGGCGATTCTCAAGGATCGGTACGGAGTGGATTTGAGCAGGATCACCTGGGTGGATAAACCGCCTCCCATCCTCTACCAGATACTGCAGTCGGGGGAGATCGACGCGGCGGTTCTGTACGGCGAACCCAGCTACCGGGCCTTGCGGGAGCCCTCTTTGAAGGTATCCTTCGTCACCCCCGATACCTGGGAAGCCTGGACGGGTACTACGACGATTACCACTCTGATCGTGGCCAAAACGAGCATCGTGGAGAAATATCCGAAGGCGGTGAAGAGCGTCCTCTCCGCCATGCAGAAGTCGCGGGAGTACGGTTTGCAGAACACGGACCAGATCCTGGACATTGCCGCCAAGAAATTGGGCCTCAGCAAGGAACATTTGAAGCAGGGGGTGGGGACGGCGTACTTCGCCTTTGAGGTCAGCCCCAAGGACCGCGAGAGCCTCAAGCTTCTCATGAAGTACGCCGTGGAGCTGAAGATGATCGACAAAGAGCTGGACCCGTCGACCTTGTTTTTCAACCTGGGCTGATCATCACATGCGGATTCGCAAGGAGTCGGTTCGAGGGAAGAAGGAGAGAAGAACGTGAGAAGCGCAAATCGCAGATGGATTCCGCTCCTGGTCGCGTTGGCCTCCTGGCTGGTGGTCGGGGGCTGGCCGGCCATGGGGCAGGAGAAAGTACCCCTGACTTTCGGGGACTACCCCTACGGTTATGCGGCCAACGCTGTCATTAGCTACCAGGCTTTGTACGAAGGGATTGTCAAGCCGGAGGGGGTGGATCTCCAAATCATGCATTCCCCCATCGACGCTGCCGAGCGCCTGATGATGGCGGGCCAGCGCGATTTGGGAATCATGGCTTTTCTTGCCTACTTCACTGCCCGGGCCCGGGGATTGCCTCTGGTTGCCATCGCGGTGGAGCAACACCTGCAAAAGACCGAGCGTTCCGGCACTCCGGCGAACGCGCTCTACGTCCGAGCCGCCGCGGGAATCGATCATCCGAAGAAGCTGGAAGGAAAGAAGATCGGCTTGCCCTTGCTGAGGTCCGCTTCCGCTCTTTATACTCAGGCGATCCTCAGGGATAAATTCGGAGTGGATCTCAGCAAGATCACCTGGGTGGATAAACCCCCTCCCATTCTCTACCAGCTCCTCCAGTCAGGTGAAATCGACGCCACCAACTTGTATGGGGAGCCCAGCTACCGGGCCCAGCGCGATCCCTCGATCAAAGTGCTCCTTGTCACTCCAGATGAGTGGGAAGCCATGACGGGCGCTACGACAATTACCACTCTCATTGTGGCTAAAAAAAGCACCGTCGAAAAGTATCCCAAGGCTTTGAAGAGCGTCCTGTCGGCTCTGCAAAAATCCAGGGAATACGGCTTGCAGCACACGGATCAGGTCCTGGAGAGCGCCGCCAAGAAACTGGGTTTCAGCAAGGACCATTTGAAGCGGGGCATGGGGACCGCGTACTTCCCCTTTGACGTGAGCCCGAAAGATCGGGACAGCATGAAGCTCCTCCTGAAGTACGCGGTGGAGCTGAAGTTGATCGACAAAGAACTCGACCCGGCCACACTGTTTGCCAACCTGGGAGAGCCGGCGCGCTAAGGGTGACCCACCCCCTCACCTTCATCCTCTCCCCCTTCTAGGGAGAGAGGGCGGGGAGAGGGGGGAGCACTTGAGCGCATGGGTGGGGCATTGCAAATGCAGTTGCCAATAACGACTGGCGAAGGGAGATCCCGCGGCTGGGCTCAGGTGGGGAAGGGGATCCGCGGCCTGGTGATCTCCTATGCCATTACGGTTCTCCTGTGGTATGTCCTGGGATTACGGATGGGCCCGGATATTTTTCCGAACCCCCTGAGAACCCTGGTGGCTGTCGGCAAGATCCTCAGCAACGTGAATCTGATCAAGCACGTGGGGATCACCTTCGGCCGCACGGTGGCCGGCGTGCTGGTCTCCATGTTCATTGCCGCCGCGGCGGTCATTGCAGCGAGATACTGGAGCCCCTTCCGCTATTACTTCTTGAAGGTGTTTTATCCGGGAATGCGGGCCATCCCGCCGGTGGCCGTTGCACTTCTGGCCATCGTCTGGTTCGGCCTGGGCTCAGGCACAGTGATCTTCGTCATCGTGATCACGGTGTTGCCGATTTACATGATCGACCTGTGGGAAGGAATGAAGGTGATTGATTCCACGCTGGTGGAGATGGCCACCGTGCTCACCAGCAACCGCACCCGCATTCTCAAGAAGGTGGTTCTGCCAATGCTCGTGCCGGTGCTCTTCGCTTCCACCAAACTCTCATTCTCGGTGGCCTTCAAGCTGGCCCTGGTGGGCGAGTTGCTGGGGGCGACCAGCGGCATGGGGTTCATGGTCTACCTGTCCCAGCAGGAGTACAAGACGGACATGGTCTTTGCCTGGACCTTCCTTCTGGTCATGCTGGTGGTCTTCTTTGAGTACTATGTTTTTGACGTCACCGAGAGAAAATACCTCTACAAATGGCAGACCGAGAAATGATCGAAGTGAGCCGGTTGAGCAAGTGCTTTGGCTCTCTGCAGGTGCTCAACAGCCTCTCTTTCCGGGTGGCCCAGGGAGAATTCGTCACGATCTTCGGCCCTTCCGGGTGCGGCAAAACGACACTGTTGCGGATCCTGGCGACTCTGGAGCAACCGGACCGGGGGACCATCGAGGTGAACGGCGTGGACGGCTTTGCCCGGCACGAGGAGTACAAGGGCAAGATCAGCCTGGTATGGCAGGATCCCCGGCTGCTGCCCTGGCGCACCGCGCTGCAAAACGTCACTTTTGCCCTGGAGATGCGCTACCCGGAGGTCTCGAAAGAGGAGGCCGGAAGGCGAGCAAGAGAAGCTATCAAGTTTGTGGGTCTGCTGGATTTTGCCGACCACCTGCCCCGGCAGTTGAGCGGCGGCATGCGCCAGCGGATCAACCTGGCCAGGGCCTTGGTCCTGGACGCCGATATCATGCTGATGGATGAGCCCCTGGCCAGCTTGAACGAGATTACGGAAAAGAGGCAACTGATGAACGAGATCGCGCACCTCTGGGAGGTGAAGCGCAAGACCGTTGTCTATGTGACTCATTCGGTGAGCGAGGCAGTTTACCTCTCCGATCGGATCCTGGTGTTTTCCGACAAACCGACCGCTCTCCTGGAGGAAGTTCGGGTTCCCTTGAGCAGGCCGCGGAATCTGACCAGCCGCACGGCCGAAGAGATCGGCAACCACATCAGCGAGCTCTTCGGAGGGATGATCGCTTAACGGGCTCGCAGCACGCGGCGGCGTTTTTTTCTCATCGGTGGTGATCGAACGGGAAGCCTGAGACAAGCGATATGGAAGAAATGAGCGCCGAACTCCGGCCGGCCCGGATCGGCATGATCCCCCATCTTAGATTCAGCACCCGGCACGTCCTGTTGATCCTCAGTACGGCACCGGCTTTCGTCATCCTTTTTCTTGTAGGGTTGATCCTGTGGGTGGGTCTGGTCAGAGACGTGAATTCCGGAATCTTCAGCACCGGCGTCACATTGGATCATTACCGCGCTCTATGGGCGGACCCTCTCCTCTACCGGGCTCTTTTCAACACGGCGCAGTTCGCCTTGATCGCCATGGCGGTGGCTTTCGGAATGGGCGTTCCCCTGGCCTGGCTGGCCGAACGCTCCAATTTGCCGGGGAAGGGGATCATTTATGTTCTCATGGTCTCCGGATTGCTTCTGCCGGGCGTCTTCATCGCCATGGGATGGGTGTTTCTTTTTCATCCGGAGATCGGCATCATCAACATGGCCTTCAAGAACCTGCTGGGGTTGGATCACAGCCTGGTGAATATTGTCTCCGTACCCGGAATGGGCATTATCCAGGGACTCAATCTGGTTCCCGTCGTTTTCATTACCCTGGGGCCGAGCTACAGGGCGATGAATCCTGCGGTGGAAGAAGCGGCGCGGGTTCACGGCCTGAGCTTACTGGGGACGCTGCGCCGGATTTCTCTCCCTCTGCTCCTGCCTTCGCTTCTCGGGGCGTTCCTCTACGTGATCACCATTGCCATTGCCGCTTTCGACATCCCCGCCATTATCGGATTGTCGAACCGGATACTTACTTTCAGCACTTTTGTCTATATCAGCGCGAACCCGCGCGAGGGTTTGCCGAATTACGGTCTGGTGGGCGCGATCAGCAGCGTGATGATCGTGTTCGCTCTGCTGTCCTGCTGGATGTACGTGAGCGTGCTCAAGCGCTCTTACAAGTACGCGGTCGTGACCGGGCAGGGGTACAGCTCCCGGCTGGTAAAACTGCGCAGCAAGACGGTGGTCGGCGTTTGGCTTTTGATCGGCCTCTATTTCCTTTTCACCATTGTCATGCCGCTGCTCGTTCTCGTTTGGGCTTCAGTGATGCGCTGGTTCCAGCCGCCGTCGCTTTCCGCCCTGAAGCTCGCCTCCCTGGCGAATCTCCATGACGTCGATTGGAGCATGGTTCTTGCGGGGGCAAAGAATTCCGCCGTGCTGATGCTGGTCGTACCGACTTTGGTGCTCGTTTTCGGCGGCGCGATCGCCTGGATCGTCGTGCGTTCGCGCTTTCAAGGAAAAGTGGTGCTCGATTTCAGCGCGTTCGTCCCCCATGCGGTCCCGCATATCATTTTTGCATTCAGCATTCTGGTCGCGGCTTTGTTTCTTTTACAGAAAATCCTGCCGATTTACGGCAAACTCGCGATTCTCATCATCGTGTACACCCTGGCCTGGCTGGCCTTCGGCACGCGCGTCCTGAGCAGTTCCCTGGTACAGCTCCACAAAGAGCTCGAAGAAGTGGGACGCGTGAGCGGCATTCCGGGTCGAGTCATCCTGTGGAAAATCCTGCTCCCCCTCTTGCGGCCCGCGATTTTATCCAGCTGGCTGTGGATGGCCCTTCTCACCTTCAGAGAATTCACCATGGCCGCCATGCTGGCCACGACGCGCGGTAACATAACGCTGCCCATCGTGATCTGGTCCTACTGGAGCGGCGGGCAGAGCGGCCGGGCCTCCGCGGTGGCGCTGATCGGATTCCTGATTCTGGTGCCGATGGTGGCCGCCTACTGGATCGCCGGCCGGCGGTTTGCGGTCCTTGGCGCGACAAGGGCGTAAGGCGTGATCCCTGGAGAGGCGATCGATGCGGTTTTAATTGGGGAGAGAAGGACCGGGCGTGATTGAAATCCGGGGCGTGAGCAAGATCTTTAACGTGGGGACGAGGCAGGTTCAGCCGCTGCGAAACGTGACGCTGGAGGTCCGGGAAGGCGAGTTCTTCGTTCTCCTGGGGCCCAGCGGTTCCGGAAAAAGCACGCTGCTCCGCTGTGTGAGCGGATTGGAAGAACCCGACGAGGGGGAGATTTCGTTGGACGGCCGCGTGGTTTTCTCCAAATCGAAGAGGATCGCCCTGGATCCCGCGGACCGGGGAATCGGGATGGTGTTTCAGTCCTACGCGATCTGGCCTCACCTGAGCGTGCTTGATAACGTCACGTTGCCGCTCATCCGCGGGAAAAGACGCATGCCCAGGCGTCTGGCCGTCGAGAAGGGCCGGGAAGTTCTCAAGCTCGTGCAAATGGACGCACTCATGGATAGGCCCGCTTCGCTGCTGAGCGGCGGCCAGCAGCAAAGAGTCGCCGTGGCCCGCGCCTTGTCCATAGAACCGAAAGTCCTCCTCATGGACGAGCCTTTGAGCAACCTGGATGCGCGCCTGCGGGAAGAAGTGCGGGAAGAAATCAAGAACCTGACCCGGCAAATCGGCATCACGGTGCTCTACATCACCCATGATCAGATCGAAGCAATGGCTCTGGCCAGCCGCATCGCGGTTCTGGCCAACGGGGAAGTCAAGCAAGTGTCCTTGCCGAGGGAAGTCTATAAGAAGCCCGCGAGTCACGAAGTGGCCACCCTTCTGGGGACGATGAACTGGCTGTCGGGGCGGGTCATTCGCGACGGTCTCGTGGAGACTCCCATCGGAGAAGTTCGGATCGGCACGCAGGGGCTTGGAAACGACGATGAGATTTTATTGGGGATCCGGCTCGAACATCTGTGTGTCGCTTCGTCCGCCGCGGCGGGCGAAAACGAATTTCCGGCCGAGGTGATATCGCAAACGTTTTTGGGCGATCAGATCTGGTATCACCTTCGCGTCGGCCCGACACGGATGGTATGGAAAACGTTTCACGATATCGATCTGCCCAAAACCGTCTACGCCAGGCTCCCGAAAGAAAAAATATTGGTTTTTGCGGGCAGATGAAATTCGGATCGGTGGTCGCGCAGCGAGCGCAGAAGAAAATCGCCTTGTTCGTCCGGAGACAAAGCCGTTTGAAACGGCTTGCAGAAGGAGAGGTTCAATGAGTCGGAAAATCGCATTATGGGTTCTTTTCGTGTGTCTGCTGCCCGGAGTTGTGTACGCACAGGCCCAGGTTCCTTCCAAGTCCGCCGCGCCCACGCTGGACAGTATTATTGCGGGGGCCCGGCGCGAAGGGCGTCTGGACCTGGTTTGGTCCGAGAGCTCCATGGGAGGATTCAAGGGGACGGCGGCTCTCGAGAAGCTCATCAACCAGAAGTACGGCTTGAATCTCAAGTTTAATTTTACGGCCGGGCCGGATATGACTCTGATGGCCACCAAGGTCCTCCAGGAAAACAAGGCGGGTGTTGCCGCGACGAGCGACGTCTATCTCGGAAACGCTGCTCTGTATGCGCCTTTGTATAAGGCGGATGTTTTGCTCGCCGTGGATTGGAAAAAAGTGTTCCCTCATTTTCCGGATAAGTCGGTCGAGCTGGGGGGACGGGCCGTATGGGTTTGGTCCGGAGACCGCGGGATCGACTACAACACGAATCTCGTTTCCCCCGCGGAAGTCCCCAGGAATACAACCGACGTTCTGAAACCCAAATGGAAAGGGAAAATCGCCTCCACGCCGTATGCGGCGGGTTTTGATCGCTGGGCGGATATGATCGGCGAGGAGAAGGTGGACGCCTTCATGCAGGTATTTACCAAGGAGTATGTGAGAGGGCTCATTCGCTGCGCCGGAGAAGAAGAGAGAGTGGCGCGGGGCGAGTTTGCCATGTTCCTGTTTAACTGCTCCAACAATGAGGTTCTACTCCTGAAAGAAGCCGGGGCGCCGATCGATTATGTGATTCCCAAAGACGCGGCCAGTTTGTCCCCCTTCTACATGGCGATTCCCAAGCACGCGGCTCATCCCAATGTGGCCATGCTTTACATGGCGGCCTTGCAGACCAAGGAAGGGCAGGACATCGTCTGGAATTTCTCCCGGTCGGGATCCCACCTTGTCAAGGATTCGAATTACGCGCTCTGGTTCGAGAAGGAATTCAAAGACGTAAAGAACATCAAGGTATTCACGGCGGAGTACCTGGTCGAGCATGGAGACCGCCTGCAAAAGCTTCTGGCGAAATACCGGGGAATGCTGTTGAGCGGGAGCAAAAAATAAATTTGACTATTCAGAACGGAGGAAGGCAAATGGTGGAGATCGGTTTTGCGTTTACAATCGGCAGCAACATCGACGAGCCGATGCGGCAGGACTTTGCTGTGACCATGGAGGAGATGGGCTACAACTCAATGTGGATTCCCGGATTCATCTCCCGTGAGATCCACGGCTACGACATGCTGGACATCCTCTCGGCGCTCGCGGTGCGCACCAAGCGCATCAAGCTGGGAACCATCGTCTTGCAGGTACCGCTGTATCATCCCGTCGATCTGGCCCGGCGCATCGTCACCGTGGACCACCTCTCCAACGGCCGCTTTATCTTCGGCGTCGGCGTCGGCGGGCATCCGACGGAATTTGAGCACATGGGAGTTCCCTATGAATCGCGGGGCCGGAGGACGGATGAAATGTTGGAGATCATGCGGCGGCTCTGGACGGAGGAGGAAGTCGACTTTAAGGGAGAATTCTACGAGCTAAAAGGTGTGGTGCAAAAGCCGAAACCGATTCAGAAACCGCATCCCAAGATCATCGTCGGGGGCGGCTTTCATGGATCCGCGGCCCGCTTCGCCCCGGGTGCGGGACTTTCGGGAGGCTTTGCCAGCCGCTGGCTGAAGCGCGCCGCCCGCTGGGACGGCTGGCTCCCGGGCGGTCCCCTGACGCTCAGCGAGCAGGACGCGCAGACTCTCAAGGAAGGGGTGAAACAAATCAAGACGGTCGCCCAGGCAAACGGCCGTACGATCAAGGATGAGGACTACGATCTCACGGTAGCCTGCTTCGGCTTGTTCAATATCAACGAGGATATGAACCAGGTGCGCAGGGAAGTTTCGGACTGGTACAACGCGCGGGTGGCGAGAGGATACCATCAAGTCCAGGGGAACCCGAGCCTGGAGGGACTGGAAAAGTCCGGCGGGTTCGGGTCGCCGGAGGTGGTGGCGAAGGTCCTCAACCGCTGGCTTCGTCTCATGAATGAAGTGCCGGCGGCAAAGAGGATCGCGATTTTGTTCGCCTCGCTCGATCCGCTGTGGCAATTGGAAAAATTCAACACGCAGGTGAAACCCCTGCTGGAACTCTAAGGACGGCGCGCGTTGATGAAACCTCGGCTAAATTTAAAATTAATGGGTGACTGGGGTAACGCGAACTTTCATATGATCGTCGGGTGGATCGCCGCGAACTTGCGCTGGCGCAGCGCCCCGGGGTCGCAATTCCTCATTTATACGGGTACCGGCTATCGCGACAACATAGACGCGGTGGCGAAAGGGCTGGTCGATCTTGCCGTCACCACGCCGGCGGATGTTGCTCTGGAGTGGGCGAGGGCGGGCGAACATTTCTTCGCGGGGACGCCGTATCCGCACCTGCGTGCCCTGGGATATATTCCTCAAGATGATCGTCTCGTCTTCGCAGTGCGGGCGGACACGGGGATCACCTCCTTCGCGGATCTGAAAAACCGTCATTACCCTCTGCGGCTCGCCACCACCTGCCGGGATCCACTCAATCTGATGAGTTACGCGGTCGAGCAGGTGTTTCGGGCTCATGGAATCGACCCCGCAGATATCGAGGCTTGGGGCGGGAAGTGGCTGGAGCACGATCATCCGCGCAAATGTCTCCCCTGGGTGACTCGCGGCGAAGCGGATGCGGCTTTCAACGAGGGGATCATGGTCCCGCAATGGTATGAAATGGTGAAGACCGTTCCGATGCGGTTCGTGCCCATGGAGGCGGGAGCGCTCCGCGAGTTGGAGTCGAATTGCGGCCTGCGTCCCGCCGTTCTCAAAAAGGAACGGTTCAACGCGGAACAGGACGTCTCCTGTCTGGACTGGTCTCACTGGGCGATTGTCGTCCGCGAGGACATGCCCGAGGAACTTGCGTATCTGATCACGGCGGTAATGGTGGAAGAACGAGGTGAGTTGGAGTCCCGCTACCGCCATCAGCCTCCCGAGCGCAGCCCGATGACCTATCCCATTGATCCTTATTCGATGTGGAAGGGACTCGGAGCCCCCCTGCACCGGGGCGCCGAACGCTACTACCGCGAGAACCGATACATGAGCTAAACTATAGGCTGGCAACGGGTTCGGGGAAGAAGGTCCCCCCATGAGCAGAGGGAACATGAACAATCCAAGCTTCAAAGACATGATGAACGAAGTGGTGGCTTACGGGAGCTGCTGCGAATGCGGCACCTGCGTTCTAGTGTGCCCCCACAACGTGATTGATTACATCAATTCCAAGCCCCAGCAAGTGGCCAAGAAGAGCGCCCCCTTTGACTACTGCGGAATCAGCGAGGGGATCGGGTGCGATGTCTGTGCCCAGGCCTGTCCCCGGCTCTATCCCCGGGAGCACCACCTCCGCGATGCGGTCTTCGGCGCGGACAAGCCGTACCAGGCGAACTTCGGAGTTTACCGGCGGATCGTGGTGGCCCGCTGCAACGATTCCGGAATCCTGAAGCTTTGCCAGGACGGCGGAGTCGTCACGGCGCTGCTGGTGTGGGCCTTGCGGAAGGGAATCATTGACGGCGCGGTGGTCTCGGCTCTCGATGGGAACACGCGCTGCAATCCGGTTCCCAAGGTGGTGACCACGGAGGAGGAGATCATCGCGGCGGGAGGTTCCTGGTACACCTATGTGCCCAACAACCTGGCTCTGGCCGATGCAATGGAGCGGGGGTTGAAGAAGGTGGCCTTTGTGGGGGTTCCCTGTCAGGTGACCCCGTTGCGCAAGCTGGAGACGGTGGACCCGGGCTTTCTGGACAACGGCCGCAAGAAAGAGAAACACATAAGCCAGCAGCGCAAGTTTCTCAAGGGGTTTTCCGAGATTGTCCGTTTGAACCTGGGTCTGTTTTGCACCGAGGTGTTCAGTTACGAAGGGCTGATGGTGGGAAAGATTGAGGGGGAGATGGGCATCCCCCTGGAAGACGTCCGGAAGTTTAACGTCAAGGGCGAGGTGCTCATCTACAAAAAAGACGGCGACGTGGCGAAGGTGAGCCTGAAGGAATCTCAGGAATACGTGCGGCCCGAGTGCCATCACTGTGCCGACTTTTCCGCCGAGCTGGCGGACATTTCCTTTGGCGGCGCGGGCCTCATGGGATGGACCATCGTAGTGATCCGGACGCCCAGAGGCGAAGAGGCATTTTCCCAACTCGAAAGCGAGGGACTGCTCGAGATCCATCCCATTGAGGAATATGAACGCAATCGCAAGATTGTGGTGCGTCTGACCCGGAAGCAGCGGGAGCGGGTTCCGATCCCTCCGGGGAAGGATGAGTCCTTTATCCGGGAGCCCGCCAGCCCTGCCCCTTCACTGCAGAAGTGACCAACCCGGGCGCTCTGGTCGTGTATTGTCCGGCGGTCGAGGAAGGGGTTAGGCGGTGTTCTCTTGCCTGCTGCAACTATTTACTCTTGCGGTGGATAGGGGAAACCTTTAAAATAATCCTTACGCCGAATCAGTGACCCACAGTAGCCATTTTTCTGCGGAACTCTAAAAGTCTTAAGGAATTCCGGGGGGCCAGTGATTACACTGCTTGCGGGCGGAACCGGTGCTGCAAAACTCGTGGATGGGCTGCTCCAGGAGAGCGATCCTGCCGCTCTGACCCTGATCTGCAACACGGGGGATGATATTGATCTCTATGGGCTTCGGCCGGAATCATTGATTGGGAGAAGGGGTGGGGGATTGCGGGGGATTCTTTTTGTTGCCTGGAGTCCCTGGGGCGGCTTGGGCACGAGACCTGGTTCCGGCTCGGAGACCGGGATCTGGCGAGCCACATTCACCGCACTCTCGAGCTTCGGCGCGGCCGGACGCTGGCCGAGGCCATTGATTCGTTGCGTCGCGCCTGGGGGGTGGAGACGAGGGTTTTCCCCATGAGCAATGACCGCGTCGAGACCCATGTGGTGACTCCGGGAGGGGACCGCCACTTCCAGGAGTTTTTTGTCAAGGGAGCCTGGCAGGAAGATGTCAATGCAGTGTATTTCAAAGGAGTGGAGGTGGCACGACCGGCCCCGGGGGTAATTGCCGCCATCCTGGAAGCCCGGGCGGTCATTCTTTGTCCCAGTAATCCGGTGACCAGCCTGGGGCCGATCCTGGCCGTACCCGGGATTCGCGAGGCTTTAAGAGATACCCGGGCTCCCGTTTTCGCCGTGAGCCCTATTGTGGGCGGGGCGGCGGTCAGCGGTCCTGCCCATAAGCTCATGGCGGCGCGGGGCTGGGAGGTCTCGGCGTTGGGGGTGGCCCGAGCCCTGGAAGATGTAGCCGATCTGGTGGTCATTGATTCAATCGATCGGGACCTGGCCCCGGCTGTTTCAGCTCTGGGGCTTGAGGTCCTGGTGGCGGAAACAATCATGAAGAATCGCGATGAGCGCAGGAGGCTGGCAACAGAGATCCTGGCCAGGATAGAACGGGAACAGCAATGAGAATTGCAGCCCTGATTCCTTTGAAAGATCCCGAGCACTCCAAACAGCGCCTGTCCGGGCTGCTGGCTGCCGCGGAGCGCTATCAACTGGCCCTGGCGATGCTCAGGGACGTGGTCAGCGTGGTGGCAGAGGCAAGCCGCATCAGTCGCGTTGTCGTCCTCGGGAGAGACGGAGGCCGTCGCCGGGGGAACACGGGTCTTGTCGGGCACTGTGGACGGCCTGCTGGTGATTCCTGCGGATGTTCCCCTGGTGTGGCCGGAAGATGTGGATGCCCTGGTGGCGGAATCCGACGGCTCTCCCCGGGTTGTCCTGTGTCCGGCCCGGGATGGCTGCGGGACCAATGG
Source organism: Candidatus Tectimicrobiota bacterium (assembly GCA_016193065.1). GTDB lineage: Bacteria > JACPSX01 > JACPSX01 > JACPSX01 > JACPSX01 > JACPSX01. Next base: position 12,044 of record JACPSX010000127.1, on the reverse strand, counting down.
GGCCTTGCGCTGTCCCGGCGATGTCATGCCTCTCACGTTTGGGAACAACAGCTTCCACCCTCATCATGATCTGGCCCTTCGACTTGGGATTCCCTGCTCCGTAGTTGAGCGGCCCCGCCTGGGCCTGGACCTGGACCGGCCCGAAGATGTGGCTGCCTATCTCGAGGAAGCCCGCAGTGGTGAAACGTACCGGTATCTGACCTCCATCGGGGTGAGAAAAAGAGTATCCCGGCTGGAACTGACGGTCCGGGCGCTCCCGGATCAGAGGACTTACAATGGCCTCATTTCGACTTGAAGTGATCGGGGTTGAGCACATCCCCGAGGTCCGCTACGGCGACAACGTCGCCGCGCTGATCGTGGAGGCTTGCCGGAAGGGGCAGCTTACCCTCTCCTCCAGCGACATCCTGGTGGTGGCTCACAAGATCGTCTCCAAGGCGGAGGGTCGGATCGTCGAGCTCAGCGAGGTGACCCCATCGCCCTTTGCACACACCGTTGCCAAGCAGACGGGGAAGGATCCCAGGCTCGTGGAGGTCGTTTTGCGCGAGTGCCGCCGCATCGTGCGGATGGACCGGGGTGTTCTCGTGGTGGAGACCCATCACGGCTTTATCTGCGCGAACGGAGGGGTCGATGCCTCCAACGTGGGACCCGGCCGGGTGGCCCTGCTGCCCAAGGAGCCGGATGCATCGGCCGCGCAGATCCGGCGGGGGCTCCAGGAGCTGGCCGGCGTGCAACCGGCGGTCATTATCAGTGACAGCTTCGGAAGGCCCTGGCGGGAGGGGACCGTCGATGTGGCCCTCGGGATCGCGGGGCTGGAGCCTCTGATCGACTACCGGGGGAAGGAGGACACCTTCGGCTATGAGATGAAAGCCTCCTTGGCCGCCGTGGCCGATGAACTCGCCGGGGCCGGGGAATTGGTCCTGGGAAAGACCCGGAGGATTCCCGTTGCCCAGGTGAAGGGCTTTTCTTCCTCAGGGGAAGCGGGGAAAGGAAGCCATCTCATTCGATCGCCTGAGGCGGATATTTTCCGTTAGTAGAGCTCAGTTCATCCGACGGAACGGGCAATAGGGGGGGACCATGAAAATTGCCATTCTGGGAGGGACGGGGAAGGAGGGCAAAGCTCTGGCCCGGCGCTGGGCCTTGGCGGGAAACACGATTTTCATTGGCTCGCGGCAGCGTGAAAAGGCGCTCCGTATTGCCGAGGAACTTTCCCAGGAAATCCGGGGCGGGCGTTTTGAGGGAGGAACCAACGAGGAAGCGGCGGAAAAAGGAGAAGTGGTCGTTCTCGCTGTTACCTCCAGGGGGCATCGTGGCCTGTTGTTGCAGATGCGGGATCGGGTCCAGGGCAAGGTGGTGATTGATGTCACCGTCCCCTTACACCCACAAAACCCGACCCGGCTTGCTTTCCCCGTGGAAGGTTCGGCGGCACAGGAAGCCCAGACCCTCCTGGGTCCGGACGTGAATGTCGTCGGGGCATTGCACAACCTTTCGGCTCATCGATACGATGAAGCCGAGAACCCAATCGATTGCGACGCGCTGGTGTGCGGAGATGATGCCGGGGCGAAGCAAGTTGTTCTCGATCTCGTAAGAGAGCTCGGGGTGAGGGCCATCGACGCGGGATCTCTGGAAAACGCCGTGTTCCTGGAGGGAATGACCGCGGTTCTTCTCGGCATCAACAGACGCTATGGGGTGAAAGCCGCATGTGTGGAGATCAGCGGATTACCGCACGTGCTTAAGCCGGTGGGCACCCGGCTTCCGGGTACCCAGCTTTCGCAAAAGAGTCACTGACGAAAGAGAAGAGATGTCCAGCGCAGTCAAGTTCAAGCCGGCTGTGGAAGAGATCCTCTGTAAGGCGGGAGAAGGGGAGACGATCACGCGGGAGGAGGCACTTCTCCTGGCAGACGTGGAAGGGGAAGAGTTTTCGTCTTTGCTGAGAGCGGCGCGGGAACTGGCCGACCGGCACAAGGGCAAGACAATTACCTATTCCCCCAAGGTATTTATCCCCCTCACGAACCTTTGCCGGGACTACTGCGGCTACTGCACGTTCCGCAAAGATCCTGGAGATGTGGGAGCCAAGACCCTGACCCCTGATGAGGTTTTGGAGGTCGTAAACCGGGGGGCGGAATTGGGTTGCAAGGAAGCCCTTTTCAGTCTCGGAGACCGGCCCGAGGCTCTGTTTGCCGAGGCTCGGGAGGAACTCCGGCGGCTCGGATTCCGCAGAACACTGGACTACCTGGCTGCCGTTTGCCGCCTGGTGATTGAGAAGTCATCGCTTCTCCCGCATTCCAATCCGGGTCTCATGGGACCGCGGGACTTGCGGAGGCTGCGGGAGGTGAACGTGAGCCTAGGTCTCATGCTGGAGAGTGTGAGCCCGCGTTTGCTGGAAACTGGTGGAGCCCACGACAGGGCTCCCGATAAGGTTCCCTCCCGGCGGCTACGCACTTTGGAAGAGGCGGGGCGCTTGAACATTCCGTTCACGACCGGGATTCTCATCGGCATCGGGGAAACCTGGACCGAGCGGGTCGATTCACTGCTCGCCATCGCCCGGCTGCACCGGCGGTACGGGCACATACAGGAAGTGATTATCCAGAACTTCCGGGCCAAGCCCACGATTCCCATGCGTCATAGGCCCGATCCTACGCTGGAGGATTTTTTACGCACGATCGCCGTGGCCAGGCTCATCTTGGGAGGCGAAATGAATCTCCAGGCACCTCCGAACCTGACCCCGGACACTTACCCGACGCTCATTTCGGCCGGGATCAACGACTGGGGAGGGATCTCCCCGCTGACCCAGGACTATATCAATCCGGAGGCACCGTGGCCTCACTTGCGTGAGCTGTACGAACGCACGGCTGGATGCGGCTATCAGGTCCGGGAGAGATTGGCCATCTATCCCGAATACATCGCCCGCAAGCAGATGTATCTCACCCCGGTATTGCGGCCCAATGTGGAGAGGCTTTGCGGCCAGGACGGCTATGCGAAGGAGGAAGCTGCCTGGACCGCGGATTCCCAACGAGGAGGAAGAGATGCAAGAGTGGTTTGAGCACGAGGACAGCGAAGAAGAGTTAGGGCAGATCCTGGGAAACATTGAGAGTCCGGTGGCGAGATTGCTGGAAAAAGCCCTGGGGCCGGAAGACCTGAGCGAGAACGATGGCCTGGTATTGGCTCAGGTAAAGGGCGAGGAGCTGCACGCTCTCTTATTGGCCGCCGACGTGTTGAGGAAGAGGGCGGTGGGCGACACGATCACCTACGTGATCACGCGTAACATTAACTTCACCAACGTATGTATCATCGGCTGTAAGTTCTGTGCTTTCATGACGGGCCCCAAGAGTCCTGACGCCTGGAATCATTCTTTGCAGGATATTGGAAATAAGACAAGGGAAGCATGGGAGCGAGGGGGCACGGAGGTCTGCGTGCAAGGAGGGCTTCCGAGGGATCTAAAACCCTACTACTATCGTGACATCTTGCGGGCGATTCGGGAAGCGGTGCCGCAGATTCACATTCACGCCTTTTCCCCCATGGAAATCATCTACGGAATCGAGAAGACGGGGATGGATCTGCGTGATTACCTCAAGATGCTGCGCGAGGCGGGGCTGGACAGCATTCCGGGCACTGCAGCGGAGATCCTGGATCCGCAGATTCGCCAGGTGCTCTCGAAGAACAAGGTGACCGTGGAACAGTGGATGAAGGTGATTCGGACGGCTCACGAGTTGGGAATCCCCACAACCTCTACGATCATGTACGGACATATTGAAAAGCCGGAGCACTGGGTGCGGCACATACTGCTGCTGCGATCGATCCAGCAGGAGACGGGCGGATTCACGGAGTTCGTGCCCCTGGGGTTTATCCACCACAACACGGACCTGTACCGCTCGGGGCTGGCTCGTCCGGGCGCTACTCTGGAGGAGCATCTCAAGATCCATGCCCTGTCCCGGATTCTCCTCAAGGGCTGGATCGACCACGTGCAGGTGGCCTGGGTGAAAATGGGGCGCACGGTTTCCCAGTGGTGCCTGCGGGGTGGAGCGGATGATTTTGGCGGCACCTTGATGGAAGAGAGCATTTCGCGGCTGGCCGGCTCGGAAGAGGGACAAAACATGGACCCCGAGGAGTTTCAGGACCTGATCTGGCAGATCGGCCGCACTCCGGCCCAGCGCAGCACGACTTACGAGATCCTGAAGCGCTTCCCGGCTCCCTCGGCTTCCCGTTCCGCTTCCGTTGATGTGCAGTGAGGGGAGACGAGGCACTCCAGGAATAGTAGGGCACCGGCGAAAGAAACCCGAAGCGTCATTCTTTCCTCTTGCCGCGTGTGTGGGTGGAACGGGTTTCGATACCTTTTGCACTATGACAACTCAAGTACTTATGCCTGCACGGGGGGCCTAAATTTGAATAAAGGTTTGGTGGTGTTTGGCAGGGAGTTTCTTGCCCTTGACAACCGGGGGCCTCATGGGTGTTATGTCAGAATCTTTAGGATATGCTTGGCAAGGTGTTCATCAATCTCCTTGTGCCTGGGAACGGCCTGCTTTTTCCCTGTCTTGGGGTTCAGGTATAGGTCATGCCGGGACCCCGGCCGCACATAAACGCAGCCAGCGGCTAGCAGTTTCTTAATAAGTTCCCGGCGCTTCATACGATCAGAACGATTTCCTTGCTCTCGTGTTCAGCCGGAACGTCATCAAAGACGATCAGCCGGTACGCATCAATGATGTTCTCTTCCAGTTCTTCCAGCGTCTCGCCCTGGGTCATGATTTCCGGGTGGTCAACCAGCTTGCCAACCCAGAACTTCTTCCCTTTCCAGTACACCATCTTCAGTTTGGCTTTCATCTTGGTTTTCATCTCATCTCTCCTAATGAAGCTTATAGCTTTTTATCCCTGAGGCGCCTTGGAAGGAAATGGGGGCAACCCAGACCCTGGAAAAGCCTTGGGGATAAAACGTGTTGGGCTAAACTGCTGAGCGGGAATGTACTGCTTGCTATGGGGATTGTAAAGCGGAAAGGGGACAGAGCAGAAAGCAAGGGGTAGGGGACGGATGGAGGCATGGCAGGAACAGGGGTCCGAGCGGACCCTTTCTGGGATCGTACTGCACGACTCCAGGCGCGTCGAGAGGGCTTCCGGAGAGCCTATCCCTGCCGCTGGAGACAGCCGTGCGCAGACTGCACTTGGAGAAGAAAAAAGGAGAAGCCTGGAGATCGAAGCCTTTGTTCTCACGAGGAGTCCCCTCGGGGGAGAGCGGGCAGCTCGGCAACGATGACCATGGCTCCTTGCTGACAAGAGGGACAGCGGGAGAGATCCCCACCGGTCAGTTCCCGCAGGAGATCGTGAGAGCTCTTGGGAGCCGTTTGGGGCCAAGAAGCCAAAAGTCCCAAAAGCTCTCGGCATCGAGGGAGGGTCTGCTTCTTGGTTCGGTTCGCCTAGAAGCCGAAGTGACGGATGCGCATAAAGGCTTTAGGCAGCACATGGAGCAGCTATGTGGCAAAGCAAACTATGTGGTCAAGGTGACGCAAGTATTGATTTTCCCGTACCCTTGACGTGGATTTAGCCACATAGTTCGAGACGGTGAGACGACTGGTGTGCTTCAATCCTCCAACAAGGAGGTGCACACCATGTTCGAAACACTTTTTTCTCGTCCGCCTGCCATCCAACGTCAATCGCGCCGGCCCCCTCGCCGTTGAGCGCGCTGCGTACCTCGAGACGCTTGCAGGTCAAGGAACACCACGCGCCACAATGCGCATACGGGCGCACTACTGCCTGCGGATTGCCAGGAAGGTTGAGAACTGGCCGCGGGACCATCGTTTCACCCCAGCCGAGATCGACGCCATGGCCGCTGCCTGGGCCGCTCAGAGCGTGGCCAGAGGGCGGGCATCCGCGACGAAAAATCCACAGCTCCTATTTCGGATCGCGGCCGTTGCGTTTCTCCGTTCCCTCGGTCGCTTACGCCTGGAACCAGTATCAAGCCCGGGGCGCTATGAGGGTCACGTTGAAGCCTTCCTCGAAGAGCAGCGCCAGAACCGATGGCAGTCGGCAGCGACCTGTCGCAGCGGGCGCTGGAAGGGGAGCCCCCATACGATACGGCACACCACCGCCGTCCATCTGCTTCGGGCAGGGGTCGATATTAACACGATACGGGCTTGGCTGGGTCATGTCTCGCTGGAGACCACCAACCGGTACGCTCAAGTCGATCTGGAAATGAAAGCAAGAGCCTTGGAAACGTGTGCACTACCACCCCAAGCGGAGCGCAGCCTGGAGCGCCCTCCAGCGTGGCACCGGGACCGCAATCTCATGGCTTTTCTTGACTCACTATAGCTCAGGCCGTGAGCAACTATGTGGCGAGGTCTTGTCTCAAGGGTGCGATGGAATCGTCACTTATACCTCTCTCGCCACATCGTTTGCTTTGCCACATCCCTGCATAGCTGCTCATATGTGGTTAGCCACATATCTGGAGAAAGCGCCGGAGGAACTCCTGGGCTTTAAGGTCATGGACTTGAGCCGATCCTAGTTGACCAGGGCCACAGGCAAGGCCAGCACATCCTCCCACGCGGTCCGACGAAACCAATCCTCGGCAATATGCAGCTCACTGGCAGGCTCCGAAGAGGGACAAAACATGGACCCCGAGGAGTTTCAGGATCTGATCTGGCAGATCGGCCGCACTCCGGCCCAGCGCAGCACGACGTACGAGATCCTGAAGCGCTTCCCGGCTCCCTCGGCGTCGCGCCCGGCTGCGGTGGAGATGCAGTGAGGGGCGAGGATCGCTTAGTGTCCTCCCAGAAGTCCGCCCACGCTTCCCTTCTCCAGCTTCGCAGCTCGGGCTGCAGGGGGAGTGTTGCGGGATCGGAGGGTGCGGACGACGCCATCGGTCATGACCATGGAGATTCCCGGGATGTCGCCGGCCTTCAGTGCTGCGATGGCGTCCTTGCCGACGGACCCGGAGGGGGCGTCACAGAGGACTAGGTCCGCTTCCCTTCCCAACCCGATCAGGCCTCGGTTGAGCTTGTACAGCTTGGCCGTGTTCCCAGCGGCCAGTGCGACGGCCTGCTCCGGCGGCAGGCTCGTGCAAGCAGTCAGCAGGCAGAGGGTTCGCAAGATTCCCAGCGGGACGACCCCGGTCCCGGAGGGCGCATCGTTCCCAATGATCACACGCGGCACCGCCCCCGCATCCATGGCCGCTTCTATCGCGTAGAGGGCGGTGAGGGGGTTGCCACAGTGCACGATCTCGATAGCCAGGGTCGTCCCCCGGACCAGCTTGTCAATGTCGGTCTTGCTCATGGAGGTGGTGCCTCCATTAATGTGTCCCACGATGTGCGGGTCGATTTCAATGACCGCGGCCGCGTCGATAGCCGAGGAGCCGGGAAGGGACGGCCCGCCCGTGTGGATCGTCACCATCATCCCATGCTTTTTGGCCCACTTCACCATGGGGGCGCCCAGGTCAGGTGTCCTGACTCCACCGAGGCCGATCTCGCCGATCAATGTCACCCCTGCCCTCGCCAGGTCGGCGAAGTCTTGTTCCTCCATCCCCGGCTCGGGGACCGGCGCCCCCGCCATTATCTTCGCCCCGCTCGGGCGGAAGTTCGCGTAGGCGCGCTGGGCAGCGATGGCCAGGGCCTTGAGGCCCACGATGTCCCGGGGTCGTCCCGGCGTGTGCACCTCGCCGGCCGAGATCATCGTCGTCACTCCCCCGTTCAGCTCGGAGTCCAGGAAGTCCACGGTTCGTTGCCGCGGCGTGAAATCCCCGAAAACCGGGTGGATGTGGGAGTCGATGAGGCCGGGAATCAGGGTGGTCCCCATCGCATCGATGATCGTATCCGCGCCGGCGGCGTCGAGTTCCTTCTCTCGACCCACGGCGGCAATCTTCCCGTCAACGATGAGGACCGCGTCCCCATCGCAAAATGGACTCTCTAGGTCGCCTGAGACGATGATGCCGATGTTCCTTATGAGTCCCTTGCTCATTTAGCACCTCCTTCTAATAGGCTTGAAGTGTCTAAGCCGTTGCGTCGTACCCTGATGCGCAGCAACCCTATCGAGTCTTGCTTCCCTTTTGAGCAGGAAGATAGTACAGCAGGTGAAGCGTTGGCGCAACTGTTCTCAAATGCGGGTAGGCTGCTTCATCGCTGGTGGCAATTGATGAAGAGGTTCGACGGTTAAGAATCGATAAGTTCCCCCCTCACGAGCAGCATATCTTTTGGCAGCGTTAAAAAAGGTGTTGACACGCGGATGGAAGACGGCCTAGGATAGGCGCAATCACTCAAAAAGGTGCCTAAGATCTATAAGAGGAGGGGCGATGCAATTTGGATTACGGATTCCTTCGATCGCGTGGCCGAATCTCACTTACGAGCGCACGCAGGCACTAAAGACCTACTGCCAGAAGGTGGAAGCCCTAGGGTTCGATGCCATCTGGGTCATCGATCATTACCTTCCGACCCCGGTGCTCTATTCGGTCTCCTGGCTTGATCCATTGCAGGCCCTCACCTTCGCGGCGGGTTGCACTGAACGAATCAAGCTCGGCACGGCAATCCTAGTCCTGCCATATCGAGAGCCCATTCTGCTGGCCAAGCAGATTGCTACGCTGGACTATCTCTCCGGTGGACGGTTTCTCTTCGGGGTCGGCACTGGATGGGATCCGGATGAATTCCGGGCCCTGGGCGTCCGGCTGGAGGATAGGGGAGTCAGGACGGACGAAGTTCTCGACGTGGTCCTGCGCTTGTTGAGCGAAAAAAATGTTACCCATCGGGGCAAGTTCTTTCAATTTGAGAACGTCACCATCGAACCAATGCCGCCACGCCGGCCGCCTCTCTGGGTCGCCGGTGGTGCTGTAACTCACGCGCCCGGAGCCCCGGAGAAACCTTACATAGCACGAGGGGTCCTGCGACGGATCATGAAAGCCGACGCATGGATTGCCCGCTCCAGCGGGAGTGCCGAGGAGGATGTGCGGAACGATTGGGAGCAGATCCAAACCCAGGCCCAGTCTATCGGCCGTGATCCCTCGAGCATTCTTTTCGCGCACACGCAGTTTCTCCACATCGTTGACACGACGGACCGGGAAAAGGCGTACACGCGTCAAAGGGAGGTTTTCCAGCAGATCTTTGGGACGCACCGGTCCTTCGATGATCTAAAGGCCTCATACCTGACAGGCACTGTGGATGATATGGTGGCTCGCCTCGATGGTCTCCGGAAGATCGGGCTGCAGTACACGATTCTAAATCCCGTCACTGACGAGGTTGATCAGTTGGACCTGATCCATAAGCATCTGGTTACCGCTCTCCGCTGATGTGCGAGGCAGTACCGCGTGTCCATTCGATGCAACCATACTCCCATGAACGATTCCCCCTGGAGGTACCGTACAGGAGAAAATGATGGGTGAGGAGGAGCGGATCTATTTCGTGCGGAAATACGTGACCATTGTGGAGGAGACGTACCACGATGGAGGGCCTGTTCTGGAGAAGCCGCAAAAAAAAGGGGCGGCGCTGGCGGTAGTGAAGAATCCCTGCGCAGGCCGATACGTTGAGGATCTGTCCGTGATGGATCCGATGTATAAATTTCTGGGACGGGAGTTGACGATCCGCCTCATCCAGGCGATGGGGATTGAGGCTGAACAGGCTGAGTCCTACGGCAAAGGGGTGATCGTCGGCGAGGCCGGTGAGATTGAGCATGGAGGTGCGATGCATGCGCCGATGGGGTATACCCTGCGAGAGGTTCTCGGCGGCGCGAAGGCCATCGTTCCCTCGACGGAGAAAGTGGCCGGTATTGGCGCCAGACTGGATGTACCCATGCATTACAAGGATGCCTCCTATGTTCGCTCGCATTTCGATACGATCGAGATAGGGGTCAACGATGCCCCCGCTCCTGATGAGATTGTGGCCGTCATCGTGCTAAGCGACTCAGGACGGCCTTACGCGCGCTCGGGCGGGCTTCGGAAGGAAGATGTGAAGGTGGGAGACGGACAAAAGTGAGGTCCTAGGCTTTTAGGGAGATGGGTATGAAGATACGGAAGGTGGTCACGTGGGTGGAGGAGATGCTGATGGACGGCGGCAGGCATACGGCGCGGCCCATCCGGCGGGCGGCAGCAGCAGCCATCATTGAGAATCCGTTCGCAGGCCAATTCATTGAAGATCTGAACCCCCTCATAGACGCGAGCGAGGAGTTGGGCAAGATGCTGGCTGAGCGAGCCGTCCATGCTCTAGGAGGCAGCACGCATGTTGAAGTGGAGTCCTACGGCAAGGCGGCCATCGTAGGGGTCAATGGTGAGTTGGAGCACGCCGCAGCGTTGCTCCACCCGAAGTTGGGGACGCCGTTCCGCGAGGCTGTGGGCGGCGGCAAGGCCATCATCCCTTCGGCGAAAAAACTCGGGGGTCCAGGGACCTCTATCGACATTCCACTTCATTATAAAGACGCAGCTTTCGTCCGGTCGCATTTCGACGCCATGGAGATACGGTTGGCCGATGGACCGAAGGCTAACGAGATCCTGCTGGCGGTTGCTGTGAGCGATGGCGGTCGCCCGCATCCCCGTGTCGGCGGACTGAAAAAGGAGGAGGCCAAGAAAGAGGACGGCCTCAGGTAAGACCTGATCCAAGCCCCGCCTTTCGGGCCAGGATTTCACCTCTAGCAATCTCAAGAAAAGGGAAGGAGTGCCAAATGAAATTTGGCTTTTATTTGACCGAAGGGAGTAAGCGGCAGGTTGTGGAGCTTCCCGAGTTTGCTCAAGAAGCGGAGCGACTGGGCTACGATGCGATCTACACCCCCGAAGGGCTGCCCGGTGGGATGGAGCCCATGATGCAGATGGCCGCGGTGGCCGCAAAAACCAAGAAGATCAAGATCGGTTTCAGCGCGGTAATCGTTCCTTACCGGCAGCCTTGGCTGCTGGCCCGCGAAATCGTCACCCTGGATCACCTCTCCAACGGAAGGGTTCTCCTGGGCATGGGCGCGGGGTGGCGGCCCCCCGAGTTTGAAAACCTAGGGCTGCGCTACGACCGGCGGGGGGCGATGTTTGACGAACAGCTCGAAATTCTCAAAACGCTGCTGACAGAGGGAGATGTTGTTTACGAAGGTCGGTTCTATAAAATTAACCGCCTGGTCACCAAACTGGAACCCTGTGTGCAGCGGCCTTACCCTCCCTTTGTTATCACGGGGGGACCGGGCATGGGATCGGGCCAGCGAACGGTCATGTGGCCGGGGACGAAGCCTCAGAATCCAGACGCGGCAATTAAGCGGACGGCAAAGTACGGGGATGCGTTTAATCCAGTGGCCCGGACGGATGATGACGTGAGGATCTTTACCGACTGTTACCATCGCATTCGTCAGTTGGCGACAGAGCATGGCCGCACCCTGCCTGAGAAGTTCATGACGATCAGTATCCTTGAGGTGAACATCAACCCCGACCCCGAGGAGGCGATGGCCGACGCCGCCTCCTGCGACTCCCGCTGGGTCATTGAACGGGAGGGGCGGAAGATCTTCCGCTCCCAAGGTGATCCGACTCAAGAGGAGCGGGTCAAATACGGAGCGGTAGGCACTCCGGAGATGCTGGCCGGGAAGATAAACACTCTTCTGTCCATTCCTGGAGTGGAGCGTTTTATCATTGTCTTCCATGCCAACAACTTCTTCCGGCAGCTGGAGCTGTTTCACAAGGAGGTCGTACCCCGCCTCAAATGCCAGAACGAGTCGCCGGCTTAAGGGAGAAGTAGACATGGAGGATCCAGTGAAAGGGGATCGAGAACGGGGAGAGATTTCTCGGGATGGCCGGGAAAAAGAGGGGACACACGATCCCGCTATGAAGGAGCACAGGCCACTCAAGAAAAAACCTTTGAGGAAAGAGCATGCAGCAATTGTCTCCCCATCAGGGGAGTAAGGCCGAATCGCTCCTGTGTTCTTTGAAAGGATCGCAGGGGACCGAGTGGAAAACGCAGTAATGGGCGGCAAGCTGGGACTGAGGTCCTCAGAAATATGGTTGTGCTCGTATAAAGGAAGGGAGCCGGAGAATGCCGAACCATAAAGTTCCGCTACACCTGAGTCGGACTTTTTCCTTGTTTGCGATACTTGTGGTTTTCGCCGCGGTGTTCCTCTTG
>JACPSX010000126.1 GCA_016193065.1 Candidatus Tectimicrobiota bacterium | reverse complement strand
TTCCAAGGCCGTCATGGGAACATCCTGGAAAAATTCCAGCGCCCCGGCCAGGGAAAGCCGGCAAATCTGCCCGATGGAGAGACCTCCCACGGTAACGGCCAGGCTCTCGGGCCTCAGGCGCATCCCCCCGCACGCCTCGCAAGGACGCACTCCCATGAAGCGCTCGATTTCTCCCCGATCCTCGGTCGACTCCGCCTCGCGGTAGCGCCTCTCCAGGGCCGGTATCACCCCTTCGAACTCCTTCTCGTACGTGTGGCGCCTTCCACCCCGCTCGTACCAGAAGCGGACTTTCTCTCCTCCGGAACCGTAGAGCAGGAGTCTGCGAGCACGCTCGTCCAGTTCACCAAACGGAACGTTTAAGTCAAACCCATAGTGATCGGCCACTGCGGCCAGACTCTGATGAAACGCCAGCGAACTCTTCTTTGCCCAGGGCGCGATGGCGCCCTGCCGTAAGGTGAGGCGCGGATCGGAGATCACGGAGTCCGGGTCAATCACCCGCCGGCTGCCGAGACCCCCGCACTGGGGGCAGGCGCCGTGGGGGCTGTTGAAAGAAAACATGCGGGGGGACAGTTCCGGGACGCTGATCCCGCAATCCAGGCAGGCCATCTTCTCGCTGCACAAGAACTCCTCTTCCTCCCCCCCGGCTCCCAGAGTCGATACGAGGAGCAGTCCATCCCCCACCTTGAGTGCCAGCTCCACGGAATCCGCCAGGCGGCCGGCAACCCCCTCTTTGAGAAAGATCCGGTCAACCACGACCTCGATGGAATGTTTCCTGTTCTTGGGCAAGACAATGGCTGCTGAAAGGTCGCGCACGGTGCCGTCAATTCGAGCCCGGACGAATCCCCGGCGCACCATCTCCTCGATTTCCCGCCGGAATTCCCCCTTGCGGTCCCGGACCACAGGGGCCAGGAGGTGGACTGCGGTGCCCGCGGGCAGAGCCAGGAGCCGGTCCACGATGTTCTGCACCGTTTGAGCGCTGATTGGCTTGCCGCACCGGCAGCAGTGAGGGCGGCCGGTGCGGCCGTAAAGAAGGCGCAGATAGTCGTAGACCTCGGTGACGGTTCCGACCGTGGAGCGCGGGTTGTGGCTTGTCGTGCGCTGTTCGATGGCAATGGCAGGAGAAAGCCCCGTGATGAATTCCACATCGGGCTTGTCCATTTGCTCCAGAAACTGGCGGGCATACGTGGAGAGGGATTCCACATAGCGTCGCTGTCCTTCCGCGTACAGGGTGTCGAAGGCCAGGGAGGATTTCCCGGAACCGCTGAGCCCCGTGATGACCACGAGACGGTCCCGGGGGATTTCCAGATCCAGGTTCTTTAAGTTGTGCTGCCTGGCTCCCTTTATAATGATGGATTTGCTGGGGGGCGCCATGGAACTGGACTCCTTCCCGGCTCGCGAGCGGGAAAACCTTGCCAATTTTTTTATTGTATCTCAGGTCAAACCCGAGTAAAGACAATTTCTGTCCGGGGCCGGTGGGCCGGGCCCGGTCCTCTGCCCCGGCCTCCCCTCGATTTTCTGCAGTGAATTCCAGCGCCCCAGGTGCCGATACATAGCTGAACCAGGCCCCATCAGAAAACGTCAACAAGGGCCGCGACGGCCGGAGAAAACAGAAAGATAGAAAGAAAATAAAGGCCGGCTCATGGAGGAACTATGAAAAAGACCCTGTATTCGGAAATCGATCGGGTACTTCCCAAATTGGTGAAGATGCGGCGCGATATTCACGCCCACCCGGAGCTCGCCTTCGAGGAAGTCCGCACCGCCGAGGTTGCATCCCGTTACTTCAAGACCCTGGGGTTGGACGTTAACCGGGGGGTGGCCAAGACCGGCGTGGTGGGCCTCTTGCGGGGCTCCCTGCCGGGCCGGACGCTCGCCATCCGGGCGGAGCTCGATGCGGTCCCCATTCAAGAGCGCAGCAATTTCTCCCATGCTTCCAAGAAAGCAGACATCATGCACGCCTGCGGCCATGACGGCCATCTGGCCATCTCCCTCGGGACTGCCAAGATTTTGAGCTTGATGAAAGACCGGTTGCGCGGGAATGTGAAATTCATTCTCCAACCCGCTGACGAGGGCAGAGGGGGAGCCAAGGCCATGATCGAGGCCGGGGTTTTGCAGGACTCTCCTCGGATTGAGGCCATTTTGGGCATCCACAGTTCGCCGGAGGTCCCTCTGGGCAAGGTGGCGCTGACGGACGGTGCAGCGGTTCTAACAGACTCCTTCCAGATCCAGATCCAGGGAAGAGGCGGTCATCCGGCTTTCCCGCAGACGGTCATTGATCCGATTTTTCTCTCCGCCCAGGTGATTAACGGCCTGCAATCTCTGACGGGCCGTTTCGCAAGCTCCGCAGTGACCCTCTCAACCATCCAGGGAGGAAGTGCCCCCAATGTGATCCCGGATTCCGTGCAGATCAAGGGTATGATCCAGATCGAAAGCGCCGGCCAGAGGGACGCCTTGCGAGGCGCCATGGAATCCCTCGTCGCCGGGGTCTGCGGAGCTTACGGAGGACGCTGCCAGGTTGACTACGAGGCAGGGACTCCCATGCCCCGCCAAGATGCCGCTTTTGCCGGCCAGATTTGCAAGGGAGCCGAAGCACTGTGGGGGCCGGATCACCTCCAGAACCTGGGCCATCCGGCTCCGGGCACGGAAGAGCTTTCCCCATTTCTGGAAAGTGTTCCCGGTGCGATCTGCCTCCTGGGGACCACGCCGGCAGGAGCCGAGAGCGTCCCCCTGCATAGTCCTTACTTTGACTTTAACGATCAGGCCCTGGCTCCTGGGATCCAAATTGCCGTGGCCACGACCTTCTCTTACTTGAATGGTGGAATCCCCTCCCGGTGAAGCACCTGCCCTCTTTCCCCCGCCGGGTCGTATTGCGCCCTTCGATGTTCGTCGATGCCTCAGAGGACTCCCTTGTGCATTCCCCGTCGAAGTGTTAATTTAAAAAACGGTAGCTCAACAGCCGGCAGGTAGACCCTGAAATCTCAACGGTCGGAGATAAATGACCAAGTAAATCGCGCATGGATCCACACAGCTCCGAACAGTCTGCTGAGAGCAAAGAAGAAGCAATAGCCCGGATAGGCGCGGCCGACATCCTGATCGGCATTCCCAGCTACAACAACTCCAAGACAATTGCCCATGTAGTCAGGGCAGTGAGTGCCGGGCTGGCAAGGCATTTCCCCTCTTTCCGGGCCGTCCTGGTGAACTCCGACGGCGGCTCCAGCGACGGGACGACGGACGTCGTGCGCAGCGCTACCTTGGGAGATCCCCGGGCTCTTCTGCTCCAATCCTCCGTGAATCCCCTGGAGAAAATCATCACCCCCTATCACGGGATTCCAGGCAAGGGAAGTTCCTTTCGGACCATTTTCGAAATCGCCAGAGCTCTTCAGGTCAGGGCCTGCGCCGTCGTGGATTCCGACTTGCGGAGTATCACTCCCGAGTGGATGGAGCTGCTCCTGAGACCTGTGCTGTCCGAAGGCTTCGACTATGTATCGCCCCTTTACATGCGCCACAAGTACGACGGCACCATCACGAATACGATCGTCTATCCTTTGACCCGCGCCCTCTACGGAAAGCGGGTGCGCCAGCCCATAGGAGGCGACTTCGGTTTTTCCCAAAAGCTTGTGGACGAGTTCCTGAGCCGGAATGTTTGGGAGACCGACGTGGCCCGTTTCGGGATCGACATCTGGATGACTACCATCGCGCTGGCCACGAACGCCAGGGTCTGCCAGTCGTTCCTCGGCGCCAAGATCCACGATGCCAAAGATCCCGGCGTTCACCTGGCCTCGATGATGACCCAGGTGGTGGGCTCCGTGTTCAGCCTGATGGATGAATTTTTCCCTTATTGGGAGCGAGTCAATCACTCCGAGGAGGTTCCGCTCTTCGGTTTCCCGCACGCCGTAGGGTCCGAACCCGTAGACGTCAACATCGAGCGGATGATCGACAACTTTCGCCTGGGTCTCCGGGAGCTGTCCCCTCTGTGGCAAACCATCCTCACCCCGGAAATTCTCCAGCGTCTCACCCAGGAAGGACAGGCCCCCCCCGAGAAGTTTTCCATCGATGACGAACTCTGGACCCAAATCATCTACGAATTTGCCCTTGCCCATCACTTCCGGGTCATGAACCGGGATCACCTCCTCAGGAGTCTCGTCCCTCTCTATCTTGCTAAAATCGCCTCCCTCGTCCTCTCCACCCGCGCCAGCAGCTCCGAAGAGGCCGAGGATGTGATCGAGAAGCTCGCCTTGACTTTCCAAAGTCACAAAGATTACCTTAGGGATCGTTGGAAAGAAGGCGACTCCGAGGCCAGGAGGAAATAACCATGATCGATTATTTGAGCCAGGCAGCGAGTAATTCCCTTCGCCTCTTTGGAGAAAAGCTTGCTCTGTTCCTTCCCAACCTGCTGGTAGCCCTCATGATTGCGGTCGTCGGTTTTTTGGTCGCGCTGCTGATCCGCTATCTGATGATTCGTCTTCTCAGGGCAGGCAAGATCGACCAGGCCAGTCAACGCCTGGGGTTCTCGGACAGCCTGCTCGGGGGAGCGATTGGGGAGGCACCTTCGCTCTTTCTCAGCCGGCTGGTCTACTGGACTGTCCTGATCATTTTCCTGGTGGCCGCCCTGGAGGCCCTGGGAATGAAGGCAACGGATCGGCTCACCTCAGGTTTTTTCGCATTTCTCCCCGACCTTTTGGTGGCTGTGGTCATCCTGTTCATCGGGTTCTTGCTCGGTAACTTCATCGGCCGGGCCACTCTGATTGCCGCCGTCAATGCCAACCTGCGCCACTCCCGATGGATCGCCCAAGGAGTGCGAGTCACCATACTGGCCTTCACCGTCGCCATGGCCCTGGAGCAACTGGGCCTGGCCCGAAACCTCATCGTGGTCGCCTTCGCGATTACCTTCGGCGGAGTCATTCTCGCCCTGGCTCTGGCCTTCGGTCTGGGTGCACAGGACAAAGCCCGCGCGTTTCTGGAGGAGCACTTTGGGAGAGGTGAGACCCCGCACGGGGAAAAGAAGAGCGGAATCTCTCATCTCTAACGGGTCAAGGCTGCCGCGAACGGCGGCCGCCCTTCCTATTTCCCTCTTGGTTTGGTATTCTTAGCTTTGCGAATCCTCGCTCTGTCCTGCCTCTGCCGGAGAAGGGACCCGAGATGCCGATCTTGCAACGGGTGATCTGCCTCCTGTTCGTCATGCTTCTCCCGGGAGTTCTGACCTCCTGCACTGTACGAGGGGAAGCTCCAGCGCGCGGGGAAAAGACCATCACTCTCGTGTTCAAGCACGGGAAGCTCACGGGAGATCCCGAGGTATTGCGGCGGATCTTGCGGGATTTCGAAGAGGCTCACCCCGGAGTCAGAGTGAAGGATGAGGTTCTCCCCGCCTCCACGGACGAGCAGCACCAGTTCTACGTGATCAATCTGGAAGGGCGTTCCGCCGACATCGACGTTCTTTCCATGGATATCATTTGGGTGCCGGAGTTCATTCGCGCCGGCTGGATCCGCGACCTGACCCCGTTTTTTCCTCCGGCTGACAGAGAACAATTCCTGCCGGTGGCCCTGGGGCCGGACCTCTCAGAGGGGAAGATCTACGCGGCTCCCTGGTACATTGACGCGGGGCTTCTTTACTTTCGAAAAGATCTTCTGGCCAAGTATGACTATGCACCGCCCAAGACTTGGCCGGAGCTTGTCCGGACGGCCCGCGCCATCCTGCGCCGCGAAGGGAATCCCAAGCTGTACGGATTCATTTGGCAAGGGAAGCAATACGAAGGGCTCGTGTGCAATGTCCTGGAATACATATGGAGTAATAACGGAGAGGTGATAGGTCCCGATGGCCGGCTTCTTCTGAACTCGCCGGCGGTCCGCGGGGCGCTGGCCTTCATGCGCGACCTGATCCGGGTCCACGGCGTTACTCCCCCCCTGGTTACCTCCGCCATCGAGGAGCCGACCCGCCGCATCTTCGGAGACGGCAACGCCGTCTTCATGCGAAACTGGCCCTATGCCTGGAACATTTTCCAGAGACCCTCCTCCCCGGTGCGAGGAAAAATCGGAGTGTCTCCTCTACCCGCGTTCCCCGGCGGGCACAGCGCCGCCACGCTGGGCGGGTGGCACCTGGGGGTCAATGCCTCCTCAAGACACCCCCAGTTGGCCGCCGAGCTGGTCCGGTATCTCACCTCGGAGCCCGTGCAGAAGGTGATGGCCATCGAGCTAGGCTATAAACCCACCCGCGTCCCCCTCTACCGGGACCCGGACTTGCGCCGGGCACAGCCGTTCATCGCGGAGCTCTACGAGGTCTTCCAAAGGGCCCGGCCCAGGCCCGTGACCCCCTATTACATGATGATCTCCCAGGTCCTGCAGCCCGAGTTCAGCGCCGTCCTGGCCGGTATCCGAGACCCTGCCCGGGCCATGGCCGGCGCGGAGACCCAGATCAGAAGGATCCTGAGCATTGAACGGGAAAGCTGACCGGATGAGGCAAGGGATGTCTTCCCGGTATGCCGGCCATCTCCTGGTGTTGCCGGCTCTGGGAATCCTGGGACTGCTGGCCCTGGGCCCGATCCTCTGGGCACTGTGGCTGAGCTTCCAGCGCCGCCTTCTGATCTTCGACATTTCGCGCTTCGTGGGTCTGGAGAATTACTGGATCGCCCTCCACGATCCCCGCTTCTGGCAGAGCCTGCTGAATACCGCCTATTTCACCGCCGTCTCCGTGACCGCAGAGATTATCCTCGGGATGGCGATTGCCCTGCTCATCCGCCACTCCTTCCGGGGCCGCGGCTGGGTCCGGGCCGCGCTCCTGGTCCCCTGGGCTATCCCCACGGTGGTTTCGGCCAGAATGTGGGAATGGATGTACAACGCGGATTTCGGCTTCATCAACTTCCTGCTCCTCCGCTCGGGTCTCGTCAGTTCCCCGCTGAACTGGCTCGGTGACCGGACCCTGGCCCTGCATGCCGCGATCCTCATGGACGTCTGGAAGACCACCCCCTTTGCCGCCTTTCTTCTCAGCGCGGCTCTGATGACCATTCCCCGCGATCTCTACCAGGCCGCCCAGGTCGACGGGGCGGGAGCCTGGGCGGTCTTCCGCCGCCTCACTCTGCCTCTGCTGCGACCGGCCCTGCTGGTGGTCCTGCTGTTTCGAACCCTGGACGCCTTTCGCGTTTTCGACGCCATCTACGTCCTGACGGGAGGAGGTCCCGCCAACACCACCGAGACGCTCTCCGTGTACACGTACAAGACCCTCTTCCAGACTCTGCAGTTCGGCTACGGGTCCACCCTGGCGGTCCTCACGTTCCTTTGCGTGCTGCTCACAAGCCTAGCCTACCTGAGGTTTCTGCGGAGGGAGATAGCCTATTGAGCGCCCGGAACACCGACCTCCATCGCAAGCTCAGCCCGGGAAAGGCATTCTTCGGTCTGTCCCTGGGCGTCGTGACACTCTACTCCCTCTGGCCTCTCCTCTGGCAACTTCTTACTTCCCTCAAGCCGGAAGCGGAACTGACGACCCTCCCCCCGCTTCTCCCCGCGCGCTGGACGTGGGAGCACTACAGAATCGTCTTCGCCCAGTCGCCCTTTCCCCGGCTCGTCCTGAACAGCGCCCTGGTGGCGTCCCTCTCCACGATTCTCACGCTGCTCGTCGGGGCGACCGCCGGAATGGCCCTTTCTCAGGTCCGAATCCCGGCCAGGAAGCCGATCCTCGCGCTGGTCCTCTCCGTCTCCATGTTTCCTCCCATCGCCATCGTCAGTCCCCTCTACATCCTGATCCGCGCCCTGGGTCTCAGGGATACGCCGTGGGCGCTGATCCTCCTGCACACCACGTTCTCCCTCCCCCTGGCGATCTGGATCCTCACCAATTTCTTCGACAAGATTCCGCGCGAGATCTACGCGGCGGCTCAAGTGGATGGTTGTTCCCCCCTCCAGGCCCTGATCCACGCGGTTTTGCCCCTGGCGGCTCCGGGCGTATTCACCGCCGCCATCTTTGTCTTCATTTACTCCTGGAACGAGTTTCTCTTCGCGCTCACGTTTTCCGCCACGGCCCGCTCCCGGACCGTTCCCGTGGGCATCGCCCTGTTCCCGGGAGTCCAGGAGGTTCCCTGGGGAGACATCGCCGCTGCCACCATCGTCGCTATTGTCCCTCTCCTGGTTCTGGCCGCCCTTTGCCAGCGCCGGATCGTGGAGGGGCTGACGGCGGGCGCCGTCAAGGGGTAGAAACATGGCCACCGTCAGGCTCGAAAACCTGGAGAAGAAATTCGGCGCCGCCACCGTGCTCTCGGACCTGAATCTGACCATCCGGGAAGGGGAGTTCTTCACTTTCGTGGGGCCCAGCGGTTGCGGAAAATCCACCTTGCTCAACCTCATCGCGGGCCTTGACGAAGCCTCGGCGGGAAAGATCTTCTTTGATGAACAGGTGGTGAATCCTCTCCCGCCCAGAGAGCGGGATGTCGCCATGGTGTTCCAGAGTTACGCTCTCTATCCTCACCTGTCCGTGCGGGAAAACATCGCTTTCCCCTTGCGGATGCGCAAAACCCCCGCCTCCGAGATCGCCGCCAGGGTGCAGGAGGTGGCCGGCCTGCTCGGGATCGAGGAGCTGCTGGGCAGGAAGCCCCGGGAGCTCAGCGGCGGGCAGAGGCAGCGCGTGGCCCTGGGCCGGGCCCTCGTGCGCAAGCCCAAGGTGTTCCTGATGGACGAGCCCCTCTCCAACCTGGACGCCCGCCTGCGTCTGGAAATGCGCACCGAGATCAAGCGTCTGCACCTGGAGTTCCCTATCACCACGATCTACGTGACCCATGATCAATCCGAAGCCCTGACCCTGTCCGACCGCATGGCCGTCATCTCCCGGGGAATAATCGCCCAGTGCGGCACTCCCCAGGAAATATACGCCGGGCCCGCCGATCTGTTCGTCGCCCAGTTCATCGGAACTCCTCCCATGAACATCCTCGCTGCCGAGCTGGCAGAGGGCTGCCTTGCGATCGGCTCCGAGCGGCTGCCCCTTCCCGAGCGAGCTTCTTCCGGGGCCGGCATGCGGGCGGCGGTCAAGGCCGGGATTCGACCCGAGGACATCACCCTGGAGCCCGACCGGCGCAGCGGGACCCTGGTGGGGACCCTGATTCTCACAGAGCCCGTGGGCCCCGAAGTCTGGGTGAAATTTTCCTGGCGGGGAAACGTCCTGTGCGCGAAGGCGCCGCCGGATTACCGGAACGCGCCCGGCGCCGAAGTTCCATTCCGATTCCGCGCCCAGAAGTTTCACCTGTTTGACGCGGAATCGGGTCAACGAAGAGGAGGGCCCCAATCATGACCAGCCAAGGATTGCCCACGGGGAGCCGGCTGCTCATCGTCTCCAACCGGACGCCCTATGTCTTCCGGATGGGAAAAGATGGGCGGCGGATCGAGAAGACCATCGGCGGCATGGTCTCCGCTCTGGAACCCGTTCTTCTGACCCAGGGAGGAGTGTGGATGGGATGGGGGGAAGGGGAAGTCGAGCGCGAGATCGGATCCCTCAACATCCCCGAAGAAGATCCCCGGTACCAGGTCAAGTTCATCGGCCTGAGCCAGAAAGATGTCACCAACTTCTACTACGGGTTTTCCAATACGGTTCTCTGGCCCCTGTGTCACTATTTCCTGGGGCGTTGTCGTTTTTCCCTGGATCAGTGGAAGGCCTACGAACGCGTCAATGGCAAGTTTGCAGATGCCGTGATCAGCGAACTGGGCGAAGAGGATTTCACCTGGATCCACGATTATCACCTGGCCCTCGTCCCTCGCCTGATCCGGGACCAGAGGCCGCAGGCGCTCATCGCCTTTTTCTGGCACATTCCATTCCCCCACCCCGATGTCTTCGAGACCTTGCCCTGGCGCTCCGAGATTCTTCAAGGCCTCCTGGGGAGCACGATCCTCGGTTTCCACCTGGATTCTTACGCGGATAACTTCCTTGAATGCACGGCTCAGATCCTCAAGGCCCAGGTGGACAGAGAGAACCGCCTGGTATTCCGGAACGGGAATACCACTGCGGTCCGCGCCTTCCCCGTCGGTATCGACGTCGGTTGTCACGACCGGATTATCGGGCAACCTCAGACCACGCAGCGGGTGGAAAAAATCCGCCGCGATCTCCATTGCGAAATTATGGCCTTGGGGGTGGAGCGCCTGGACTACACAAAGGGGATCCTGGAGCGCCTTCTGGCCGTAGAGCGATTTCTCGATCTTTTCCCTGAATTCCGCCGCCGCTTCGTCCTGCTGGACTATGACGGGACGCTTGTCCCCATTGCCTCAACCCCCGACCAGGCCCGGCCTGCGGACCGGCTCCTTAAGGTCCTGGAGTCCCTGTCGGCCGGGAAGTCCCTCCGGATCGGCGTCATTTCGGGGAGGACGATGGACGAATTGAAGTCTCTCCTGCCGGTTCCTGGAATCTGTCGCGTTGCCTGTCACGGAGCCTTTATCCTTTCCCCTTCCGGCTCAACCTATTCCCTCCTCCCGCCGGGATGGTCCGGCCACCATCTCGACGAGATCCTCCGGAAGGTGGAACTCGCCGCTTCCGGCAAGAAGGGATTTCTCCTGGAACATAAGGGGGTCAGCCTGGCGATCCACTACCGGAACGCCGACCTACGGGAGGCCCGGCGCCTTCTGGAACAAGTCGCTGTCTGGGCCTCGGATGGTATTTCAAAGGGACAACTCTCCATCCTCCGGGCCGTATGGTTCTCGAGATCAAGCCTCCCGGAATTGACAAGGGGAAGGCCGTTCTATTCCTTCTCGAACAATTTAGCCCCGCCGACGCGATGCCGATATACATCGGAGACGACGAGACGGACGAGGACGGCTTTCGCGCCCTCCGAGGAAGAGGGCTTACTGTGCGGGTGGGTACTGGAACACAACCTACCAGCGCAACTTTCCAACTTGCAGACTCCGCTCAGGTCATCGAGCTTCTCGAAAGGATCGAAGAACAATATGGGACCACCCTTTGAGTTTTACAGCGAGACGGGAATTCGAATTTGGACGGGAATCAAAGCGGATAACCTGAAATCCCTCCTGGAAGCCGTCCGCACCGTCAGCGGCTCGGCCATCTTTTATCACATGCACCACTCCTTATTTCGCCGCCACTTCACGACCTCGGACTATATGAACGATTTTGCCCGCTGGGTCTTCCTCACCCAGAACCAGGAGGTCCTGGCGGAAAAGTTGGCCAGCATCGACCCATGGGAATACAACACGGTGCGCGAGGTCCGGGAGGTCCTGGTCGATTACCTGGGACGACACATCGGGGAAGGGGAACGGTTCGACCGCATCCCGGCGGGCTCGGAATTCTTCTTCCTGGAGCAGCGCAGCGCTCTTTTCCCCACGGGGCTCGTGGCTGCCAACCTGAAGGAATTCCTTTCCTGCCTGAAATACGCCAGCCGCAACTCCCTTTTCTTCCACCTGGTCGAGGCCCGCATCCGCCTGGGAAGGAAGTCCAATGACTTCTCGGAATGGCTCGGCGACTCCCTGGGAGAATCCGAGCTGGCGCGGCGGATTGCCTCCATAAGCCCGTACCAGTACAACCTCTGGGGGATCAAAGAAAAGATCCTCTCCCTGGTGGGGGAAAGGCTGGCCGATGCATCTTGAAGCCTACGAGTCCGTGGTGGGCTCCGAGGAAATCGCCGAGATTCGCGCCCTGGCCCGCCACCTGCGTGGACTCAAAGTGCAGCACATCAACTCCACTCGGGTCGGAGGCGGCGTTGCCGAGATCCTTGCCCGCCTGACCCCCATGATGAACGAGTTGGGAATCGAGGCCCAGTGGAGCGTGATGACCGCAAAGCCCGCTTTCTTTGAAGTAACCAAGGCGATCCATAACGCCCTTCACGGCGCCACCGATCTGGTCACAGACAGCATGTTCCGCCTGTATAGTGCCGAGGCCATGGCCAACCGCGACCTCGTGGACAAGGAGGCCGACCTCGTAGTGCTCCATGACCCTCAACCTCTCCCTTTGATCAGGACCCAAAGACGAGGCAGGAGGCGCACCATCTGGCGCTGCCACATTGATCTTTCCCTGGCGCAGATCGGAGTCTGGGGCCTCCTGCGGCCCATGGTCGAGAGGTGTGACGCGGCCGTGTTCCACCTGGTGGACTATGCCAAGGAACTTCTGATTCCTCAGTTCATTATCCCCCCTGCCATCGATCCCCTGAGCGACAAGAACCGGGACTTGAGTTCCGAGGAGATCCGAAAGGTGCTGGGCCGATTTTCCATCGATCCGTCCAGGCCCATCGTCCTTCAGGTATCCCGCTTTGATTTTCTCAAAGACCCCCTTGGGGTCATTGACGCGTACAAGATCGCCAAGAAAAGCGTGGACTGCCAGCTCGTCCTGGCCGGAGGTTCCGCTGCCGATGACCCCGAGGGAGAAAAAGTCTTGCAGCTCGTCTTGGAACGAGCCCAAGGAGACCAGGACATCCACGTCCTGAACCTGTCGCCGGACAGCCACGTGGAGATCAACGCTCTACAGAGAGCCGCATCGGTGGTGGTGCAAAAATCCCTGCGCGAGGGATTTGGCCTGGTCGTTACGGAGGCCATGTGGAAGGGGAAATCGGTCATCGGAGGCGCCGTCGGGGGAATCCGCAACCAGATCATCCAGGGAGTCACGGGCTTTCTGGTCAACACCGTGGAAGGCACAGCCTTCCGTATAAAGGAGCTCGTGGCTAATCCAGATCTGGCCCAAAGGTTTGGAGAGGCGGGCAGAGAATACGTACGCACCAACTTCCTGCTCACTCAATACCTGAAGAGCTGGATGGTCTTGATCCTCTCCGTCGTACAGCGTCAGACACGCGGGGTGCTGGAGCTGCGCGGCGAGAAAAGGAGATGAATCTCCTTGCCCACTCCCAGTTTGTCACTGAGAAATTATTACCCTCTCTCATCCACTCCTCGGGGGAGCCCCCTTGGGCTCACGAAGCGCTTGCGATGTGAGTTGTGTCGGCCGGATTGAGAGTTCTCTTCCTCGCAACCGCTTAGATCGCCTGCGGGGGCAACCCCTCGGAGAAAGAGCACCGAGGGGCAGGAAGGCAGGCCCGATGGCAATAGTACATGCAGAAACTGGGGGTGGGCAAGGATGATCCTATGGTTGACATGGAAAAGAGCGGTAGTTAATATTGCCCCCATTGCGTCTGCTACTCACGGCGTTGGTTCTCGTGAAGAAATTTCGAGTGGAAAAGGGAGGTGGTTGTTGAAAACTCTGCTTTTGTTCCTGATGGTTTTCCTTTCCGTTTCGACAGCTTTCGCCCATCCTCCGAAGAAACAGAACAAACCCTCCCGCTCCATAGTGGCGGTCCCCTCGGCTTACAAAGCCGCCGTGGTTCTGGACGCCAACAGCGGGGAAATTCTCTATGAGAGGAATTCCCACAAGCGCTGGCCCCCGGCTTCTATGACCAAGATGATGGTCATGCTCATTGCCCTGGAGAGGATCAAGGAAGGAGGGATCTCCCTCCAGGACCGCGTGAGGATTTCCCCAAATGCCAGCCAAACAGGGGGTCGTGCGCTTCACTTGCAGCCGCGCCAGATGATTTCTTTGCAGGACCTGCTCAAGGCCATGATCGTCACCTCGGCTAACGACGCCGCGGTGGCCGTGGCCGAGTATATAGGCGATACGACTCAAAATTTCACCCGTATTATGAACCGGCGGGCTGCGCAGCTCAAAATGAAAGAAACCGTCTTTCGGACGGTTAGCGGTCTGCCCCGCCAGCGCGGCCGGATCTACGATCTCAGCACGGCTTACGATATGGCGCGCCTGGGACGGCAACTCGCGCGCCATGATCGGGTTTTGAAATGGGCTTCACAACCAGCGGCCACCGTTCACATAGGAAAGAGCAAACGGACCATCGCAAACGTGAATCCTCTGGTTCGAACCTACCCGGGAGCCGACGGGCTCAAGACGGGCTTCACGCGCCGCTCGGGGTTCAACCTCACGGCCACGGCTCGCAGGGGGGATATGCGGGTCATCGCGGTGGTGATGGGCGCTCCAAATCCGGAGAGCCGGCGACGGTCGGCAATTCGTCTGCTCAACTTGGGTTTCCAGAAGATTGACTTAGTTGAGAAACGGGATGAGTCTTCCGGCTGAGCGCTGGCCGGGGAGAGTCGGGTAGCCTCGCATTGCGAGCTCCATTTCCGGTTCAGACCTCGCTGTCATGTTCATCCTCCCGGTAGCGAATCTGGTAGAGGTCCGCGCGCCGGTCCTGCCAGTTGAGAACGCTCCCCGATTCCCTATGCTCCTTCAGCAGGCTCTACGCCGCGGAGCAGAGCGCCGTCCTCTTCCTCCGCCAGGCCCTCCTCGGAGAATTGAATGCTGATCGTCTGCAACGTTACTCCGGTGCTCAGGCCGAATGATCGGGTGGGGATTCCCACCGGGGGGTTCCGGAAGGAGGCACTCGACAGCAACGCCAGCGAGTACCGGGGGGATCTGAACGCTGCCCTGCCGCCGCTGGCGGCTGTGTTCTTCAAGCGAGAGGAGAGACGGACGTGAGATCCGAACACAGCATCGGAGCCGTTTACCTCGGGGAGGGCCGCTGCCGGTTCCGGGTCTGGGCTCCCCAGGCGGAAAGGGTCGAGGTGCACATCTGCGCACCCCGGGAGAGGCTGATCCCCCTCACCTGCGAGGACCGGGGGTACTACCAGGCCGTGGTGGAGAGGATCCGACCCGGGGACCTGTACGTGTACAGGCTCGACGGAAAAAAAGAACGGCCCGATCCTGCTTCCCGATTCCAGCCCCAGGGGGTCCACGGCCCCTCATGTGTCGTGGACCCGCACTTTGCCTGGGAGGATTCCGGCTGGTTCTGTCCGCCGCTGCGGGACTTCATCTTCTACGAGCTTCACGTCGGA
>JACPSX010000050.1 GCA_016193065.1 Candidatus Tectimicrobiota bacterium | reverse complement strand
GATTGCCGGACCCTGGAACTGCCGGACGTGGAACAGGAGAAGGCCGCCAAACCGGAGATCAAGACCGAGGTCTATCTGTTTGAGGATCTCTGCGAGGAGACCCCAGCATCCCGCGCTGCCGGAGCTCAACCGGTATCGGCGTCCGCACAGGAGGCCCTCTCTGAAACGGAGGCCATCCTGCGGCAGGCCACGGAGGAAGCAGCCCGCCTCAAGGAACAGGCCCGGTCGGAAGGACTGGCTCAGGGACTGGCAGAGGCTCGCCAGCAGGTGGAGGAGCGCCTTGCCCCGGCCATCGCCGCCTTCCTGAAAGCCGGAGAGGAACTGGGACAGCTTCGCCGCCAGCTTATCGAGCGGCAAGAAAAAGAAGTGATCGAACTCGCCCTGGCGATCGCCCGCAAAGTGATTCATCAGGAAGTCACCCAGAACCCGCAGACCATCGTGGGAATCCTAAAAGCCATTCTGCAGGAGACGGTGGATCGGGAAGAGCTGAAAGTACACCTCAACCCGGAGGATTTTGACGTCGGGATGGAGTGCCGGGACTCGCTTCTTGCCTCCGTGGAGGGCATTAAGAGTCTCTCTCTGGAGCGCGATCCCAATATCTCCCGGGGGGGTGTGGTGGTGGAGACCCACCTGGGCGAAATCGACGGGCGCGTCGAGCGGCAACTCGATGAAATCGAGCAGGGGCTGAGAACCCAGTTTTATCGGCGCCGCCGGACGGACTGATGGACGCACCCGTTGATTTCCAAAAGTTTCACAACGCCCTTAAGGAAATCCACTCGACCCGGGTCAACGGCAAGGTGATCCAGGTCGTGGGAACGGTCATCCAGGGGCACGGCCCGGGCTCCTCCGTGGGGGCCCTTTGCGATATCTTTCCCCAGGGGAGGCAGTCACGGGTCGTGGCCGAGGTGGTCGGGTTCCGCGACCATCGCATCCTGCTCATGCCTTTGGGGGATGTGCGGGGGATCCGTCCCGGCAGCCGCATCGTGGCCCGCCACCAGAGGGCTACGATTCGGGTTGGAGAAACTCTCTTGGGACGGGTCATTGACGGCCTGGGCAATCCCATCGACGAGGGGGAACTCCTGCGCCCCCGGGAGGAATACCCGATCTATGCTCCGCCCATCAATCCCTTGCAGCGCAGACGGATCGAGGAGCCTCTCGATCTGGGAATTCGCGCCATCAATGGCCTGCTGACCTGCGGGAAGGGGCAACGGATCGGGATCCTGGCCGGATCCGGCGTAGGGAAAAGTATCGTTCTCGGGATGATCGCGCGCTACACCAACGCCGATGTCAACGTCATTGCCCTGATTGGAGAGCGGGGGCGAGAGGTCCGTGATTTCATCGAGAAAAATCTGGGTCCCGAGGGGCTGCAGCGCTCCGTCGTGGTGGCCGCTACTTCGGACCAGCCCCCGTTGATCCGGATGAGAGGGGCGTTTATCGCAACGGCCATAGCGGAATATTTTCGCTCCCGGGGAAAGCACGTGCTCCTGATGATGGACTCCGTCACCCGTTTCGCGATGGCTTTGAGGGAGATCGGTCTGGCGATCGGAGAGCCGCCGACTACCAAAGGGTATACCCCCTCGGTTTTCGCCATGCTTCCCATTACCGGCCTCTACACCGTGCTTGTGGAAGGAGACGACCTCAATGAACCGATCTCCGATACGGTGCGCTCCATCCTGGACGGACATATTGTCCTGTCCCGCCAACAGGCCAATCAGAACCACTATCCCGCCATTGACATTTTGGGAAGCGTGAGCCGGCTCATGATCGATATCGTGGGCCCGACGCACCGGGACCTCGCCAACCGGCTGCGTGGAGTTTTGGCTACCTATCAGGAAGCCGTGGACCTCATCAATATCGGAGCCTACGTGCAGGGGAGCAACGAGCGCATCGACTACGCCCTCAAGATGATTGACCCCATCAACCGCTATCTGTGCCAGGGGATTGACGAACGAGTGGATTTCAAAACGAGCCAAACCCAACTGGAAGAACTCTTCAAAGCATGATGTTTAAGTTCCGTCTGGAGCCCGCGCTCCGAGTCAGGAAATGGACCGAAGAAAAGCTGCAACAGGAACTGGCACAATGCCAGATTGCATGGAAAGCGGCTCTGGCTTGCCTGGCAGCCCTGGAGAACCAAAAATCCCGGTACAGGGCCGAACTGCAAGACCGGCAGGGCCGGGGGATCACGGCGGCCGAGATGGACCTTTACCGCGCGTATCTGGAGAGGCTGGGCACTGAGATCCTCCACCAGCAGGACACGGTTCGCGAGCTGGAATTGGCCGCAGAAGCCAAACGGGTTGAGCTTGTGGAGGCTTCCAAAAAGAAAAAAGTTCTCGAACGCCTGAAAGAGAAGAAGCAGCAAGCCTATGTCTACGAGGAAACGCGTCAGGAAACCCGCATACTCGATGAGATTGCCGGACAAAACCGTCTCAGGGAGGAAGGCAATGAACAACGGCGGAGCTAACCCTGATCCGAAAAAACTGTCGCCTTCTAAGCGTGCCATCGGCCCGCAGGTCCTGTCGCCGGGGCGCCTCCTCCGAGCCGCGCTACGTCACCCTGACGAGGGTCCCACTTTCGCGCGTCTCTCCGGAGGCATCCCCGGCACCACCCGCGGGCCCGCACTCCCCGGCAAGACGTTCGAATTTCGGATTACGGCTAACTTTTGCGGGGACTACCTGCGTCGTGGGGCGGGGGTGATCCTGTGTCTGGGCTGGATCCTGGTTGTTCCTTTGCTGGGATTTGCGGCCGACTCCACGGAAGGGGCTCGCTCCGCCTCCGCGCAAGGTGCTCCCCTTTCCCTGAAGGATCTTCAGATCCTGCAATCCCTGGAGAAACGCAAGGAAGATCTGGACCGCCGCGAAGAAGCCCTGAAGCGTTACGAGGAGCGCCTCCAAAGCCTTAAGCAAGAAGTGGAGAAGAAGCTGGCCGAGATCCTGCAGACCGAAAAGCGGATCCAGGAGCGTCTCGGCATGATCGGCCAAATGGAGGAAGAAAAGATCAGCCGGCTGGCCAAGCTGTACAGCGGCATGAGGCCCGAAGAAGCGGCTCCCCTCCTGGAGCGCATGCAGGAAGAGACCACCTTGAAAGTCTTTCAGCGCATGAAGGACCGACAAGCTTCCCGGATCCTGGCCTTCATGAATCCCGAGAAAGCCGCCCGCCTCAGCGAACAATTGGCCAAACCGCCGGGCCGATAGGGCCATTCTCTCGCCCGCACCTGCTCAGGTCGCTTGCACGCAGTGCCCCGGTGGCAAAGTCCTCGGGGCAGCCCCCCACAGGCGACGGAGGGCACCCACGCAGGGGTGCCCCTACAAAGTTTTGTAGGCGCCGCCCTTCCTGGAACCTCATCACCCGAGGGGTTAGCCCCCGTAGGCGATCTAAGCGGTTGCGAGGAAGAGACCTCGCAATCCGGCCGACACAACTCACGTCGCAAGCGCTTCGTGAGCCGGGTACCCCTCCTGGGTGTGGGCACCCCGGTCTCCTACCCGCCACCTCCGCAGTGTCGCTTGCCTAGCACCTTTTTCCCCGGGCGGTAAAAACTTCCCTCACTTCAGACCGTCCCTGCACGCCAACTCCAGGAATTAGGCCTAGATAGCGGTTGGCATGGGGATTGCTCTCCGCCTCCACGGAGCTTTCAAGTTCCCGAGAGGCCGGAGAAAACTCTGTGAGCGCAACAAATCTCTTACCCTTGCCGGGCACCTGTGCTGCAGCGCCGTTACAGCCGACAAAGACATCGCCTGGCTCTTCCGGAGAAGGAACCTCCACGGATTTTGAGGATCTTCTCGGTCTGGCAGCAGGGCCGATTCTCCCCTCTGCAGACGCACAGTCGACTCAAACGATCCCCGTTGACGACAGCGGGGGAAACGCTACGCCGGCGCCCACCGGGTTGTGGCTGTGGTGGGTAGGAGAAAGTTTTCCGGACCTTCCCGATACCCAAGTCCCACCGGCGGATGGCCCGATCGGGTACCCGCCTTGCGGGTGTGCAATCCCGACTCTTGCGACCGGAACGCCTACACCCGTGATTCTTCTGGAGCCCGACGCTTCCCGACCGGAAGCCGGGAAGGAAATGGGACTCCCGTCGTTCCCGCCTCCAGGTTCCGCAAACTCGGGAGCCGCCGATATTGCGGCGTTATTCACCACGGGGGAAGCGGACAGTCAGACCGGCGCCGGTGCGTTGACCGAGGAAAAGCTCGTTGCACTGACCAAAGGCGTTGAACGCCTCTTTCCGGATGCCGGTCGCGATCCATCGGCAGAAGGAGCGCGACATCGTGCCGTAAATGTCGAAGGGGTCATCTTGCCGGCACCGGAGGGAAAGCAGGGCACCCATCCATCATCCCTTCCTAGCCCGGGAAGCCCACAGTCAATGAGTGGGTCCCCAGAATCCCCGTGGCCCGTTGCTGTAACTGGTGCACAGGATCCCCAAGACCACCCTGAAGGAACAGGGACATTGCTTGGCTCTGGCCGGGTTCCTGCAACCAATGCGCAGGATCTACGACTCCCCCGGCCGGGATGGATGCAGGAAGCTCGGGCCCTGAGCCGGTCCATGGGAGAACCTCCGGCCCCTGCCATAAAAGGTCTCGAAGGACAGGACAATCAGAGCGGCGCCAGGCAACTGCCTTACTCGGGTCTTTTCGAGCAGGGAGCCTGGTCGGAATCGGAAGATCAACCATCTCGCCCAAGTCCCACCTCCCTCCTGATCGAAGATCCCCTGAAAGGAACCCAGCGCACGTCTTACCGTGAACCGGAAAGGGTACAGGCGCCGGCATCGACTACCTTGCTTCAGGAGACGCCTAATCCCCTCGGAGAAACGCCACCCCACCGGCTACAGAACCCGCCCTTCAATCCCCCGGAACTCTCAGCGCGACCCCAAACTCCCGCCCCGCCGGTGTTGGGACAGATTGTGGAGCGCATCTCCTATCATTTGAGCCGGGGTGAGGGGCGGATGGAGCTGGATCTCAAGCCCGATTCTCTGGGCCGACTGCACGTGCAGATCACCAGCGACCAGCGCGGCATTCAGGCCAAGTTCATCGCAGAGACCGCCGCGGTTCGTGAAGTCATTGAGACCCACATGGACCGCCTGCGGGGAGCCCTGGAAGAACAGGGCTTAAGAGTAGACCGTCTCTTTGTCCAGGTGGGGGAAAACCCGTGGCGGCACTCTCGCAACGGGATGCCCGCCCCTCACGACCAGGAAAGCGCCGCGGGCCTCGGAGAAGACGGCAGTGAAATGCCCCGGATCGAAGCAGAGGATCTGAGATCTCGGCACAAGGATGCTTACTCGCAGCGCGGGACCGTGGACCTTTTCGCGTAAGGAGAGATGAGGAGGAATCATGATTGAAGTCGCCAAAACCGCCCGTAGCCCCGTTCCGGACACGTCAAGCAGCTCCAGTACCAGGATCCGCTAAACCCCATGGACAATGCGCAGTTTGCCTCCCAGATGGCCCAGTTCAGCAGTCTGGAGCAACTCTTGAACATGAACAAGCAGCTCGAAGCTCTCACGGCCTCCCAGAACCTCGTCAACGGCGCTCAGGGGGTCAATTTCCTGGGCAAGCAGATCAAAGCGGACGGGAACACGGTGAGCCTCCAGGGGGGGAGCGCCGGCCCTCTGCGCTACCATCTGAGCGAGGA
Source organism: Candidatus Tectimicrobiota bacterium (assembly GCA_016193065.1). Lineage (GTDB taxonomy): Bacteria > JACPSX01 > JACPSX01 > JACPSX01 > JACPSX01 > JACPSX01. Next base: position 16,657 of record JACPSX010000050.1, on the reverse strand, counting down.
TGCCGCGGCCGTCGTCTTGAACATCTACGATTCCTCCGGGCGCCAGGTGCGCCGGGTGGAACCCGGTCCGCAGGGGAAAGGAGAGCACGATTACCAGTGGGACGGCCGCAGCTCCCAGGGAACCTCCTTGCCGGACGGAACATACCGACTGGAAGTCCAGGCCTTGAACAAGATCGGTAAGCCCGTCGCGGTCAAACAGTGGGTGGTGGGAAAGGTGGATGGAGTCTCCTTCCAGGAAGGGCTCCCCATCCTCCATGTGGCAGGAAGCAGGATCCCGCTGGCCAGCGTCCTGGAAGTGATGGAAGTAGTCCCAGGGCAGCCCTAAGATCACAGCCGTTTACTAAGGAGGCTCATCATGACGATTTTAAGCGCACTCTTTGCCGGGGTCAGCGGGCTTGACTCCTACGCCAACGCCCTGTCGGTCCTGAGCAACAACATCGCCAACGTGAACACCACCGGATTTAAGTCCAGCCGGGCCGAGTTTGCCGACATTCTAAGCCAGAGTCTTTCCGGAGCCTCGGGAAGCTCCCAGATCGGGCGCGGGGTGTTCCTCTCGGAAGTCACCAACGTGTTCACCCAGGGGTCCTTCGAGACCACCAGCAGCGCCACCGACCTGGCCATCGACGGAGACGGCTTCTTCATTGTCAACAAAGGGACGGGAAATTATTATGCCCGGGCCGGGCGCTTCATCCTCGATAAGGACGGCAAGCTCGCCAACCCGGAGGGGTTCTTTCTGCGGGGATATGCCCTGGACCCGACCACCGGGATCATTTCCAGCGCCCTGCAGGACATTAACATCGGTTCCGCCTCTGCCTCCCCCCAGGCGACGACCGAAGTAAATATCGCCTCGAACCTGGACTCCACCTCCACGGTGAAGAACACGGCCGGCTACGCCACTTCGTCGGCAGCGGTCACGGACGGTTTTATTTTCACCTCAGGGTTCACGATCACCACGGGTACGAACGACGTGATCCGCTGGGACGACGGGGACGGCGCCACTCGCGCAGCCAGCATCACCACCGCTGGCGGTCTCACTTCGGCCCAAATCTCCACGGGAGCCGAAGTGGCGGCAGCAATTAAGGCCGCTCTGGAAGCAACGAATGACGGGGCTCAAGCTGCAGATACCTACACGGTCAGCTACAGTCCCACGACGGGGAAGTTCACCATCGCGAATGATGCGGGGAATGTCGGAACCATTGTCCTGCACTGGGAAGATGCGGCCACCACAGCCGAATCCGCCCTGGCGTTCAACTCGGTAAGCTCGGGGAATATCGCTCCGGGAAGCAGCGACGTGAGCGACTCGGTAGTGAACGACGCCAACGCTCTCATCATCTTCAATGACGGGTCCGACCGGCGGGCCAACCTGCTGGTCAACGGGGGACTTACGGCCAACACGGTCTATACGGGAGATCAGGTGGCCACGGCGATCAAGACGGCCATCGAGGCCACCAACGGGGGCGGCGACCTGTACACGGTCAGCTACGATGAGAACACACAGAAATTTACCATAACCAACAACAACGGCAACACAAACCCGATTACACTGAAGTGGTCCAATAACGGGTCCGGGGCCAGAACAACCCTGGGATTCAACGCCAGCGACACCGCCCTGGCCGTCAACTCCTCCGATACGAGCGATAACACGGTGGCGTTCAACGTCATCTCGGGCGTCAACGATCAGTTTGCCCTGACCGTAGATGGGACATCGAGCGCTGCGGACATTACCATCGCCGCCGGGACCTACACGACAACTTCTCTGGCCACGGAGATGCAGAACAAGATCCGGGCCGACGCGGCCTTCAGCGGCAAGACCATCGAAGTGAACTACGGAGTCACGGTCCCCAAGCGTTTCACAATCAAGTCCGATACCACCGGGACTTCTTCCACCCTCACCGTCACCCCGGATGCCACGCAGGATTTCCTGCAATCCATCAACATGGGTTCCGGGGGGACCTCCACGGCGATCCTGTACCAGGGCAATACGATTGACCGCTTCAACCCCATCACGTCCTCGAACTTCTCAACTTCAATCACCGGGTACGACTCCCTGGGGAACCCCCACACCCTATCCGTCTATTTCCGCAAGGATTCCAATAACACCTGGTCCTGGAGTGCCCTGGTGGACGGGGGTGACATCACGGGAGGGACAACGGGAATCAATGAAGAAGAAGCCAAGGGGCAACTCACCTTTACCTCGGACGGGGCCCTCAACACGGAATCGACGACTTCCTCCATTTTCAACTTCTCGGGCGGTGCCACCCAGGGCCAGGTGATCGCCCTTGACTTCGGCACGAGCCTGGTGACCGACGCCGGCACGACGGGTCTCGACGGCACGACCCAGTTTGCGGGGGTTTCTTCAACCATTTCCCAGAGCCAGGACGGTTTTTCGGCCGGCCAGCTCCAGAGCGTGGGGATCGACGACGACGGGATCATCACCGGCCTGTTCACCAACGGCCAGACCCAGAGTCTGGCTCAGGTGGCTCTGGCCCGTTTCGCCAGCGTCGAGGGGTTGAATGCCGCCGGCGGTAACCGGTTTTCGGAGACCCAGGCCTCCGGCCAGCCCATCGTCGGTGTCCCTGACACTGGAGGCCGTGGGACGATAGCCTCAAACGCGCTGGAACTCTCAAACGTAGATCTGGCGTCGGAATTTGTAACCCTGATTAAAACGCAGCAGGCTTTCCAGGCAAACGCCCGGGTCATTTCCACAACAGATAGCCTGCTAACCGAACTGGTCAATCTGAAGCGATAACTAAAAATACAAGGCGGGGGCAAGAAGGACTTCTTGCCCCCGTTAGTATTCCGACGCAATTCCTGATGTGATTCTTTAGGAGCTAGCAACACCTTCTGCTCTCTCACACGTCAAACGGTTGACAGCATTTCCTAGAAAAGTTGACAGAAAAATCTTCCTAACGGGATCTGTCTGGCAAGCGGCGAGAGGATCAGATTCTCTTCCGTACCGGGAGGTCAAAAAATCCCTGGGTTTTGTTCCAGTAGCAGGTCCGTCCCCGGAAAAATTCCCCGGGAGAGTAAGACACCGTTGTTGGCATACGCCTTGCATTTCCCCAAGCGTACGTTGACAGATTCCCAGGGGCTCGGGAGATCAAGAAGGAGAAGCTAGCATGGCTCAACCTGCAGAGATTGAAGAAAAGCCGGGAGCCGATCTCGAGGAACATCCTGCTGCTCCCAAGAAGTCCCCTTTGAAGCTCATCCTGATTCTGGTTGTCATTATGGCGGTTCTTGGCGGCGGGGGCTTCCTGGCCTGGAAAAAAGTCGTTGCTCCCATGCTCTCCGCCAAAGGGAAGCTGGAGACCGCCGGGGGAGAGACGAAGGCCGGCACCGATTCGGCCGAGGCCGCCTTGCTGGGACCCATCTTTGTTCTGGACCCCTTCATTGTGAACCTTGCCGGTGACAACGGCCGCCGTTTTCTCAAGATAACAATGGATCTGGAGCTCGGCGAGGTAAAGCTCAAGGAGGAACTCGATCGTCGACTCCCCCAGGTGCGGGATACGATCCTGGTCCTCCTGAGCAGCAAGACCTACGAGGACATCGAAAGCGTCCAGGGGAAGTTCAAGCTGCGGGAGGAGATCACGGGCCGGGTCAATTCCTACCTGCAGTCGGGGAAGGTCAAAAAGATCTACTTCACCGAATTTGTCGTGCAGTGAACCTGATCCTTTGAGGCCGAACTCTTATGGGACAAGTCCTCTCCCAGGAAGAAGTTGACGCATTACTGCGCGGGGTCTCCGACGGGGAGATCGAAACCGAGAGCGAGGAAGTCGTAGACCCCTCTGGGGTCATCCCCTACGACCTCACCAGCCAAGAACGCATTATCCGGGGCCGAATGCCGACCCTGGAGATCATCAACCAGCGATTTGCCAGGCTGTTTCGCACCTCGATCTCCGCAGCGCTGCGGCGGGTCGTGGACGTGAGCCCCATTTCGACCGACATGGTGAAATTCGGAGAATTCCTGAAGACTCTCCCGGTCCCCACCAGCCTGAACGTGTTTCGTCTGGATCCCCTGCGCGGGTTCGGGCTCATGGTGCTGGAGACCAAGCTGGTTTTTTCTCTCATTGATATCTTTTTCGGCGGCTCGGGGAGGCCTTCCATGAAGATCGAGGGACGGGACTTCACGCCCATCGAGCATCGCATCATCAAAAATGTAGTTACCATGGCCCTGCAAGACATGGAGAACTCATGGGTCCCGGTTCACCCCATCAAGATCGCCTACGTGCGCACCGAGATCAACCCACAGTTCGTCGGGATCGTCCCTCCTACCGACGTGGTCGTGGTCATTTCCTTTGAGATGGAAACGGATCAGTCCACGGCGGCCATGATCATTTGCATCCCCTATTCGACCATCGAGCCCATTCGCGCCAAGCTGCAGGCGGGCTTCCAAAGCGACCGTTTGGAGATTGACCGCACCTGGATTGCCCGTGTGAAGGAACAACTCGAAGAGGCTCAGGTGAACCTGGTGGTCGAGCTGGGCCGCACCTCCATCAAGGCCCAGGAAGTGCTGAAACTCCGGGTCGGTGATGTGATCCCGCTGGACAGTGACGCCAGTGAAGATCTCCTCGTCAAAGTGGAGGGAATCCCCAAGTTTCGGGGCCGCCCGGGGGTTTTTCGGGGGAACAAGGCCCTCAAAGTGTCATCCCGAATCGAAAGACATCTAGGAGGTTCTTCCCATGCCTGAAACCGATCCCGGCGCCCTTCCCGAAGGGTCCACGGAACAGGGTGATTTGACCTGGGACGACGTCCAGGACGATCTGGCAGCCAGCAGACCACCCGAGGAAGCCGGCGCTCCCCAGGAGGAGCCCGCCCAGAGCGTTTCATCCCTCAATCTGGATTTTATTCTGGACATCCCTTTACAGGTCACCGTGGAACTGGGGCGCACAAAGATGCGGATCCATGATCTCCTGTCTTTGGGGCAGGGCTCCGTCATCGAGCTCACCAAGCTGGTCGGGGAGCCTCTCGAGTTGCTGGTCAACGAAAAGCTGGTGGCCCGGGGGGAGGTTGTCGTGGTGAACGAGAAGTTCGGCATTCGGCTGACCGATGTGATTAGTCCCATGGAGCGAATCGAACACCTCCGTTAGGAAGCCAAGGAGTCAGCGCTCAGCCATCAGGCGGTCAACCGGAAGAAATTCAAAAGCTGAAAGCTGACTGCTGATCGCCGAATGCTGACCCAGGAGAATCAAGATGATGCGCAGGCTGTGGATCGTGGGGATAGTGGCACTTCTACTGTTTCCTCCAAGGCTCGCTGCGAAACAGCCCTCCCTGGGCTTCCTGGAGGGAATTAAAGCATTCTCCAATACGGATGAGTTGCGGATCATGGCCCGCTTCCGTGATCTTTCCCCGGCAGTCTCCCTATCCGCGGCGGAGGCCGTGTTTAAGGACCGCTCGGTCACGCTGGTTGTCCCCCAGATGACCCTGTTCCCGGAAAGAAGGGTTTTTTACTTCGGAGACGGGCAGGTGGACCGGCTGGAAGCTAGGCAGATTACCCCCACGGCGGTAGAGTTACGCTTCCTTCTTCCGGCAGAGGAGGCGGTTCCCCCAAACGGCCTGGAAATCTCCCGGCAAGGAGAAGAGCTGATGTTTCGTTTTCGCCGTCAGCCCTCCGGCTTAAGCTCCCCGGGCGAAAGAGGAAAAGGCCGGCCGGCCGGCACTGCCGAGGCCCCTGACCCTGCGGTAGCCGAAGACGCCACGATCCGGTCGGTGCTCGCCGCCCAGCCGATCCCCAGGCCTGTCCTGCACCCGCAAGGCGGGTACCCGGTCGAAGGGCCTGTCCTGCACCCGGAAGCCGCACCCGCTTCGCAGGTACACCCGCAAAGCGGGTACCCGGTCGAAGGGCCTGTCCTGAGCAAAGTCGAAGGGCCCCTGATGGCAGGCGGCCGTGAACTGCCCGGTCACGAGTCGCCTTTGCTGCACCCGCAAGGCGGTCACCCGCCAGGCGGGTACCCGGTTGCCCAAAGCCCCGCGCCGCCCGAGAAACCCGTGCACCCGCAAGGCGGGTACCCGCTGGTGTCTCCGCAGGGTCGCCAGCAGGCGCACCCGGAAGCCGGGTACCCGGCAGATGACGGCAGTCTGAACCGCGTCGCCCTACGGATGGCGGCATCCCTCGGAGCCGTTCTGGGAATTCTTGCGATTGTCGCGCTGGCCATGCGCCAATTGCTGCACAAGAGAGGAGCGTGGAAGGGAAAGGAACGGCTGATCCGGGTTCTTTCTTCCAGCTACCTGGGGCCCAAGAAGAGCCTTTCGCTGGTCGAGGTCGCCGGGGAACGCCTGGTTCTCGGGGTCTCGCAGAACCAGATTGCCATGCTGGCCCGTCTTCCGGAGCGCCCGCTCGGCGCCGAGGGCAGTCCCCTGGCCGATCCTCATCACACCCGCCAAGCGGGTACCCGGGAATCGTCATCCCGATCCGATGCCGTGGACGAAAACTCCCTGGCCCGTATGGCCCAGGCAGTTCAGGACCGCGTGAGCCGGCTCAAGCCGATCCCGAATCGATGATCATGGACCGAACCTTAACTATTCCGGTTTTGACGGGAACCTTTCTCTTCTCCACGGAGCCTGCGGCAGCCGCCCAGGAAACCGTGAAGATTCCCAATCTCACCATCAGCCTGGGATCCTCGGGAGACCCCTCCCAGCTCGTGAGCGGGATCCAGATCCTCCTGCTGCTCACGGTACTGGCCACGGCTCCGGCCTTGCTGATGATGGTGACTTCCTTTACTCGGGTCGTCGTGGTCCTATCCTTCGTCCGCCGCGCCATCGGCACCCAAACCACCCCCCCGAACCAGGTGCTCATCGCTCTGTCCCTGTTCCTCACGGTCTTTATCATGTCTCCCGTTTGGCAAGCGATGAACCGCAACGCCCTGCAGCCCTACATGGCCCAACAGATCGGGCAGGGGGAAGCCTTCCGCAGGGCGATAGTTCCCCTGCGCTCCTTCATGTTGGCTCAGACCCGGGAGAAGGACCTCTCGCTTTTCGTGGAAATGGCCAAAATCGAGCGTCCCCGCAACGCGGAGGATGTCCCCACCCATGTGCTGATCCCGGCTTTCGCCATCAGCGAGCTCAGGACCTCCTTCGAAATCGGCTTTCTCATCTATGTTCCCTTCCTCATCCTGGACATGGTGATCGCCTCCGTGTTGATGTCCATGGGGATGTTGATGCTGCCCCCGATCGTCATCTCGCTCCCGTTTAAGCTGCTGCTTTTCGTCCTGGTGGACGGCTGGTACTTGGTGGTGGGCTCGTTGGTGAAGAGCTTCGCCTAGGGGGGATGGTCATGACGCCGGAATTCATCATCGGATTTGGCAAACAAGCAATGGAGATCACCCTGCTGATGGCAGCCCCCATGCTCCTGGCCGGTCTGGTCGTTGGAGTCCTGATCAGCATCTTCCAGGCAGTGACCTCGATTCAGGAAATGACCCTGACCTTCATTCCGAAGATCCTGGCCGTGATGGCGGCCCTGGTGCTCTCTTTTCCCTGGATGCTGCAGCTCATCCTGCGCTACACGGAGAACGTTTTTATGAACATCCCGAGCTACATCCGGTGACCTATGATCTCCATCCGGATCCCCTTGTATGAATTTGAAAAGCTCCTGGTGATCTTCCTGAGGGTCGGGGCGATCCTATTCGCGGCCCCGGTGATCGGCAGCAGCACGGTGCCTCTCCGGTTCAAGATCGGTCTCGCTTTGCTGACGGCCTTCCTGCTGACCCCCGTGGTGTCTGTGAACCTGCCGGCTCTGCCCGCCCATCCCCTGGCCCTGGCTCCCGTTCTGATCCGGGAGGTTCTTATGGGAGCCGCTCTGGGCCTGGCAGCCCGCTACATCTTTGCCGCCGTGCAGCTCTCCGGGCAGTTCATCAGCTACCAGATGGGGTTCAGCATCGCCAACGTGCTCGATCTCCAGGAGAACGAAGAGGTGTCTATTGTCTCCCAGCTCCAGGACGTGATCCTCACCCTGGTGTTCCTGGGGACGGGTGCTCATCATATTTACCTGCGCGCGGTGGCCGGGAGCTTTGAGGCCGTTCCTCCCCTGGGAGGGGCCGTGAGCGGCCGCTTGGTGGAAGCCCTGCTCCTCATGTCTTCATCCATGTTCGTTGTGGCGATTAAAATAGGCGCCCCCCTTCTGGCCGCCCTCTTGTTCGTGAACGTGGTCCTGGCCCTGGTGGCCCGCATGGTCCCCCAAATGAACGTGCTCATCGTCGGATTTCCCCTCAGCATCACCGTGGGGCTCATGTTTCTCGGAATGACTCTGCCCCTGTTTACGACCTTCACGGAGCGGCTCTTCGGTCATCTGGGAGAAGACCTGGTGGCCTTGCTGCGCTTAATGGGATGAGATCAAACCATGGCGGAACGCGGGGATAAAGAACAGAGGACCGAAGAGCCGACCGAACGCAGGCTCCGGGAAGCCCGCAAAAAAGGGCAGGTGATCCGCAGCCAGGAGGTCAGCATGGTGGCGATCCTGCTCGGGGGATTTTTCCTGCTGCTTGTCCTGGGAGCTTCCATTTCCACCCAGATCATGAACACCACTGCCCAGGTCCTGCGCGAGTCCGCAACCCTCAAGCTTACTTCGGCCACTAGCCAGGGGTTCATGGTCCGGATCCTGCTGCAAGCGTTCTTCCCCGTGCTCCCCATCATGTTCGTCATCCTGGCCATCTCTCTGGGAGTGAACGTCTGGCAAACGCGAGGGCTGGCGATGAAAGAAGAGCCCTTCAAACTGGATTTCTCGCGCCTGAGCCCGGCCAAGGGCTTCAGCCGGATCTGCTCCCGCAGTTCGATGGTGGAACTCTTCAAGTCTCTGGCCAAGATCGCCATCGTCGGAGCCATCGCTTACCTGGTGGTGAAGAAAGAATTCCTGAACCTGACACCCCTCATGGAGATGGACGTCTACCCCATCGGCCAGTACCTCGTGCGGGTCTCTTTGAAGATCTGCTTTATCACGGGCGCGGTCCTGGTGGCTCTGGCGGGGCTGGACTACCTCTTTCAGCGCTGGAATTATCTCCAGGATCTGCGCATGAGCAAACAGGAAATCAAGGAAGAGATGAAAGACACCGAGGGGAACCCGCTGATTAAATCCCGGATTCGCAGCATCCAGATGGAAAGAGCGCGGCGCCGCATGATGTCCCAGGTGCCCAAGGCGGATGTGGTCATCACAAACCCCCAACATCTGGCCGTGGCCATCCGCTATGACGGCGCCGTCATGGACGCCCCTACGCTCGTGGCCAAAGGCGCGGGGGCCGTGGCCGAGAAAATCAAGGAGATCGCCCGGGAATACGGCATCCCCATCGTGGAGGACAAACCTCTGGCCCAGGCGCTGTTCCGGGGGGTGGAAGTGGGAAAAACGATTCCCTCCTCCCTCTACAGAGCCGTGGCCGAGATTCTGGCCTACGTGTACACGCTGACAGGAAAGGCAGCCGCCTATGGCCGATAAATCCGCCGTTCTGCGCGCGTTTGATGCGTTCACCCGACAAAACGATGCATTTCTGGCCGTCGGAGTCGTGGGGATCCTCATGGTCATGATCATCCCCATGCCGCCCCCGCTCCTGGACGTGCTCCTATCCTTGAACATCACTTTGTCGATCATCATTCTCCTGATCAGCATGTACGTAAAGCGTCCTCTGGAGTTCTCCGTCTTTCCGTCTCTCCTGCTGGTGACCACGCTGTACCGCCTGGCCCTGAACGTGGCTTCCACCCGCTTGATCCTCCTGCATGGAAGCGAGGGGACGGAAGCCGCAGGGAAGGTGATCCAGTCCTTCGGCAACTTCGTCGTGGGCGGAAACTACATCGTCGGGACAGTCGTCTTCCTGGTCTTGATCATCATCAACTTCATGGTGATCACGAACGGCTCGGTGCGCATTGCCGAGGTGGGAGCCCGCTTCACGCTCGATGCAATTCCCGGCAAGCAGATGAGCATCGACGCCGATCTGAACGCGGGTCTCATCAACGAGAAGGAGGCCCGGGCCCGGCGCGCCAATATCGAGCGCGAAGCCGATTTTTACGGCGCCATGGACGGAGCCAGCCGGTTCACCAAGAACGATGCCAAGGCCACCATCCTGATCACCCTGATCAACATCCTGGGAGGGCTGGCCATCGGGGTGTGGCAGGCCCAGATGTCCTTCCTCAATGCCTTGAAGACTTACACCCTGCTGACCATCGGCGACGGGCTGGTGTCCAGCATTCCGGCCCTGATCATTGCCACGGCGGCCGGAATCATGGTCTCCCGATCAGCCGCCGAAGCCAACCTGGGAAAGGAAATCACCGAACAGGCCCTCTACCATCCCCGCGCCATCGGGATTGCGGCCATGATCATCCTGTTCTTCGGGCTGATCCCGGGTCTTCCCCACATCCCGTTCTTCATCCTGGCGCTGTTCACCGGAGCCGTCGGCTACTTGAGCCTGGAACGGGAAAAAGTCCGCACCCGGGAACGCCAGGAAGCGGAAGAGGCCGAGTCCCGTCAGCCCGCACCGGAGCGGGTCGAATCTCTTCTCTCCCTGGATCTCATCGAAATGGAGGTCGGCTACGGGCTCATCCCGCTGGTCGACATGGAGCAGGGCGGCGAGCTTCTGGAACGAATCAAGTCAATTCGCCGGCAGTTCGCCCTGGAGTGGGGGATCATCATTCCCCCCTTGCACATCCGGGACAACCTCCAGCTCCGGCCGGAAGAGTACTCCGTGCTGATTAAAGGGGTGGAGGTCGCCCGGGGAGAACTGCGGATGGACCATGTGCTGTGCATGGCCCCCGGTCATGTGGAAGAAAAAATCCAGGGGATTCCGACCCGGGAGCCTTCCTTCGGCCTGCCGGCCCTCTGGGTTCCCGAGCGGGAGAGGGAAAAGGCCCAGTTTGCCGGCTACACCGTGGTCGACCTCTCCACCGTGGTTGCCACTCACCTGAGCGAGATCGTTAAGACCCACGCCCACGAGCTGCTGGGGCGACAGGAAGTCCAAAATCTCCTGGATACCTTCAAACAAAATCACCCCAAACTGGTCGAAGAACTGATCCCCAACATCCTGCCCCTGGGCAAGGTGCAGAAGGTTCTGCAAAACCTCCTGCGGGAGAGAGTTTCGATTCGGGACCTGCTGACGATCCTGGAGACCCTGGCCGATTACGGCACCACGATCAAAGACACCGACCTGTTGACGGAATACGTGCGCCAGGCTCTGGCGCGTCCGATCACCAAGCAGTATCAGACCCGGGAGGGTACCCTGCCGATCATTTCCCTGGTCCCGGAAACCGAGGAAGTCCTCAGCAAAGCCGTAAGGCACACCGACCAGGGTTCGTTCCTGGCCCTGGAACCGGCTCATGCCGAGCGCCTGCTGAGCCGGCTCAAAAGCGCCGCGGAGCGGCTCGCGGCCACGGATTATCAGCCCGTGGTCCTGGCTTCCCCCACGATCCGCCGCCATTTGCGCCGGCTCACGGAGAGGTTCTTCCCTAATATGGCAGTGCTCTCCCCCAATGAGGTTTCGCCCGCGGTACGCATCGTCACCCTGGGAACTGTGAGCTTACAATCATGAGAATCCAGAAAATCGAAGCAGACAACTGGCAGCAGGCAATTCGACTCGTAAAGGAGCAGATGGGCCCAAACGCTCTCATCCTGAGCACACGAAGAATGGTCCGCAAAGGAGGGGCATTTGGACTGTTCGGGCGGCCCTTCATCGAAGTCACGGCGGCTCTTGAGGACCGTGACGGAGGAGGGGATCTCCCCGGAAAAAGCAGAAGACATGCGGCTCCCCTGGGAGCCACGGCGCCATCAGAGGAGGAAAATCCCCTGCGGAAGGAGGTCGAAGAACTAAGAACTTCCCTGGAGCACCTGCGCCGCGCCGTCCGGGAAGACGGGGCAGGAAACTTGCGCAGGGGAAACCTCTTCCAAGGCGCCACTCTGCTGGCCTCTGCTCCGTTCTCTCGGAGGCGCAGTTGCAGGTTCCCGGATACGCGCGCAACTGCCTGGCGGGGCTGATGCTCAAGCTGGTTCCGATCGGAGAGGGGCTGCAACTTGGAGATGGCAGGACGAAGGCGGTGGCCTTCGTAGGACCCACCGGTGTGGGCAAGACAACCACGGTGGCCAAGCTAGCCTCCCACTTCGCTCTGGTAGAGAAAAAACGGGTGGCTCTGGTAACCATTGACACCTACCGGGTCGCCTCGGCGGAGCAGTTGCAGACCTACGCGCGCCTCATCGGCATCCCCCTCGATGTGGTCCTTGGACCCGCGGCTCTGGGGAAACTGTTGGAAAAGCACCGGGACAAAGATCTGGTCCTAATCGACACGGCGGGCCGCAGCCAGAGAAATCAGGAGCATCTGCGGGAACTGGCGTCGTTTTTCCAGGGGCGCCACGCCATTGAAACCCATCTCCTGGTAGCCGCCACCACCAAGGACGGGGAGATGGAAGAGACGATCGAGAGCTTTGGCTGCATCCCCATCCGGCGGCTCCTGCTCACCAAGCTGGATGAAGCCCTGAGTTTCGGAAACCTGTTCAACCAGGCGGTTTGCGCCAAGAAACCTCTGTCCTACTTCACCACGGGTCAAAAGGTTCCTGAGGATATCGAGGTGGCCAGCGCGGAAAGACTGATCGATTTGATCCTGCGCTTCAGCGGCCCGCAGGATCTGCCAAGGGAGGGCAGAGGCTATGGATCAAGCCGGAAGCCTGCGTTCTCTCACCACTGATCGCAAGATCCTCCCGGCGACCGATGGAGACCTCGTCTCCGGAAAACCCGAACTCGTCCGGGTCATCGCAGTGACCAGCGGGAAGGGCGGGGTGGGGAAAACCAACGTCGTGGCCAACCTGGCCTACGCGCTTACCCAGCTCGGGTTGCGGGTGCTCGTACTGGACGCGGACCTGGGGCTGGCCAATCTCGACGTCCTCCTGGGACTTTCCCCCAAGTACACGATTCAGCATGTCCTGCGGGGAGACCGCACCCTGGCGGAGATCATGATCCCGGGCGTCGGGGGCATGATGATTCTGCCGGCCAGCTCCGGCGTCCAGAGCCTGGCCGAACTCAGCGAAGCGGAAAAGCTCGGGCTCCTGACCGAGCTGGAACTCCTGGAGGAGCAGTACGATGTCCTCCTGATCGACACGGGGGCCGGAATTGCATCCAACGTGATGTATTTCAACGTGGCCGCTCAGGAAGTCATCGTCGTGGTAACCCCGGAGCCCACCTCCATCACGGACGCCTACGCCCTCATGAAGGTCCTGGCCCTGGAATACTGCGAGCGCCATTTCCGCCTTCTGGTCAACAACGCCTCCACTGCCGCCGAGGCGAAAGAGGTCTACCGGAAAATCAGCGCAGTGGCGGATAAGTATCTGGAAGCATCCATCGACTTTCTGGGATTCATCCCCTACGACGAAGCTTTGCTGAAAGCCGTCCGCCAGCAGAAAGCGGTCCTGCAGGCCTTTCCCGGATGCCCGGCCAGCAGGGCCTTTAAGACGCTGGCCCGCAGGATTTTGAATCTTCCCCAACCGCTCCATCCCAAGGGGAACATCCAATTCTTCTGGAAACGCCTGATTGGGCTTCCGAGGTAGCGCCATGGAAGAGACCCGGGTCAAGCAGATCTTCAAGTCCAGGCTCAAGGGGAAGAAAACCAAGATCGATGCCCGGATGCGGGATGAGCTCATTCTCGAGTACACGCCCCTGATCAAGTATATCGCGCACCGGATCGCCATGCGCCTGCCCCCCCACGTAGAGATTGATGACCTGATCAGCTCGGGGGTCATCGGTCTCATGGATGCCATTGAAAAGTTCGACCCCTCTCTGGACATCCAGTTCAAGACCTACGCGGAGTTCCGCATCCGGGGAGCCATTCTGGACGAGCTGCGGGCCATGGATTGGGTTCCGCGCTCGGTGCGGCAAAAGGCGGCCTTGCTGGAAAACACGTACGCGGAGCTGGAGCAGCGGCTGGGCCGGGCCGCCACGGACGAAGAGGCTGCGGCTGCCCTGAACATCAGCGTCCCGCAACTCTACGAGATGATCGACCAGGCCCGGGGCATCGCCCTCATCAGCCTCGACGAGCTGGGGGTCTCTTTTGGGGACGGGGATCGCAAGAGCCTCTTGAGTTTCCTGGCGGATCCGAAAGAGATTGATCCCACCACCCTCCTGAATCTCGATGAGATCAAGGCGGCTACAGCACAATGCATCGAGCACTTGCCGGAAAAGGAGCGTCTCGTCATCTCTCTTTACTATTACGACGAGTTGACCATGAAGGAGATCGGCCGTGTCCTGGAAATCACGGAATCCCGTGTCTCCCAGATCCATACCAAGGCGATCCTGCGGTTGCGGGGGAAACTGAGGAAGATTTTGTGAACGCTCATGGCTGATTGCTCCGGTGGCGTTAAAGTTGCCGCCAGATCCAGCCGATAGAAGCCTGGGGAGTCCTCAAAGCCCTCTCGAAGGGGGGAGGTCCCATGGTACGCGCGGTAGATCTTAAGCAGATTTTCCTGAACACGCCGATCTCCGAAAAACTACAGCATGTCCAACAGCAGCAAGAGGACGTGAACAAGCGCCATTTTGTCCTGCAGTTCCAGGAAGAAGCCCGCCAAAAAGAAAAAAAGGCGCAATCCGCGGGGCACCTCCAGGAGGAGATCCGCACGCGGGATAAGCCCGCCGATAAAAGGCAGCAGAAGAAGAAAAAACGGAGCGAGAGACTGGAACCCGGCTTGGAGCCGGAGGAGACCAAGCAGCCTCCGGAAAAGTCGGAAGGTCAGTGGATCGACGTGGTAGCCTGAAACTCCTCTGCCATGGCCTACCTTGAATCTCTGTTGAGCCAACTGTTCACGGATCGACCTTCCCTGATCCCGGTCTCAGGCGTCTCGCAAAGCCTCCTCCCCCTGCTGGCCCCCGGCCAGCTCGTCCGCGGGGAAGTCCTGTCCAACTTTTCTCCTCAACAATTTCTGGTGCAGATCCAGGGGGAAATTGTACAGGCGCAAAGCACATCCCCCCTTCCTGTCGGCGCCGAGATTTCCCTGAAAGTGGAAGCGCTCTCCCCCCAGATTGTCTTCTCGCTTTTTCCGGAAGGATCAGCAAGCACACAATGGGAGAAGTTCGCCGGCCTCCGGGATGGTATCCGGCGCTGGAACGAATACTCCTCCCTTTGGGAAGCCTTGCTGCGGAACCTCTCCACGGCAAAAGGGCACCCGCAAGGCGGGTACCCGGCGCCCGCCGTCCGAAACTTGCAGGATCTTTTGACCAGCCTCCCTCTAAAAGAGCCCGGCTCCATGCCCTTGCGGTTGGCCCTGGCCTCTTCCGGACTATTTTATGAATCCACGATTTTCAAGGCGGCCCGGGATGGAACCCTGAGGCCTCAGACCGGCGCGCAGGACCTGAAGGGTGCTCTGCTGAGATACACGGCCACCCACTTCGCGGATACCCGCGAAGCCGGGTACCCACTTCGCGGGTACCCGGAGGCAGGCGGTCCGTGGGGCGAGACCCTCACGGGCGGGAAGGAATTTCACCCTGCAGGTCACGCGGCGCGCCAACTCCTGAATCTCATCGAACTCTACCAGGTTTCCAATGCAGCCCGGGAGAACGGGACTGACTCTTTTACTTTTCCTCTGGCCTTCGCTTCCCCCGGAGGACTGGCGCCGGCCTATTTGCGCCTAGAGGTCCCGCACCGGAAGGGACGGCAGGCAGATCCCAGACCCGTCACACTCCTCTTATACCTGACACTAAGCTCTCTGGGCAGCCTGCGCGTCGACGGTCTCATTTCCGATCGCCGAGTAAGCCTTTCGCTGGCGGTGGAATCCGAAGAAGCTGCTGCCGCTCTGCGCCGGGGTCGCGGGGCGCTGCGCGAGCGCCTGGCCGCCTTTGGTTTCCGGTTGGAGGAATTCCTGTGCAGGGTCAGCCCCCGGAAGGTGGAAGAAGCCAGCAAAGAAGTTAGCCCTTTGCACTGGCTAGGGGGACAGGGGCTCCTGGATGTAAGGATCTAAGGGGATCACTGGACCAGAGGAGATGAGCGTGCCCAAAAAATGGCCACAAAACGAAGAGCGGGCTGTAGCCCTGGAGTATTCTCCTCCTCGTGATCGGGCTCCCCGGGTTACTGCCAAGGGGAGAGGAGAAATGGCCCGCAAGATCCTGGACTTGGCCCGCGCCCACGGAATTCCCATGCGCCAGGACCCCGACCTTCTGGAAGTTCTCTTCCAGGTGGAACTGGAACGGGAGATCCCTCCGGAAGTTTACCAAGTTGTAGCCGAGATCCTGGCTTTCCTTTATTCGATAAACGCCAGCCAGCACTCCCAGGGTTCCTCCCCAGATCCTGCAATCGAGCCTTAAATTCACCCACCCCCTGTTTATCATGAGCGATTGGCCCGCCCTGACAGTTCCCATCTCGCTCTTTAGATCCGCTCGGCTGTGACGATATGAAACAGGGGAACAGAAGGCCAATTCCGGAGATCATCTGGAGGCCAGGCAAACGGGCTTCGAAGGAGTCAGATGAGCCAAAATCGTTCGGATTCACCCATGGCAAATAAAGCTAAGCCTCGAAAAAGTCCCACGGCTCCGATACCGGAAGGGATTCGCTTTCTCATCGCCCACGAAAACCAGAATATCCGGAAGTTCCTTCTGGGATGTCTTCAAGGAATGGGGTGCCTCAATGCCGTCGAATGGGTTCCCGGAAGAGCCATCCTGGGAACACTGCTGGACGAAGGAGCTCACGTGCTGATTGTCAACGGGGAAACCCCGGAAAT
>JACPSX010000086.1 GCA_016193065.1 Candidatus Tectimicrobiota bacterium | reverse complement strand
CTGGCCATCGCTTCCCTTTCTTGATCCCCTCTAGGGTAACCAGTACGTTTTTCACCTTGCCTGTCGGCGAGACGATGACGCGTTCGTCCGGAAGCTTTTCGCCGAAGACGTCGGCGTTCTTCTTCACCCAGACCACAAAAGGGCCAGAGGGCGACCCCGCAAAGCTCGTCTCCCCGACGATTGTAGCGCCATTAGCGACGGTTCCTTCCCGGTAGCCTTCCTGTCCACCGGCGAGTGCCGTCCAGAAGATCGCAACGAGACTTGCCCCTACGAGCGCGATGGGCCGAAGGTCTATGGCAAAAGATTTGCTCCTACCGGCCGATGACATAGATGTACCCCACCATCGGCCCTTCTTTCTCCGCATTGATATGGTTGGTGCAGAGGAACTTAAACGTTCCGGCCTTGTTAGCGACGAACCTGATCGTCTTCTCCTCTCCCTTGTTAATGGTGGTCTCGCCGACTCCGAAGTCCTTGATCTCGAGAACGTGTTTCGCCCCCTTGAGGGCATGGATCTTCAGGACCACAGTATCACCCCTGTTGACTACCAGGAACGGGGGATCAAAAGTGTAGCGCTCGATCTCCTTGACCGCCCCTCGGTTGCGGTCCACCACGGGGGCCTCTCCTTCCTTGGCTTTCCATGACCACTCCCCCGTGACCAGTAGGAACTCCTTTACCGATTGAGCCTGAGCGGTCCTGAGCCCACACGACAGGACCAGAAGCCCGATTAGGACCCCCAGAAGACCGACTCGCCATACGCTCATGCCACTGTTAGACAGCATAGTTTGTTACCTCCTTACGCCCTTGCGCCCCCGCAGATCCATGCGGGTGGATTTCCTGCACACGGCCCCCCTCGTCACTGTCTTTTCTGGTCACACCATAGCGCTGCCTCCTTTTCCAGTAGAAAATGGACCGATTCACTTGTTTCTCTATTCGTTCTTAAAGAAAAGCAAGCCGCGTGCCATGACGCGGGTTTCTTTGCAGTACTTGCTTCTGTCCGATGGGGAAAGGACTTCCGCCCGCAGCGAAATTCAGGAATGAGGGAGTCGGCACCATGGATGTGCAGAGCGGTGCGCAGGAGTGCGCAACCCGTTGCACAGGGGACCCTGCACCCTAGAGAGGGGAAAGCCAGATCTTGACAGCGCGCAGAAGGTCCTATAGTTTAATGTTAAGTGATTCGATCTGGAGGTAAGTGTGGGAACCCGCTACAAAGGGACGAAGAAGGAGGTCAGGGTCTTAAACGCCTACATCACCTTGATGCGGGCGGCGGAGTCTGTCACCTCGCGGCTCAACCCTCGCCTCACGGCCGCCGGATTGACCGTGCGGCAGTTCGGAGCCCTGGAAGCGCTTTACCACCTGGGCCCCTTGTGCCAGCGGGAACTCGGCGAGAAGCTGCTCAAGAGCAGCGGGGACATCACCATGGTCGTCGACAACCTGGAGAAGCGAGGGCTGGTCAGGCGCGAGCGCGCCGGGGAGGACCGCAGGTTCGTAACCGTCCACCTGACCGAAAAGGGGCGGCGGTTCATCGGCGAGTTCTTCCCGCATCATGTGAAATCCATCGTGGATGAAATGGGCACCCTGACGGATTCCGAGCAGGAAGAGCTCCGCCGCCTGTGCCGGAAGGTGGGGAGGAAGGTGGGGAAGTAGGATTTTTTTTGGGGCTATCGTTTAACGTCAAAAGGCTTTAGATGAAAGCAGTGAACCGAATGGAGTTTGCTCTGAGCGAGAAGAAGACCGTTGCTCTCTGTCAGTGCAAGCATACCGGCAGCGGGCCGTTCTGCGACGGGACTCACAGGGGTCTCTAGGATACTGCTCGGTAACTGGAGATCAGAGCAGTAAGGAAGGGAGAAGAGATGAGCACAGGCGAGTCTGCAGCAAGGGGAGGCTGGGGGATCACCGTTTTGCGCGTGATCGTCGGTGTCGTGTTTCTGCTGCATGGCGGGCAGAAGCTCTTCGTCTGGGGGTTCGGCGGGGTGGCCGCTTTCATGACCCAGGTGGGAATCCCGGTGCCCATGCTGGCCGCCGTAGTGGTCACGGCGGTGGAGTTTCTGGGCGGCTTGGCCCTTGTGCTGGGACTGTTCACGCGCTGGGCCGCCGTTTTGCTGGCGGTGGACATGTTGGTGGCGATCTTCGCTGTTCACCTGAAGGCAGGCTTCTTCCTGCCCAACGGGTACGAGTTCGCCTTGACCCTGCTGGCCGCGAATGTCGCCCTGGCGTTCCAGGGGGGCGGCGATGCAGCGTTGGAAAGTGTCCTGAAAGGCTAAACGTCGCGCTTCCCCCCTGGCCGGGCCGGACGGGTCCCGATGCAGGCGGTTCAAATTCGCCGGATCCAGTTGGGGCGGTACTACGAGATCCATTTGGCAATGAGGAAGGCAGCGCTGGCGGCGATTCCCCCGATCAGCATGGTCTGAATCGCGCTGCGCACGGGCGCCGTTCCTGTGAAGTGCCCTTTGATGTATCCGAAGATTGTCAAGGCGGCAAGGGTGAGGATCACAGAGATAAACAGCGCGGTCGGCAAGTAGGAAGAAAAGATGTAGGGTGCCAGAGGGATGAATCCTCCGGCGACATAGGCTCCTCCGATGGTCAGGGCGCTGCTGAGAGCGCGGCCCGGGTTGGGTTTCTCGAGGCCCAGCTCAAAGCGCATCATAAAATCAATCCAGTCTTTCGGGCGCTTGCGCAAAGCCTCAACGATCGGTGCTGTTTCCTCTGCGGTGAGCCCGTAAGAACGGAAGACCGCTGTCACTTCCGCGGCTTCCTCCAAGGGTTTCTCGCTGACTTCTTGCTGCTCGCGCCGCCGTTCGCTGTCGTAATGTTCCGCGTCGCTGCGGGCGGCCAGATAGCCGCCGAGCCCCATGGCGATTGAGCCCGCCGCGATCTCCGCCAAGCCGGCCGTAACCACGATGGCCGTGGATGCAACGGCACCGGAGAGTCCAGCGGCGAGTGCAAAGGGGACGGTAAGACCGTCCGCCATGCCGATGACGATGTCGCGTACGACTTTGGATGAGGTAAAGTGCTTTTCGATGTGAGGTGTTTGTGGCATGGGGTCCTCCTGAATGAGACCAGGGATGAATTCCGAGGATCGGATGTGGAAAGTCCACTAGAGCAGGTTAGGATTGCTCCCGATCCGCTTCAAGGTGTTTTTTCGTGCCGGGCCGGCGAATTCGGTTCGATGGGTTCGTGATGACAGCCGCTGCCCATGAAGAGAGAAAGGCCGCCGGAGGTGTCTCCAGCGGCCCTTTTGAAATCTGGCTCCCCGGGCCGGACTCGAACCAGCGACAGGGTGGTTAACAGCCACCTGCTCTACCAACTGAGCTACCGGGGAACTCAATTCGCAGCCAGCTACGTTTTTGGACGGGAAGGACTACATGCTTCCCAATCACCGGAGGAATTATAGCCCTGCCGCGCTTCCTGTCAAGGTCCATCCTTGCCTAAGCTCCGATGAATTCTGGGAAAATGAGAATAGCGTCTTAGAATTTAGATCTCCCTGCGTCCCTGCAGAGACTTGGCCAGGGTCACTTCGTCGGCATATTCCAGATCCCCTCCCATGGGGAGACCGTGGGCGATCCGGGTCACCTTGATGCCGAGGGGCTTGATGAGCTTGGCGAGATAAAGAGCGGTGGCTTCCCCTTCCATGTTGGGGTTGGTGGCAATGATGACTTCCTCCACGCCGCCGTCCCGGAGACGGTTGAGCAAGGGGTCGATGCGCAGATCCTGCGGGCCGATCCCGTCCAAGGGAGAAAGGGCACCCATAAGGACGTGGTATTTCCCCCGATATTCCCCGGACTTCTCCAGGGCGAAGAGATCGTTGGGCTCTTACACGACGCAGATGAGAGCCGGATTCCGCTCGGGGCTCCGGCAGATGGGGCAGGGATCCTGTTCGGTGATGCCGCAGCACACGGAGCAGTGCACGACTTTTTCCTTGAGATTAACCACAGCCTGAGCCAGTGCCTCCGCCTCGGCTTTGGGGCGCTTGAGCAAATGAAAGGCCAGGCGCTGCGCCGTCTTGGGGCCGACGCCAGGAAGCCTGAGGAGTTCCTGAACCAGGTTGTCGAGGGCCTTGGGACCGATCATGGAGGTTGCACTTCGTCTAGGCCCCGAAGAGCCCTGGGATCTTCAACCCTCCGGTGAGCTTGGAGACTTCCTCGGCGGTCATCTCCTGAGCCTTGCGCAGTGCCTCGTTGACCGCAGCCACCACCAGATCCTCAAGCATCTCGATCTCGGCCGGGTCGACAACGGTAGGGTCGATTTTTACGGAGACCACCTGCTGGTTGCCGTTGGCGACCACCTTGACCATCCCGCCGCCGGCCGTGGCCTCGATGGTCCGATTGGCCAGCTCCTTTTGGAGCTGGGCCACTTGCTCCTGCATCTTTTGGGCCTGCTTCATCAGGTTGCCCAACATCTTGGACATGTGCTTTCCTCCCGGGGAGATCCCGGAGGCCTGCCATGGCAGGACCCCGTTCTCTACTGTAAGACAATGGTGCCGTTAAACAGTTCGAGGGCCTCCTGGACAATGTCCGTAGCCCGCTGGGGTTCCGTTTCTTTCCTGGCTTCCTCGGCCGGCTGCGCAGGGGCGGGGTCCACATCCGGAGCCTGCAAGGGAAGCTCGCGCAGGCGAAGCTGCACCCGGCGTCCCAGAACCTCGGAGGCTGCCTCCTCGAGTATCTGCCGGTTCTCCCCTTCCTGAACTTTTTCCCGGTGCAGAGCGTCGGCCTTGGCGTAGCCCACCGTCAGAACATGCGCTTCCTTCTCCAGGAGAGATCCCGGTTCGAGATAAGTTCCCAGCAGAGGTTTCCGGGCCACCGAGCGGTTCACGATCTCCTGCCAGAGTTCTGCCAAGGGGAGTGTTTCCGCTACCCTGGGGTTCGGTTTCTCCGTGGGACCCTTCGGCAATTTCAGGGGCGGGGAGCTCTCGGCCGGCCGGCCGGGATTTGCCGTTTCTGGAAAGAGGCGTTCGGGCGGCCGATTTTTTCCTGCCGGGGCACCCACCGGGTGGGTACCCGGGGGCGTCTCTGCGCCGCCCCTGAGGCGTTCCTCCATGCGGTCGAGCCGCGCCACGAGCTCGTCCAGAGAGGCCAGAGGCTTCACATGAATCAGGCGCAGGAGGCCTACTTCCAGGTGGAGAAGGGGGTCACTGGAGCGCCGCATCTCCGCCTCGGCCTGGGAGAGAAGGCGACAGAACAGGTGTAGTTCCTCCCCGGAAAACCGGCCTGCCAGGCGTCTCAGGTCTTCGAGATGGCTCGGGGAGACGTCGACGAGATGGGCATGGTCCGGAACTTTTTGGATCACGAGCAGGTGGCGGAACTGTTCCAGGATCTCCTGACAGAGGGCCAGCGGGTTGGTGCCCCGCTGCACGACCTCGTGCAGGGTTTCCAGCAGGGCTTGCGCGTTCCGGCTGCTCACGGCATCCAGGCAGGCTCGCAGTGAGTCGGTCCGTACCACCCCCAGGAGGGTCTGAACGTGGTCCTCGCCGACGACCGGGCCGCAGAAGGCCACCACCTGATCGAAGAGACTCTGGGCGTCCCGCATGCTCCCCCGGGCCATTTTGGCCAGCAGTTGCAGGTTATGGGGAGAGATCTGGATCTGTTCTTTTCCAGCAATCTGTGCGAGTTGCTCGGCAATCAGCGCCTGGGGCAGTTGCTTGAACTCGTAGCACTGGCAGCGCGACAGGATCGTGGGGGGTATCCGGGACTGCTCGGTGGTGGCGAAGATGAAGATCACATGAGGGGGGGGCTCCTCCAGGGTCTTCAAGAGGGCATTGAAGGCCTCCTTGGTGAGCATGTGGACTTCGTCGATAATGTAGACTTTGTAGGTGCCCCGGGTGGGAACGTAGTGCACCGTTTCCCGGAGCTCCCGGATCTGGTCGATTCCCCGGTTCGAGGCCCCATCAATCTCAATCACATCCAGAGCCGTGCCGGCGGTGATCTCCTGGCAGGAATTGCAGCGGTTGCAAGGGTCCGGACGAGGCCCTCCGGAGCAGTTGAGAGCTTTGGCCAGGACCCGGGCTGTGGTGGTCTTGCCCACCCCCCGGGACCCCGAGAACAGATAGGCGTGGGCAATCCTGCCCATCTCCAGAGCGTTACGCAGCGTGCGGCTCACGTGCTCCTGGCCAATAATCTCGGTAAATGTCTGCGGGCGCCAGCGGCGCGCCGTCACCTGATAGGTCATCGCTTCCCAAATTGGTTTGCTGATTCCACGGACGTGAATCCAGAGGCCGTGCACCTCTCCTTGACCGCTTCGGGATGGTCTGGCCCGGCAGTTAGCTCAAGCCAGGTGGCCTCGCGGCACACGAGCCAATCTGCTTACCGCTGCTTCCTTCCGGACCTGACGGGGTTCACAGGAGCTCGTTGCGCAAGACCTGACTCTCAACGCCACTTACCAGACCTTGACTCACCCGCGACAACGGCCGCAGAGAGGAATTCAGCCCCGCTGTAGCGGATTGCGGGTACAGGGCACCGCTAGCTCCCCGCCTAGCACGACCCAAGGGATAACAATCTGGCGGAGAGGGTGGGATTCGAACCCACGGTCCCCTTTTGGAGGACACACGCTCTCCAGGCGTGCCAATTAAACCACTCTTGCACCTCTCCGCTCATGTCCTCAGCCAGTGGGTGAAGATAAGTGGTCTTCTTATCAACCCTCACGGATGATTTTCATCAGTGTATCACGCCCCTTGGGGACGGTCAACGAGGTTGGATCGAAAGCGAGGCGCGCTGGCAGTTCGCGCCGCCGAGGCTAGAAAAAAAAGTTGAGCAGGATACCTCGAAAGAAGAAAAGATGGGGTGCCCAATTACCCGTCCTACAGTCTCTGACAAAGTTCTGGCGGAGAGGGTGGGATTCGAACCCACGTGAGGGCTTTTGGCCCCCAACCCGATTTCGAGTCGGGCCCGTTACAACCGCTTCGGTACCTCTCCGCCGCTCGTCGCTATTATAGCAATCCCCGATCCCCGGTGCGGCGCTTGGCAGCGAAAAAATCCTTCAGGAGAATCTCCGCCTGAACCGCCAGAACCCCGGAGGTCACTTCCACCTGATGGTTCAGGCGGGCGTCCTCCAGTGCCCGGTAAAGAGAAACCACGGCCCCTGCCTTCGCATCACTGGCGCCGAAGACCAGGCGGCGGACCCGGGCCTGGATCAGCGCTCCCGCGCACAGCAGGCAGGGCTCCAGGGTGACGTAAAGAGTGCTCCCGGGGAGCCGGTGACTCCCGAGCCTGTGCGCGGCCTGGCGCAGTGCCTGAATCTCCGCATGGGCCGTGGGGTCGCAAAGGCCGATGGGACGATTGTGGCCCCTGCCCACCACGGACCCGTCCAGAACAGCGACGGCTCCGACCGGCACCTCGCCCTGGGCCAAGGCCTGCCGGGCTTCTTCCAGGGCCATCTCCATGTAGCGACTGTCCTCGTCCATTGGGGTCCCCGCGATTCCTAAGTATAGTCCATTTGGTCGCGGAGAGCGATCGGGCTAAGGCTTGGAACCGGAGGAGGGGAAAAAGAAGGGCAGGCGGCGCCAGAACTCCAGAACGCTGAGACCCATCGCGCCCGCGAATCCCGCCGTCACCAGCACTTCGATCCATCCCAGCGGCAGCGACTTCTCGTGCCAGAGGGAAGGCACCACGAGCAGGTAGCGCTCGATCCACATGACGACCAGGACCAGGAGGCTCACCAGGACGAAGCTGCGGGCGTGCAGCTTGACGGCGCGGCTGAAGAGGAGGAGAACGGGTCCCAGATACCCGCCGAAGAGCACGATCCAAGACAGAGTCGCCCAGGGCATGTCTTTGGTGCGGTGGATCACGAAGGTGATCTCTTCGGGGAGGTTTCCGTACCAGATCACTAGGAACTGGGAGAAGAAGAAGTCCCCCGTGACCATGCCGAAGGCCAGCATGAGCTTGCCGAGGTCCCAGAAGTTGCGGGACGGGAGTTGGGACGCCAGCCGTGCGGATTTGCGCACCAGGATAGTCGTGACGCCCAGGAACGCCAGGCCCAGGTAGAAGTTCCCCATGAAGAAGTAAGCCCCGAACAGGGTACTGTACCACTGGGGTTCCAGGGACATGACCAGGTCGAAGGCCAGCAAGGTGTATACGGCCGCATAGGTGAGGACGACGGCCACTGCCAGGCTTCTCAGGACCCGCTCACTGCGGGCCCGCTCCCCGCTCAAGCCTTGCCAGCCCCGGATGAGGAACCGATGCAGGCCGGAGGGGGTTCCCCGCCCTTCGAATCTTTCTCCCGCAATCGGGCGCAGGGTGTAGTAGAGGTAAACGAAGCTCACCCCGTAGAGCATGATCAGGCTGATTCCGTCCCGGGCGAACAGAAAGGGGAAGTTGAGCCAGGATTCCTTGCCGTGGGCCGAGGTTTCGATCCATGGGAAGAGAAAGGAACGACCGAAGAACAGGAGCAGAAAGAGGACGAAAGATACGGGCAAGACCCCCGCCATTCCCTCGGCCAGCCGGCGCATGGATTCCCCCCAGTGGGCGTTGGTGAGACGGTACGCGGCGGAAAAGACGATGCCGGCCTGGGCGATCCCGGACCAGAAGAGAAAGTTGACCAGGTAGGTTTGCCAGGCGCGTTGGGGGCTTGCGCCCAGCGCCCCGATCAGGAATGCCGCCGCACCCAGGATCAGCAACACCCAGAGAAAAGAACGCAGGCGGCGCGTCTCCGGCAGACTCTCCGACAGGGGTTGAGCAGGCGCTTGCGGTGCCATCATTGACCTTGCAATCTCCTCAGATAGTTCACGATGTCCCAGCGCTCCTTGGGCGTAAGGCTCTCCCGGTAGCCGGGCATGACGGGCCCGCCGCTGCGGATCGTCTCAAAGAGGAAGCCGTCGGGTCTCTTCTTGAAGAAATCATCCGTCAAGTTGGGAGGGGGGACGAATTTCCGGGAAACGGGCCCACCCCCGGTGGCCGTGGGCCCGTGACAAAGCGCGCAGTAGATGTTGTAGAGTTTCTTGCCGTTTTCAACGGAATCTGCGGTGGTCTGGACGGGGTTGCGCAAGATCTGCCCTGCCTTTTCTCGGCTCATGGGGCGATCCCGCCCGTCCACGGGGACGGACCCTTCGGGCTCCGGTCGAGGGTTTTCCTGGGGCTTCACGGAGGGCTGCCGGATCATGTCCTTGCTCCACGGAAACCCCTGCGCCGGTCCCGCCGCCCCCAGCCAAAAGATCAGGAATCCCACCAGAAGTGCGAAGCTAGCCTTTTTCAAAACGCACCTCCTCGGCTCCCAGGGAGCGCAATGAAGCCTCCACCCGGGGCGCGTCCAAGGCTCCGCAGGGGATCCAGAGGCCGAAGTGGTCTTCGGAAAACTTGGGGTCGTAAAAGGGGTCCAGCGTGAAGCGGGGCAGCCGGATGTTCCAGAAAAGGCCCAGCACGGTTCCCAGGGCGCCAAAGAGGATCGTCATCTCGAAAGCAATAACTACATAGGCGGGCAGGGAGATGATCGGCTTCCCCCCGGAGATCAACCCGATGTCCAGCGATGTCCAGATCGTCAGGGCGAATCCGGAGGCCATGCCCAGCATGCCGCCGATGAGCGCGAAGAGGCGGACGGAGCTCCTGGGTTTTTCCAGAATTTCCTGCACCTCTTCCACCGGGATCGGCGTGATCACCTGGAACTTTTGAACCCCCTCACGCCGCAGTCTTTTGCAGGCTTCCAGCAGCGGCTCCAGGCGCGCAAAGATCCCCAGCACGCCCGGTTCGGCCTTTCTCATGGCTTCCCCTCCTCGACTTCGTGTCGGATCTCTTCCTTAATCTCCGTGATGGAGACCACGGGCAGGATCTTGACGAAGATCAGAAACAGGAGGAAGAACCAGCCGAAGCCGCCGATCGTGATCAGCACTTCGGGCAACCGGATCCGGTAAAGCCCCCAGGTGAACGGCATGAATTCGTGGGCAAGGGAGCCCACGATGATCACGAACCGCTCCAGCCACATGCCGATGTTCACCATGATGGCGATCGCCAGCAGCCAGAACGTGCTGGTGCGGAACTTCTTCGCGAAGAAGAACAGGGGGGCGATGGTGTTGAACAGGACCATGAACCAGAAGAGCACCTTGTAGTCCCCGAAGGCCCGGTACTGGAAGGCCGCCTGTTCGTAGGGGACCTGGCTGTACCAAGCCACGAAAAACTCCGCGATGTAAGAGTAGCCCACGATAAGCCCCGTGACGATGATGAGCTTGGCCAGGTTTTCCAGGTGCTTTCCGGTGACGTAGTCCTCGAGTTTCATGAGCTTGCGCAGGGGGATCATGATCGTGAGCACCATGGCCAGCCCCGAATGGATCGCCCCGGCCACGAAATAGGGGGCGAAGATCGTGCTGTGCCAGCCCGGCACGATGGACATGGCGAAATCCCAGGAGACCACGCTGTGGACCGAGATCACCAGGGGAGTGGCAAAGGCCGCCAGAAAGAGATAAGCGCTGGAGTAGTGGCGCCACTGGTTGTCCGTCCCTTGCCACCCCTGGGCCAGAAGACTGTAGATCTTCTTTCGCAGGCCAGTGGCTTTATCCCGGACGGCCGCCACGTCAGGGACCAGGCCCGTGATGAAGAACATGACACTCACCGTGAGGTAGGTGCTCACCGCGAAAACATCCCACATGAGGGGGGAGCGGAAGTTGGGCCACAAAAGCCCGCGGTCCGGATAGGGGAGAAGCCAGTAGAACAACCACGGCCTCCCCAGGTGGATGAGCGGGAAGAGGCCCGCCGTCATCAAAGCAAATACGGTCATCGCCTCGGCGGCCCGGTATACGGAGGTCCGCCACTTGCAACGTAGCAAAAACAGGATCGCCGAGATCAGCGTCCCCGAGTGGGCGATGCCCACCCAGAACACAAAGTTGGTGATGTAGACCGCCCAGCCCACCGGGTGGTTCAATCCGCTCACCCCGAGCCCTACGGAGATCTGGTACAACCAGGCGGCAAGTCCCGTCCCCACCACGACCACGAGACCCGCCAGGGTCAGGTAGTAGTT
This sequence comes from Candidatus Tectimicrobiota bacterium, assembly GCA_016193065.1. Lineage (GTDB taxonomy): Bacteria > JACPSX01 > JACPSX01 > JACPSX01 > JACPSX01 > JACPSX01. The sequence continues at coordinate 10,049 of JACPSX010000086.1, read as the reverse complement.
TTTCTTGGGGGGCTCCATGGTCTTGATGAGGTCCCGGTTGACCCGGGAATACGTAAGCTGGGTCACCTCAGCCTCCCGCCGTCACCCCGGCGCAAGCCGGGGTCCAGCCTCTCTCCTCCTAGATTCCGGCCTTCGCCGGAATGACAGAGGAAGGGGATTCCGGCCTTATTCGACACGTTCCACTGCCCGAGAATCGCCCACCGACCCTCAAGGAATCGTTTTGCTACCGCCGAAAAAGGCGCTTTTCCTGTTGCGGACACGCTCCTAGCCCTCTTCCGAATCCACTCGGATCCTCTTCAAATACGTGATCGCCGGGTGCGTGTTGATCTCTTCCAGGGCCCGGTAGCGCCGGGGATCCCGCGCTCTCTTGGACACATCGGAGCCGGCGTCGTTCAGATCTCCGAAGACGATGGCCTCAGTCGGGCAGGCCTGGGCGCAGGCCGGCTGAATCTCCCCATCGCGGACCGCCCGCCCCTCCACCTGGGCCTTGATTTCCACCCTGCGGATTCTCTGCACGCAGAACGTGCACTTCTCCATGACCCCCTTTTCCCGCACCGTGACGTCGGGGTTGAGCTGCAGGTTGAGGGGTTCGGGCCATTGGTACGTAAACCAGTTGAACCGCCGCACCTTGTAGGGGCAGTTGTTGGCGCAGTAGCGCGTGCCCACGCAGCGGTTGTAGATCTGGGCGTTGAGCCCCTCGGTGGTGTGGTAGGTGGCGTACACGGGGCAGACGGGCTCGCAGGGGGCGCTGTCGCAGTGCTGGCAAAGCATGGGGGAGAACCGGAAGTCCGGGTTCTCCGGGCTCCTCCCCTCCATGAAGCGCTCCAGGCGGATCCAGGAGGTCTCCCGCCCGCGCATCATCTCCTCTTTGCCCACAATGCCCAGGTTGTTCTCGGCGTAGCAGGCGGCCACGCAGGAGCTGCAGCCCGTGCAGGCGTTCAGGTCAATGGTCATCCCCCAGCGGTGCTTGGGGTGCGGGTGCGGGGCGTACATGGAAGGATGGGCTTCGCTCTCGGGGTGCTCCTCCTTCAAAAGATCCGACAGGGAAACCGCCAGGGAGATCGGCCGCCCATACTGGGTGTTGCTGCCGGCAACAGGGGTGAGCAGGTAGCGCTTTCCCGTATTCTTCATGGTCACCTTCACGGAAAGCCAGGGGAGTCCTCCGGAGCCGCCTTCGGCTTTTGGGCCCAGCAGGCGGATGGGATTTGCCCCGCGCCCTTTGGCGTAGCGCCCGAACTCCTCGTGCCCCTGACCGATGGGGATGGCTACCGTATCCCGGCGGATCCACTCGTAAAGGTAGACGGGCAATTCGATGCGGCCGTGAGAGGACTTCACTTCCACCAGATCCCCGGAGGTGATGCCCAGCTTTTTGGCCGTTTCGGGGTGGATCTCAACCCAGTTGTCCCAGGCCGCCTGGATCACCGGATCGGGGATCTCTTGAAGCCAGGGCCGATTGGCTCCCCGGCCGTCGAAGTGATTGATGGACGGATAGAGGGTGAGCGCCAGAGCGGCAGGATCGTCTCCGTCAAAGGAGGGCTCGGAGAAGTCCACCCGGGCGATCTGGGAAGAGAGACGCACACCCCTCTTTTTCGGCTCGCTCCACACCCCTCCGGCGCGGAGCGCGTTTTCCCAGAAGGTCTCGAAGTCCTCCGCGGAGGCCGAGGCGCGGTAGATCTTCTTCCAGTCCCCCCGCAAGGCTTCGTAGAAAGACTCCTGGGGGAGCGCCTGGACCAGTTTCCCTCCCACGTGGCGGGCGACGGACAGCAGCGTGTCTCCGGCCGCCTTGGTGTCGAACAGGGGCTTCATTACAGGTTGAATAAGGCCGTGGACCCCTTGCCGGGGTGAAAAATCCCCCCAGCTCTCCAGAGGCGAGTGGTCCGGCAGCACCACGTGGGCCTGGGCCGTGGTCTCATCAGGAAAACTGCTCAGGCTCACGACCATGGGGACTTTTTTTATTGCTTCCCGGAACCCGGCGCTTTCAGGGAGCGTAAACAGGGGGTTTACCTGGTAGAGGAAGAGCACTTCAATTTCCCCTCGGTTCATGCGCTCCACAAGTCCCAGCATGTCCTGGTACGTGGAAAGTCGCCCCAGGCTCGAAGAAGAGCCGAAGTGGACCGTACGGCCCACGTTGCCGGTCACGTAGTTCACGAGGTTGATGGCGACTTGTGTCGGTGTGGCGTTGCGCCCGCTGCTGGCCACGGCCCCGCCCAGGGCGAGCCCAGGTCGGGCCTTGGCGAATTGGCGCGCCAGGCGCTTCAGGGTCGCCGGCGGCACCTCGGAGCGGGATTCCACGGTCTTGGGGTCGTAGGGCGCCGCCAGCCGGGCGATCATCTCTCTTTCCGCCGCGGGCAGCGGGCTGCTCCCCTGGGCCAGGATCTCGCGGACCATCCCCAGGGCGACGTACAGATCGGCGCCGGGCTTGGCCGGAATCCACTCGTCTGCATTGGCGCCGGTCATGGACAGGCGCGGTCCCACGTGGACGAAGGTACCCATGGTGCCGTTGCGGAAGGTTCGCATGCGGGCGTACTGGGCGCTGAAGGAGACCGGAGAAACCCAGGTCTCCAGAAAGTCGCAGCCGAAGGAGAGAATCATCTGGGCCTGGGAGAGATCGTAGTCCGGAATCGCGTCTTGATCAAAGGTGAGCCGGTTGGCGGCCCGCAGGGGTTCATAGGAGAAAGCCTCGTAAGAATAGCGCAGCTTGGAACCGAGTCCCGCAAGCCAGGCGTCGAAGAGACGGTCAAGGGTTCCCGTCAACAGGGGCGTTATGCAGGCCACCCTGGAGGAAGTCTCTTTTTCCAGCAGGGCCGCCAGACGCTCCGCCACTATTTTCTCGGCTTGGACCCAGTCGATGGGCTCAAAGAGGCCGTCGCCCTTTCTGCGCAGCGGCTGGCGAATCCGGTCCGGGTTGTAAAGGCCCTGGACGGAAGATTGCCCCCGGGCGCAGATGCGTCCCTGGTTCACAGGGTGGGAAGGGTTTCCTTCTACCTTGAGAGCCCGGCCATCCTGGGTGCGCACCAGCAGGCCGCAACCTGCCGGACATTCCCGGCAAGTAGTGGCGTACCACAGGGAGAGTCCCAGGTGGGGGTTCTCGGGAGGGACTAGATACGGGATGACGTTCTCCGGCTTCTGGGAGGAGCAGCCTGCCAATACGGCAGTAGCTCCACCGATGCCGATGACCTTCAAGAAATCCCGTCGATCGATTCCCCCCATGGAGATTCCCCTCAACGATGACAGATCAGGCAGTCGACGCTGACCTGGTTTTGGCGATGGCAGTTCACGCAGCGGGCCATGTTCAGATTCACCGCTTCGTAGACCCGCTCCATGGTCTGGATGGGACCGTGGCAGCTCTGGCACTCGATTCCCTTGCGGACGTGGGGCTCGTGGTCGAAGAAGACGAAATCGGGTTGGTTGTAGACCCGAATCCAAGGGATCGGCATCTTGCGGTCCCAGTAGCTTTTCAGTTTTTGAATCTCGGGCTTATCCGCGGCCACGATCTTGTGGCAGCCCATGCAGCGCTCCACCGAGGGAATTCCCGCCACAGGGGATCGGCGGGCGCTGGAATGGCAGTACTGGCATGGGATCTGGTACTCGCCGGCGTGGAGCTTGTGGCTGTAAGCGATCGGTTGCACGGGTCCGGAAGCCCCGCTGCTCACCAGGAGGTAAAGACCCATCACAATGACGATGAGCACAACTGCAGCCAGACCGATGAGAAGGCGCCGCAAAACGATCCTCCTGGCAGTGCCGCTTCCCCCAGAACCGCGTTCCGCTGGGTAAGTTTCCCGTCCCTACGCTATTCCGCTCTGCTCACGCGGCTCCGCGTTCCCCCATTGATTTTGATCACTTTCGGTTTTGACTCGGGTAACTGACGAAGCCTTTTTACGGCGTGCGGCGGTATGATAACCACGAACCTTCCAAATGTCTAGGAGAACTTTTTGGGGACAGAAAAAAAAGAAGTGCTATATTGGTTAAGTTGCGTACCGTCAGCCGGGGGTTCTGTTTCACGCGGAGTGCCGGGGGACGGGAGTTCAAACCAAAGCGGTATTTTGTTCACAGGAGGATAAAGGTGATGAAATGTCGTCCGAGCCAGTCCCATCTTTCGATTTACACGGCTTTGTTCTCCTTCCTATTTGCTTCCTTTCTCTTGACCGCTGCGCTGTACGAAACCACGGAAGCCGGGGATACCCTGACTTCTCAGCGAGTCCTTCTGGCCGCGGCCAAAGCTCCGGCCAAAGCCTCCAAGGGTTTTGACTGGAAAAAGTTGGGGGCTCAGGTGTACACCAACACCTGTGCCGCCTGCCATCAGCCCAACGGCCAGGGAGTGCCCAACACCTTCCCGCCCTTGAAGGGGAACGCGGTGGTGTTGGCCAAGGATCCCAAGGATCACATCCAGTCGATCCTCAAGGGAGTGCAGGGCAAGAAGATCGGCGGAGTCGCCTACCAGACCCCCATGCCACCCCAGGCCAACCTGAGCGATGAGGAGATTGCCGCGGTAGTGAATCACGAGCGCACGAGCTGGGGGAATAATGCCCCGACCCTCACGCCCGAGGACGTCAAAAAGCTGCGCGGCAAGTAAACTCTCGGATAAAACCAGGAGCACGGCCGGGACCCGGGCTCTGCTGGTTGCAGGGCAGGGAGCGGATCGGAGACAAGAAGGACGGTTCAGGAAATGAGCTGCTTTTTCTGAAGCAGGGTGTCGATGCGTTCTTCAAAGACCAGGGCCGAGAAGGGCATGACAATGTAGTCATCGACGCCGGCCCGGACGGCGTCAAGAATCACGTCCTTCTCGGTCAGGCTGCTGATGATGATCACGCCGGTCTTCTGAGTGTGCTCCTGGGCCCGTAGGGCTTTTACCCAGTCCCAATCCTGTTCGTGTGGATCCCCACCGCTGCAGATCAGCACGTGGACTTTTTCTTTCACCAAGGTGTCCAAAAAGTTCCCGGCGACGGATTCCTCCAGGACTGTGGGAAAGCCCATGTTCCTCAGGATCGATTTGATGAGTTTGCGCACCGGGGCGTTCTCGTGAATCACAAGAAAGCGGACCTGCTTGCTTCGTCGGGCAATAGAGTCGTCCGTCTGATTACTCCCTATCCATGCCAGGCTGCCGTTCCCCATGGAAGTCTCCTTATCCGCCGGGCAACTACCACTTCAGAAGATTCGGAACCCCTCCTGGTTTCCATCGATTCGGCAGAGTCTTTCTTGAGTCACCGGTGTGTGACCTGCACTTCGTTTCTTTTGTAATCTGGAGGAGGTGCGGCTGCCGGAGGGGGCGCGGCAGGCCTGATGGGGCTGTCGGAGGAATTGCTTAACGTATTGAAAAACTGGCGCGCCCTGAGGGATTTGAACCCCCAACCTACGGATCCGTAGTCCGTCGCTCTATCCAGTTGAGCTAAGGGCGCGCCGGGAGAAGGTTTCTGGCGAGCCAGCGGATTATTTTCATGGCGGAGAGGGAGGGATTCGAACCCTCGGAGGGTTTTTAAGACCCTCACACGCTTAGCAGGCGTGCGCCTTCGGCCAGCTCGGCCACCTCTCCGCGTCTGACCTCTTTCGCCCCAGGTTATCACAGAATTGGCGGCCTGTGGCGGATTAAATGGGGCGTCGGCAACTGGCGGAGGGAGTAGGATTCGAACCGGAGGGAGCAGGATTCGAACCTGCGGGGCTCGCGCCCAACGGTTTTCAAGACCGCCGCCTTAAACCACTCGGCCATCCCTCCGCCGCCGACTCACCCTTTCGTAATTCGCTCGCATCCTCCCATGTAAGGTCCCAGGGCCGGGGGGATCAGGACGCTGCCGTCCTCCTGCTGGTAATTTTCCAGAAGGGCCACCATCGTGCGGCCGATGGCCAGTCCCGACCCATTGAGGGTGTGCACGAAGGCCGGCTTGCTTCCCCCCCGGGGCCGGAAGCGGATGTTCCCCCGGCGGGCCTGGAAGTCCTCGAAGTTGCTGCACGAGGAGATTTCCCGGTAGCGCCCCTGGGAAGGGACCCAGACCTCGAGGTCATAGGTCTTGGCCGAGGCAAACCCCATGTCCCCCGTGCACAGCATCACAACCCGGTAAGGGAGTCCCAAGCGCTGCAGGACGCTTTCGGCGTCGGCCACAAGTCCCTCCAGTTGATCATAGGAATCTTCGGGGGAGGCGAACTTCACCAGTTCCACCTTGTCGAATTGGTGCTGGCGGATGAGCCCGCGGGTGTCCTGGCCGTAAGAGCCCGCCTCCCGCCGGAAACAGGGGGTGTAGGCCACGTAGCGGAGGGGGAGGTCTTCCTGCCGCAGGATCTCGTCCCGAAAGATATTCGTAACAGGAATTTCAGCGGTGGGGATCAGGTAATACTCCCCGTCTTCCACCTTGAAGAGATCCTCCTCAAACTTGGGGAGGTTCCCGGTGATCGTGGCGCTTTCCCGGTTCACCATGAAAGGGGTCCAGATCTCCTCATAACCGTGTTCGCGGGTATGAAGCTCCACCATGAAGTTCATTAAGGCCCGCTCCAGCCGGGCTCCCAGCCCTTTGAGCAGGACAAAGCGGCTCCCAGCGATCTTTCCGGCCCGCTGAAAATCCAGAATCCCCAGGTCTTCCCCGATCTCCACATGGGAGCGTGGTTTAAACCCGAACTCTGGGGGCTCACCCCAGCGCCTTACTTCCAGGTTCTGGGAACTGTCTTTCCCCAAGGGGACATCTGCATGGGGGAGGTTCGGGATCGTCAGCAGGAGTGCGGTCAATCGTTCCTGGCACGTGCGCTCAGTTTCTTCCAGGGCCTTCAGTTCCTCGCCGAGGGATTTCATCTCGGCGATTTTCGCAGAGGCATCCTTTTTTTCCCGCACGAGCTTCCCGATTTCATCGGAAATTGCATTGCGCCGGGAGCGCAGCTCTTCGACTTGACGAAGAAGATCCCGGTGAATCGTGTCCTGTTCCAAAATGGGTTCAAGACTGTAAGTGCCCCCCCGGGTTTCCAGGCCCTTTTGAATTTCTTCCGGTCGGGATCGGATCTGTCTCAGGTCGAGCACGGGATGCTCCTTCGCTGTAAAACTCCTTGAAATTTTTATGCTAGCATCGCTCGCGGAGAGCCGTCAACTTTTTTGTCCCGGCAGGGATTTCTGGCAGGAAATTACCCGCCTGCAAGACGGAGTTGTTGCAGTCAGAAAGGGAAAGAAACAGAAGAGATCATCTGGCCGGAGTGCGCTCGCGAGGGCGCATCTCCGGCCAGTCAGCGAGGAAGCGGATTATTCTTCACCACCTCTGGGAACAACAAGCACGTTGGCAGCATCACCCTTTTCGTCGACATTGGCTTCGATTGCGGCTCCCAGGGGGGTATCAGCCAGCTTGCCGGGCTTGGCGATCTGCAGTTTGGCCTTCTGCGGGATGTTGATCGTGATGATCTTGGCATCCCTGGTCACGATCGTGATCGTGTTTTTCTCCTCATTCACGTTTCCCACGTCCCCGGCGATCTTGGTCAACTTGGCCTTCGCCTTCTCCTGGGCCAACACGGGGGACAAGGCCAGACCTACCAGAGCAAGGGCGCACAGCGATAGGACAACCAGCTTTCCTGTCTTCATCTCTTTCACCTCCTCCTTTTGTGGTTCACCGAGATGATTGGGACTCACGTAAGCCATAGCCCCCAGAGAGAGCAGCCCTCTTTCGGCTTTGCAGCCGAATCTTCCGTCCGTGTGACTGATTTGAGGGTGATCCTTGGAGCTAGTCTTATCTAGCAGATTGGCAAGAGACGTGTCAACAGAAAAAATCGGCAGGAAAAAACCAGGGGAGAGGATAAGAAAATGGTGCCGAAGGGGGGACTCGAACCCCCACGGGTATTCCCCACCACCCCCTCAAGATGGCGTGTCTACCAGTTCCACCACTTCGGCACGGTTTGTTCTTAAGAATTATAAAGGGAAGGGCCCGCTTGTCAAGACGCAAAAGAATCCCCCTTGTCTCTCCCAGCGGGTTTTGGACAGACAAACATCCCGTTATGCTCGAGTCAAGGGGATGGGTCAGCGGCGCAAACGGGGATCCAGAGCGTCGCGCAGCCCCTCCCCGCACAAGTTGAAGGCCAGCACCATGATCAGGATGGCCAGGCCCGGAAACAAGGTGAGCCACCAGGCGTCGAAGATGTAAAGCCGCCCCTCCGTCAGGATGTTCCCCCAGGTGGGTTGCGGGGGCTGCACCCCAAACCCCAGAAAGCTCAGACCCGACTCGGTCAGGACGGCCCCGGCGACCCCGAGGGTTGCGGAGATCAGCACAGGGGCCATGGCATTGGGGAGGACGTGCCGGAGGATAATCCGGTGGCTGGGGACCCCTACGGCCCGGGCCGCCTGGACGAAATCCCGCTGCCGCAGGGAGAGAATCTCGGCTCGCACAAAGCGGGCGGTCCCGGTCCAACTGGTAAGACCGATGACGATCATCACCTTCCAGAATCCCGGGCCCAGCAAGGCAATGACGGTCAGGATGAGAAAGAACGTTGGAAAGGTCATCATGATATCGACAAAACGCATGAGGACCGCATCGACCCAGCCTGCGAAGTACCCGGCCAAGCTTCCGATCAAGAGGCCGATGCTGATGGCAATGGCCACGGAGACGAAACCCACGGTGAGGGAGATCCAGGACCCATGGAGCATGCGGCTCAGGACGTCCCGGCCCAGGTGATCGGTCCCCAGAAGATGAACGGTGGAGGGAAAAAGCAGCTTCCGGGTGAGGTCGATGGCGTTGGGATCGTAAGGGAAGTAAATTTTAAACAAGGAGAAGAGGACGACAATGAGGGCGATGACAAAGAGGACTCCGATGACGGCCAGGCCGCCCATGGCCAGGTGGTTCTTGCGGAACTGGATGGACAGCTCCCGCCAAAAGCTGTAGGGCTTCGTTCTCAGTACTTCTCCCGCGCTGGTCGCAATGGCGTTACCTGTCACCGTTCTCCCCTAGGCATAGCTGATCCGCGGGTCCACCCAGGCGTAGAGAACATCGGCCACCAGGTTCCCGAGAAGCACCAGGAAGGCCGCAATGGTGTTCAGGGTCATGATCGTCGGGTAATCCCGGGACAAGACCGATTGGTAGCCGAGCTGGCCGATTCCGGGCCAGGCGAAAATCGATTCGATGATCACCGAGCCTCCGATGAGCGAGGGGATGAGAAAACCGAAGATCGTTACGATCGGCAACAGGGCGTTACGCAGGGCGTGGCGGTAATTGACCTGGTCTTCGGTGAGCCCCTTGGCCTTTGCGGTGCGGATGTAGTCCTCCCGGACGACCTCCAGCATGCTCCCCCGCATGTACCGGGAGAGGACGGCGATTTCTCCTACAGCGAAAATCACGGCGGGCAGGAAAAGGTGCCAGGCCCGGTCCGCCAGGCCTGATAGGGGGGGGAGGGGGACCAGGCCGAAAGTCTGCACCCCCAGGACGGGAATCCCGAAGCCCTGCACGAGCAGGAGGATGAGCATGTAGGCGAGCCAGAAGCTGGGGACCGAGATGCCCACGAAGGCGAAAAAGGTGAATACGTGATCCGCCGGCGAATAGCGATGGGTGGCGGAAAAAATCCCCATGGGGATGGCAATCGCAAAAGAGATCAGAGTGGCCACCAGGTTCAGCCAGATGGTGGCCGGCAGCCTCTCCAGGATTTTTTTCAGCACCGGCCTGCCGTCCTTGAAGGACTTCAAATCACCCGCGGCGAGATCTTTAAGCCATAACCAGTACTGCACCGGCAGAGGCTCGTTGAGGTGGAAGTTTTTTTCCCATTGCTCGACCACCTTTTTAGGCACCTTGGGATCCAGGGCCTGCCCGATGGGGGAACCGGGGGCGATGTGGATCATGGTGAAGGAAATCACCGTGATCCCGACGAGCACCGGGATGGTCTGAATCAGGCGGCGGATGATGTAGCCGAACATGGGATCTCCCTCACTCCGGGGCGAAGGCCGGCCTGTTCCTGGTCCGGAACCACTGGTTTAAATAATAGGTGAGCCCCACCTTGGTCATCTGAATCTCTTCCTCTTTGAGCTGGCCTCCTGGACGTCGGCGCAGGATCTTAAATTCCTCCCGGTGCAGAGCGGGGGTGGATTCGGGCACGTAGAGAAAGGT
>JACPSX010000085.1 GCA_016193065.1 Candidatus Tectimicrobiota bacterium | reverse complement strand
CCGCTGCGAGAGGCGTGGAGCGAAGGGCGGGAGACAGTCCCTTGCTATGGATTCGCGAGAACTGGGGGTGGGCAAGGTTCCTCAGCTCCTTGACGTCCGCAATCCTGCTTGACATAATGGCGCAGCCCATCTCCGGAAAACAGGAGGGCTATGAAAACCCACAAAGTCATCGGGCTCATGTCCGGGACCTCCGCCGACGGCGTCGATGCGGCCCTGGTCGAGATTGCCGGACAAGGGCCCAAAACCCGGGTGGAGCTCCGGGCCTACATCACTCACCCGATCGACGCCAGTCTCCGGCGGGAGATCATCCAATCCTGCCAGCCTCACGCCGGGACCGTCGACCGGATCTGCCAGCTCAATTTTCACCTGGGGGAGGCCTTTGCGGAGGCGGCCATCCAGGTAACGGAGCATGCGGGCCTGACCATGGAAGAGATCGATCTGATCGGCAGCCACGGGCAGACACTCTTCCATATTCCCACGCCGGATCCTGCCCGCGGTTTCAACACCTCCTCCACTCTCCAGGTCGGGGAACCCGCCGTCATCGCGGAGCGTACGGGGATCACCGTTGTCGCCGACTTTCGCAGCCGGGACATGGCGGCGGGAGGAATCGGGGCGCCCCTGGCCCCGTATGTCCATTATCTCCTGTTTCGCGATTGGAGGCGATCCATCGCCGTCCACAACCTGGGAGGGATCAGCAATCTCACCCTGCTTCCGAAAGGAGGCGACTTGTCCCAAGTGATCGGCTTTGATACGGGACCGGCCAATTTACTGATCGACCGGATCGTTGAGGAGGTCTCGGCCGGCAAGGACCACTTCGATGTGGACGGCCTGCGGGCCGCCCGGGGGAAGATCCAGGAGGAGATGCTGGAGGGGCTCCTCTCTCACCCCTTTATCACCAAACCACCCCCCAAGGCCACGGGGAGGGAGGATTTCGGGCCCGGCCTGGCGGAAAAAATCCTGGTCACGGCCAAGGGGCAGGGGATTGAGGGCGATGACCTGGTGGCCACTGTCACGGCTTTCACCGCCGAATCGATCCTGCGCAACTACCGGCTCTTCATCCTTCCCCACCACGACCTGGATCAGGTCATCCTGGCAGGCGGTGGGGCCTATAACCGGACGCTGGTCTCGATGCTGTCCCGGGGTTTCGATCCGGTTCCGGTCGTCCTAAGCGATGCCCTCGGGTTCCCCGCCAAAGCCCTGGAAGCGGTCATCTTCGCCGTCCTGGCCCACGAGACCGTGGCGGGGTCCGCGGCGAATCTTCCCAGGGTCACCGGAGCGTCCCGGCCCGTGAGGCTGGGAGCCATAATCCCGGGGAACAACTTGCGCTGCCGCCTGTCCTGATCGCACCCAACAACCAATCTCCGGACCGAGAGCGGCCGGGTCCGCGTTAGCCAAATATTTTCTTGACGCGTCCGAGGAAGCCGGCCCGCAGAGGGTGGTGGTTCTCACCGCTCAGGCGGGCGAATTCCTGGAGGAGTTCTTTCTGGCGGGCAGTCAGGTTCGTCGGTGTTTCCACCAGAATCCGCACGATCTGGTTCCCGATCCCCCGTCCTCTCAAATCAGGTAAACCTGCCCTCTCGATCGTGTAGAGGTCTGCGCTCTGAGTTCCGGGACGGATTTTAATGACCTGTTTTCCTTTCAGAGTGGGAATTTCCAGATCCGCTCCCAGAGCGGCCTGCGGAAAGCTGACCGGGATCTCGCACAAAATATCGTTTCCCTGCCTGGAGAAGATCGGATGGTCAGCCACCGTGATGTCCACATAGAGATCCCCGGGAGGACCACCAAAGCTGCCCGCTTCCCCTTCCCCGGACACCCTGAGCCGGGTCCCGGTTTCAACACCGGCGGGTATTCTGACAGAAAGTTCGCGCTCCCGTTTGACCTTCCCCTCCCCCCGGCACTCGGGACAGGGGTCCTTGAGAAGATGTCCCTCGCCATGGCAATGAGGGCAGGTGCGGGAAATCGTAAAGAACCCCTGCTGATATCCCACCTGGCCTCGGCCCTGGCAAGTAGGACAGGTCTCGATCCCTTTGCCCCCTCTCCCCCTCTTTCCTTTACAGGCCGGGCACGTCTCACGGCGCGGAACTCGTATGGTCCTTTCGACTCCGGTGGCTACCTCCGGGAAAGAGATTTCCAGGTTGTAGCGCAGGTCAAACCCGCGCTGAGCTCTGCTCTGGCCGCGGCGGCCGGCCGTGCCGAAAAAATCTCCAAAGAAATCTTCGAAGATGTCACCGAAGCTCGTCCCGAATCCGAAACCCGCCTCGCCGAATCCTCCGGCACCTGAGCCGGCGCGTCCAAACCGGTCGTACCGGGAGCGCTTTTCGGGATCCCGCAGGACCTCGTAAGCCTCGTTGATCTCCTTAAATTTCTCTTCCGATTCCTTGTCACCGGGATTCTTATCGGGATGGTGCTTCAGGGCGAGCTTGCGAAAGGCTTTTTTAATCTCCTCCTCGCTCGCATCCCGATCAACCCCGAGAACTTCGTAGTAATCCCGTTTGTTCAAGGTTCCTCCACCCACGCGCTGCACTCCATTCCCGGCTTGATCCTACGACACCGACCCCATAGAGCTTTCCCGGCCACAGCGACCTTCACGGCCCCCGCCCTCACGGTCCAGGAAACCCCGCCGTCGGGGGCTCAAGACTCGGAACGTTTTTTAGACACGGTCACCTTGGCCGGCCGTAGAACCCGGTCATGCAAAAGATACCCCTTTTCCAACTCATCCACGACCGCGTCGTCCTCTTGCCCCTTCGCCTCCACCTGCATGACGGCTTCATGCACCGTGGGGTCAAAGGGCTCGCCTAAGCTTTTGATTTCCGTAACTCCCAGCTTTTGAAACGCCTCCCTGATCTGCTGCAAGATCAATTCGAGACCTGTCATCAAGCCGGGAAGCTCTCCTCCCATCTTGAGCGCTTCCAGGGCTCGATAGAGGTTATCGACAATGGGCAAAAACTCTCTTAACACCCTCTCATGTGCATAGCGGGAGAATTCTTCTTTCTCCCGAGACACGCGTTTCTTGTAATTTTCAAATTCCGCGTGCAGGCGCAGGAGACGGTCGAAGGTCTGTTTTCCCTCCTCGGACTTTTTGGCGATTTCCGCTTCCAGTGCGCGGATTCTTGCCTCCGCGTCCAGCACGGGGGGGGGCTGGGATTCCCCACCCGAATCCGCTCGGATCTCCTCCCGGCCGCCTTCCCGCGGGATTTCCTCTCCCCCTTGTACACCCTGCTGGACCGCCTCTTCCTCTGAAGAGTCTCCGGTTTCAATCGGTATTCGCGTCATCGCTGCGCCTGACTCCTTCCGGGGCACAGGCCCCTCTGAACACGGATGCGCGCCCGACCCTTTGCTGTTTACGGCAGGGCCCAGGCGCGCGCCAAGTGATCATATCAGATTTAAGCGTGGCGGGATACGCTAACGCTCCGTCAAGAGCCGCGAAAGGGTGTGGGCGGTCGCCGCCACGACGGCCATCATCCGGGGATACTCCATCCGGGTAGGCCCGATGACCCCCAGCACACCGAGGGCGCGGTCCCCGCAGGTGTAAGGGTGCATCACGAGGCTGCAGTTCCTCATCTCCTGAATCTCATTTTCAGCCCCGATTAAAATGCTGACCCCATGCTCCTGAAGAACCCGGTCAATGATCTTCAACAACCTGCTCTTGTCCTCGAAGGCGGAAAAGATGCTGCGCATCTTGTCCACATCTGCGCTGAACTCCGGCTGGCTTAGGATGTTCGTGGCCCCGCCGAGAATCACCTGCCCACCCTCAAGATTCTCCTCCTGAGCCAGCGCCTTCTGGCTGAGCCGCATGGCATTCATCAGGAGCTGGTCATATTGCTCTTTCTCCAGGGCCATGCGCTTTACGATCTTATTGCGGATCCGGTGGAGGGACATCCCTCCGAATTCGGCATTCAGATAGCCCGTCATCTGATCGAGCTTTTCCTGGGTGAAATCCTCGTCGAGTTTGATAATCCGGCTGTGCAGGATCCCCGACTCAGCGACAAAAACGGCCATGGCCTGATAAGGCCGGAGCCGGATGAATTCCAGGTGTTTAAACACCACGGAGCGGATATCGGGTAAAGAGACCAGGCCGGCCTGCTGGCTGAGGAACGAAAGCAGACGGGAAGTCACTTCCATAAGATCTTCGATTTCCCGGACTCCGGCGGGAAAACTCCGTTCGATTCTCTCCAGCTCCTCCCGGGCCAGAGGCGGGATTTCCCCCAGGCTGTCCACGTAGAAGCGGTAGGCTAGGTCCGTCGGCATCCGGCCCGCCGAAGTGTGAGGCTGGGAAAGGTATCCGGTGTCTTCCAAATCGGACATCACGTTCCGGATCGTGGCCGGACTCAGCCCTAAGTGGGTCATCTTGGCAATCGTACGGGAACCCACGGGCTCGGCGGTCCCAATGTAATTTTGGACCACCGTCCGCAAGATAATTTCGGCTCTTTCGCTAAGTTTGATTTCCATCATACGTGTTTAAGATCGTCGCAGCCACCCCTGTCACCCCACAAACTTAGCACTCGCTGCTACAGAGTGCCAGCGTTACTGAGAAATTAGGCAGACTTTCCTTCCATGTCAAGGAGAAAAATTTGCCTCAGGTCTTGCCTTTCCAGGGATTCGCGGCTAAAGTCTCTATGGTAATCCCCCTGCCGGGATGGGGGGCAAGGGATTATGGGTCATCAGTTTATGGTTGATATGACCCTGGGCAAGCTGGCCCGCTGGCTGCGCATCCTGGGGTTTGACACTGTAGCCGTCCGAGAAGGCTCGGACAGGGACCTTACTGACCGGCAAAACCGACTTTTCTTGAGCCGGAACCGGGGTCTGCTCGCCAAGCTTCGCGGCCAATCCCATCTGCTTTTGCGCTCCCATGGGGTTGCCGGGCAGATGAGGGAACTCTTTACCGCTTTGCAGATCACCTCCACGGATCTGCCCGGAACACCCCGCTGCTCCCTGTGCAATATGGAACTCATCCGGATCGAGCGCCGAGCTGTCCGCCCCTTCGTGCCGGACTATGTGGCTTGCCACGCGGCCCGCTTCGGGCGCTGTCCCCAATGCGGTAGAATCTACTGGCCGGGAACTCACCAGCGCCGAATGGGCCTTTTTATGGAGCAAGTTTTTCCCCACGGGACATCACACAATGCTGACCTTGGCTCTCTGCGCTGTGGTTTTTGACAAATTCCCGTCAAATTCGCCCATTGGCCGGCCTGTGCGGATCGCCGCCATGTACCGACGAGGCCTTGATTATTCAGACCTTTTAAAAACAAGCAATTATCCTGGAGGAGCCAAGACCTGGGAGACCGTGAAACGGCACGTCCATTGCAAATGGCTAGGAGAAGTTGGAACTGATGGTAATTCCAAGGGTTCCGCGGGCGACTCCGGAACAAGGGAGGATTGAGG
Organism: Candidatus Tectimicrobiota bacterium; assembly: GCA_016193065.1. Taxonomy (GTDB): domain Bacteria; phylum JACPSX01; class JACPSX01; order JACPSX01; family JACPSX01; genus JACPSX01. Next base: position 6,646 of record JACPSX010000085.1, on the reverse strand, counting down.
CGTGCACAAAATTGCCTGGAAAATATCAATGATATACGTTATAGGTTAGAAGTCACCAATGCAAACAGAAGCAAAGGCTTTTACGAAAAGAGCTTGGAGGAGCTAAGGATGGCCCAACAGGTTGCCAGCGGGGGGTTGGTTTCCACTCTCAGAGAAGTGGCGGCCGCTGAGAATGATAACTTTCAGGGACTCCACTGGGAAGGCGGCTTCGAGGAATACCTGGATATCGTACGGCGCAATTCCACGGTAACTCGAACAGCCTTTCAGCGCATCTACGACATGATCATCTCCCACGGGGTTGAAGAGTACCAGGAAAACAAAGAAAAGATCGTGCACTACAAATTCTTCGACGACGAGAAGTACAAGGGGCGGGATGCCATATACGGTCTCGATCGCCCTCTCATGCGGCTCGTCAACGTATTCAAGTCGGCCGCTCAGCACTACGGCACCGAGCGCCGTGTTCTTCTCCTCCACGGACCGGTAGGGAGCGCCAAGAGCACCATCGTCCGCCTGCTCAAGAAGGGGTTGCAGGACTACTCCAGGACCGCCGAGGGCCCCCTCTACACGTACGGCTGGGAACAGGCAGTTGCTGAGGACCACCCGGATAAAATCCCCATGCGAGATTTCGTTGATTGCCCCATGCACGAAGAGCCCCTGCACCTGATCCCCGTCGAGCTCCGCGACCGGCTCGTTCAGGAATTCTTCAACAAGGACAAACCGGAAGAGGAGGCGGTGACCATCGAGGGGGATTTGTGCCCCTACTGCCGCTATATCTACCAGGGACTGCTGCGCGGCTACGCGGGGGACTGGACCAAGATCCTGAATCATGTCCGCGTCCGGCGCCTTCTGCTGTCCGAGAAAGATCGCGTTGGCATCGGGACCTTCCAGCCCAAGGATGAGAAGAACCAGGATTCCACCGAACTCACGGGGGACATCAACTACCGGAAAATCGCCATTTACGGTTCCGATTCGGATCCGCGAGCCTTTAACTTTGACGGGGAATTCAACATCGCCAACCGCGGATTGATCGAGTTCATCGAGGTCCTGAAACTCGATGTGGCTTTCCTCTACGATCTGCTTGGAGCCTCGCAAGAGCACATGATCAAGCCCAAGAAATTCGCCCAGACGGACATCGACGAGGTGATCATCGGGCACACCAACGAGCCGGAATACAAGAAGCTCCAGAGCAACGAGTATATGGAGGCCCTGCGCGACCGCACGGTAAAGATCGACATCCCCTACATCACCCGGCTGCGCGACGAGATTAAGATCTACCAGAAGGACTACAATCAGGATCGCATCCGCGGCCGGCACATCGCTCCGCACACATTGGAAATGGCCAGCATGTGGGCTGTTCTCACGCGCCTGGAGGAGCCCAAGAAAGCCCACCTGACCCTGGTCCAGAAGCTCAAACTGTACAACGGGAAGAGCCTGCCGGGATTCACGGAAGACAATATCAAGGAGCTGCGGGCCGAAGCCCCGCGGGAAGGCATGGAGGGCATCTCGCCGCGCTACATCCAGGATAAGGTCTCCAACGCCCTGGTGAGCGACAAGCACGAAGGGTGCATCAACCCCTTCATGATCCTGAACGAACTCGAGGGGGGCATGGACCACCATTCCTTGATCACCAACGAGGACCAGAAGAAGCGCTTCAAGGATCTCCTCTCCCTGGTCAAAGAAGAGTACGAGGACGTGGTGAAGAACGAGGTGCAGCGGGCCATCTCGGCGGACGAAGAGGCCATCAAGAAACTGTGCGCCAACTACATCGACAACATCAAGGCCTACACCCAGAAGGAGAAGGTGAAAAACAAGTACACGGGCCAGGACGAGGAACCCGATGAGCGCTTGATGCGGTCCATCGAAGAGAAGATCGATATCCCCGAAAGCCGCAAGGACGACTTCCGCCGGGAGATCATGAACTACATCGGGGCTCTGGCCATCGACGGCAAAACCTTCGATTATCGGACCAACGAGCGCCTTCAGAAGGCCCTGGAGCTCAAGCTCTTCGAGGACCAGAAGGACACCATCAAGCTGACCAGCCTGGTCTCTTCGGTTGTGGACCGGGCGACTCAGGAGAAGATCGATGTGGTCAAAAGCAGGCTGATCAAGAATATGGGTTACTGCGAAGTCTGCTCCACCGATGTACTCAACTTCGTCGCCAGCATCTTTGCTCGGGGAGACTTGAAGGGTAAGTAATGGTCAGCAAGATCGAGCGGGATCACACCCGGTTTCGCCAGATCGTCCGGGGAAAGATAAAGAAGGAACTGAAACGCTACATCACCCAAGGGGAGTTGATCGGGAAAAAAGGCAAGGACCTGATCAGCATTCCTCTGCCGCAGATCGACATCCCCCGCTTCCGCTACGAGACGCGCAAGACGGGAGGAGTGGGTCAGGGTGAGGGAGAGCCCGGCACTTCCATCGGCGGCGACGGGGAAGCGAACGGCAGTTCAGGGGCGGGGAATCTCCCGGGCGAACACATCCTTGAGGTCGACATCTCCATGGACGAGCTGGCCGCCATCCTTGGAGAAGAGCTGGAACTCCCCCGCATAGAGCCCCGGGGGAAGAAGAACATCACGGCCCAAAGGGACAAGTACGCGGGGATTCGCAGCACCGGTCCCGAGACCCTGCGCGTCTTCAAGCGCACGTACAAAGAAGCCCTGCGCCGGCAATTGGCCCAGGGGAGTTATGATCCCACGGATCCCGTCATCATCCCCGTGCGGGATGACAAGCGTTACCGGTCCTGGAAAACCCACACCACGCCCGAAAGCAACGCCGCCATCATCTATATGATGGACGTTTCGGGCTCCATGGGAGACGAGCAGAAGGAGATCGTCCGCATCGAATCCTTCTGGATCGACACCTGGCTGCGTTCCCAGTACAAGGGGATTCAGATCCGGTATATCATCCACGACGCCGTCGCCCGGGAAGTGGACCAGCACTCCTTCTACCACACCCGGCAGAGCGGAGGGACCAAGATCTCCTCGGCCTACAAATACGCCAGCAAGCTGATCCGGGAAGTTTACCCGCCTACGGAATGGAACATTTATGCCTTTCATTTCTCCGACGGAGACAACTGGAGCGGCGGAGACACCAATGAATGCATCGAGCTTCTCCGGCAGGAGATCCTCCCCCACTGCAACCTTGTTTGCTACGGGCAGGTGGAGAGCCCTTACGGCAGCGGACAGTTCATCAAGGACTTGAGAGAGCACTTCCGGGATTCCGAGCCCCTCGTGGTCTCCGAGATCAAGGACAAAGACGGAATCTACGATTCCATCAAAGAGTTTCTGGGGAAAGGACGATGAACCTCTCTTCCGCCCTCACCCAGATCAAGGAGGAAATTAAAGGCCACGCCCTATCCTGCGGTCTCGACTTCTTCGAAACGATCTTCGAGGTTATCGACTACGCCCAGATCAACGAGGTGGCCAGCTACGGAGGCTTCCCGACCCGCTATCCGCACTGGCGGTTCGGGATGGAGTACGAGGAGTTAAGCAAAGGGTATGCCTACGGACTCCAAAAAATCTACGAGATGGTGATCAACAACGACCCCTGCTATGCCTACCTCATGGAAAGCAATAACCTGGTGGATCAGAAGATCGTCATGGGTCACGTATACGCCCATTGCGATTTTTTCAAAAACAACATCTACTTCTCCAGCACGAACCGCAAGATGATCGACGAGATGGCAAACCACGGCATGCGGATGCGCAATTACGTGGAGCAGTACGGCGAGGAAGATGTGGAGCGCTTCATCGACTGCTGCCTCTCCCTGGAAAACCTCATTGATGTCCACTCCCCCTTCCAGGAGAGAAAGCGCCGGAGGGAGGATCAAGAGATCGAGGAAGAAGAGCCTCCCAAAACCGTGCAAAAGATCCGCAGCAAGGAATACATGGACCGCTTCATCAACCCCCAGGAGTTCATGGACGCCCAGAAGCGCAAGCTGGAGGAGGAAAAACAGCGCGAGCGCATGTTCCCCGAGCATCCCGAGCGCGATATCCTCCTGTTCATGATCGAGCACGCCCCGATGGAGAAGTGGCAGCGCAACATCCTCTCCATGATCCGGGAGGAGAGCTACTACTTCTCCCCCCAGGCTCAAACGAAAATCATGAACGAAGGATGGGCCACCTACTGGCACTCGAAGATCATGACGGAAAAAGCCTTGAAGGATTCCGAACTGATCGATTACGCCGATCACCATTCGGGGACCCTGGCCGTCAGGCCCGGGCACATCAACCCCTATAAGCTTGGCGTGGAGCTTTTCCGGGACATCGAGGAGCGCTGGAACAAGGGGAAGTTCGGCAAGGATTACGACGAATGCGACGACTACCTGGCCAAGAAGAATTGGAATCAAAACCTGGGCCGGGGGCGGGAAAAGATCTTCGAAGTCCGCCGCATATACAACGACATTAACTTCATCGATACGTTTCTAACCAAAGAGTTCTGCGAGGATCACAAGCTTTTCACATTCAAGTACAATGAAGAGACCAAACGCTACGAAATCGATGATCGAGATTTTAAAAAGATCAAGCAAAAGCTCCTCTTCAGCCTGACCAACATGGGGAACCCGATCATCCTCGTGGAAGACGGGAACCATGGGAATCGCGGAGATCTCCTCCTGAACCATCAGCACGAAGGGGTTGATCTGCGGATCGATTACGCCAAGGATACCTTGAAGAATCTCTTCCAGATCTGGCGCCGCCCCGTCCACATCCACACCACGGTGGAAGGCCGGAAAAAGAGGCTCAGCTTCACGGGCCAGGAGCACCTGGAAAAAGACATCTAGCCCCAATCCGAAGAAAACAAACCTAGTTGATCCGCGCTGTCGGGCCCGCAGGGCCTGTCGCCGGGTTGCCTCCTCAAGCCGCGCTCCGTCACCCTGACGAGGGTCCCGCACCCGCAAGGCGGGTGCCCGGCGCGGCTCTGCGGAGGCGTCCCCGACGCCACCCGCGGGCCTCCGCCAAATGACCCCGAAGAAGAATTTCAGATCGGGGTTAGCTCTCCCTCCCTGCGAAGCGCAGCAGAATCTCTGCCCAAAAAATATTTTTGACAAGGCAGCATGAGGTCCCTAACATAATATAATCACAACAGAAGTTTCCCATCAAACTGCAGTAACGGCCAGAGGAGGGGGCAAGATGGCTGACTACGCGCATCCCGAGGTACTCGTCTCGACTCAATGGGTTCAGGATCGCATGCAGGATCCGGACGTGCGCATCGTCGAGGTCGACGTGGACACCAAGGCCTACGACGAGGGACACATCCCGGATGCCGTCGGGTGGGCGTGGGACCGGCAGCTCTGCGATACGTTCCTGCGCGACATCATCCCCAGAGACAAGTTCGAAAACCTCATGGGGAGCTCCGGGATCGACAACAACACGACCGTGATCCTGTACGGCGACAACAACAACTGGTTTGCGGCCTGGGCGCTCTGGCAGATGAAGATCTACGGCCACCAGGACGTGCGCCTCATGAACGGAGGCCGCAAGAAGTGGATCGAGGAAGGGAGGGAGCTCGCCAAGGAACCTCCCCATGTCTCAACGCAAACCTACCGGGCAAAGGATCCCGACCTCTCGATCCGCTCCTTCCTACCGGATGTTCACAAGGGGATGGAAGGCATGTCTATCGAGCTCGTGGACGTGCGCAGCCCGCAGGAATTCACGGGGGAAATCCTGTCCCCTCCCGGCCTGCCCGAGACCTGCCAGCGCGGCGGGCACATCCCCGGCGCCAGGAACATCACCTGGTCCCGGGCCTGCAACGACGACGGCAGCTTCAAGTCCCGAGAGGAATTGCAGCAACTTTACGAGAGCGCGGGGATCACCGGGAACAAGCCCGTGGTCGCTTACTGCGGCGAGCGCTCGAGCCACACCTGGTTCGTCCTCAAATACCTGCTGGGCTTCAATGACGTGAAGAACTACGACGGCAGTTGGACCGAGTGGGGGAACCTCGTTCGCGCCCCCATCGAGAGGCCGGCATAGCTGCCCGTCGAGGGGGGAGGAAATGAAGGTAGAGGAGTACACCAAGAGGCAGCAACAGGTCGGGCGGTGGAAGATCAACATCGTGAGCTACAGGCTCGGCGACGAGTACCTCTGCACCGTGGACAACGTGGAGCCCGGCGCGGTCCTGGCCCGCGGCAAGGGTCCGACCCGGGAGGAGGCGGAGAAGAAGGCGATCCAGAAAGCCGAGGAGATGCTGGGCAAGACGCGCGTCCTTACTTCGGACTCCGCATGAGTCCGCTCCGCTCGGGAGACCGCCTCGACCCGCGCTCCTTCGGGCAGGGCGAGGCGGCTCCCGGTGGGAGCGGCAACTTGGCCGAACAGAGCGGGATGCAGTGCGTGAAGGGGGGCGCGGATGTTCTTTGAACAGGTGGTCAGGCCGGAGACGGGGTGCGCTTCCTACGTGTTGGGCTGCGAGGAGAGCGGCCAGTGCGCGGTCATCGACCCGCTCTGGGATCCGGAGCCGTTCGCCAGCAGCGCCCGCAGACACGGGACTTCCATCCGCTACGTGATCGACACCCACACTCACGCCGACCACGTCTCGGGCGCCCGCCGCCTGGTCCGGATGACGGGCGCCGAACTGCTCCTTCACGAACAGACCGACCTCGCGTATCCTGCCCGACGCGTCAAGGACGGCGACGCCTTTCCCCTCGGGACCG
>JACPSX010000167.1 GCA_016193065.1 Candidatus Tectimicrobiota bacterium | reverse complement strand
CGTCCTTGCGGCGTACTCCCTCAGTACGCCTCAGTCGGCTCAGGGCTCGCACCTCGTTATGCTCGTTCCTTGGCCCGGCACACCTCCTGCTATCTTGGGCGAAAATAGTTGGAACGGTACTAGTGCCGTTCCAACTGGTTCGGACAAAGGGTCGGGCGGCAAAGTCCGGTGTCATCGGGGCGGGGCTTTCGGTTTGGAGAATTATCCCAGTTCCGAGGAGTTGGGATAACTTATGGACATGATTTGTTCTCTAGAGTTGGAACGGTACTAGTGCCGCTGATCGAAGTCGTCGAGGTCTGGAAGAACTACCTTTTGGGAGAGGTTCGGGTCGAGGCTTTGCGCGGGGTCAGCGTGGCGGTGGAGCGGGGGGAATTTGTGGCCATCACGGGACCCTCGGGCTCGGGGAAGTCTACATTGATGCACATCCTGGGATGCCTCGATTTGCCCGACCGGGGGGATTACTGGCTTGATGAAGACCGGGTGACGCAAATGGGATCCGACGAGCGGGCCCGGCTGCGCAACGAGAAGATCGGGTTTGTGTTCCAAAACTTTTTTCTCATGTCCCGCACCTCGGCGCGGGAGAATGTGGAACTGCCGCTGCTCTATACGGATACTCCGGCAAAAAAGCGCCGGGAAATCGCGCGGCGGATGCTGCAGCGCGTTGGACTCCAGGACCGGGAAGAGCACTTTCCAAATCAACTTTCGGGGGGACAGCAGCAGCGGGTCGCCATTGCCCGGGCCCTGGTGAATCATCCCCCTCTGTTGCTGGCCGATGAGCCGACGGGGAATCTGGACAGCCAGACGGGCCAGGAAATCATCGCGCTTTTTCAGGCCTTGAACATGGAGGAGGGCGTCACCATCGTTATCGTCACCCACGAGCCCGACATTGCCGCTCAGGCCCGGCGTCAGATCCGCTTCCGGGACGGCGTCATTGCGGAGGATAGTGTCCGGCGGGAAGTGGCTCTCGGGTCTGGCCGTGGAGAAGGCGCATGAACCTGCTGGCGATTTGCCGCGTTTCCTATAAGGCCCTGGGAAAAAATCGTCTGCGCACCGCCCTTACCATGCTGGGGGTGATTATCGGGGTGGGCTCCGTGATCGCCATGCTGGCCGTTGGTCAAGGGGCCAAGGCTTCTATTCAGCAGAGCATCGCGGCCATCGGCTCCAACATGCTGGTGATTTTCCCCGGCAGCGTTACAAGCGGCGGGGTTCGAATGGGGGCCGGAGCTTCCTCTACCCTGACCATGGCCGATATGGAAGCCATCCGGCAGGAGAGCTCTGCCGTCGGTCTGGTTTCCCCCGTGAAGCGGGGTGCCGCCCAGGCAGTTTATCGGGATCAGAACTGGTTTACGAGTATCCAGGGCGTGTTTCCGGAATACGTGCAGATTCGCGACTGGCCTCTGGTAGCGGGCGAATTCTTCACCCAGCAGGACGTTGACGGGGGCACCTCCGTGGTCGTGTTGGGGCAGAGTGTCGCTAAGAATCTCTTCGCTCCGGGGGAGGACCCGGTGGGACAGATCCTGCGCATCCGGAACATCCCTCTGCGGATCATCGGCGTGCTGGCAGCCAAGGGGCAATCCGCCTTTGGCCATCAGGACCAGGACGATACGGTGTTGATCCCCTTCACCACCGCGGAGCGGCGGGTAGTGGGAAGCCGGTTTTTGGGAACGGTGAGCAGCATCGTGGTCTCCGCCGTGGGCCCCTTGCAGGTGACCGAGGCCCAAAAGCAGATCACGGAGGTGTTGCGGCGCCGCCACCGGATTCAGTCCGAAGAGGACGATTTCACGGTTCGATCACTGGAAGATATCGGGGCCACGGCTCAGGCCACCGCCTCGGTAATGACCCTCCTGCTGGGGAGCATTGCCTCCGTTTCACTCCTGGTTGGGGGCATCGGCATCATGAACATCTTGCTGGTCTCGGTGACCGAGAGGACCCGGGAGATTGGGGTCCGCATGGCCGTCGGGGCCCGGCGCCGCGACATCTTGAAGCAATTTCTCGTGGAAGCGATCGTGCTGAGCACCACCGGAGGGCTGGTGGGGATTCTTCTCGGTGTGGGGGTGGCCAAGGGGATCTCGCTGTGGGCCAAGTGGCCGGTCTTCATTACTCCCCTGTCCCTCGTCATGTCCTTCGGGTTTTCGGGCGCCGTGGGGGTTTTCTTCGGCTTTTATCCGGCCCGGAAAGCGGCCAGCTTGAATCCCATCGACGCCCTGCGCTATGAATAAAGAAGCGTTCAGCGATCAGCCGTCAGCCGAAAAATTTCCCCACGGATGGCCGACAGCTGAGAGCAGGTGCTTGTGCGCTGGAATCATTCAGTACATAAGGAGACTGAGATGAACGGTTTGCCGAAGAGCGCAGGGAAGTTCGCTGGAGGGGCGGGATTGATCACGGGCGGTCTCCTCTTGCTTTTCCTGGCCGTTTGTCCAAGTTACGGCCAGGAGGTGCAAGTGCCGGCTCTGCCCAAAGTCGTGTCCATTGAAAAGGCCGTGGAAATTGCGCTTCAGCAGCACCCCAACTTGCGCGCTTCCCTGTTCACCGTGGAGGCCAATCAGGCCCGGGTCGGCCAGGCTTTGTCGGGCTTTTTCCCCCAGCTTGGGGTTTCCGGCCAGTACACGCGTTCCGGGACTGAATTGCCTTTTGACAGGCGTTCCCAGGGATCGACCACGGCGGGCTCTTCAAACAGCTACGGGTTGAACCTCAACCTGAACCAAACGCTGATCGACTTCGGTCGGACCTCTGAGCGCACGGATGTGGCCCGGGATAACCTGCGCGCCTCCCAGGAAGACTTGAACTCGGTCCGGGATCAGATCATCTTTAACGTGCGGCAGTCTTATTACCAGCTCCTGGCCAGCAAGCGGCTGGTGGCGGTCAACGAGGAGACCGTGGCCCAGTTCGAGAAGAGGCTGGAAGAGGCCAGGAGCTTCTACGAGGTGGGCGTGCGTCCCCGCTTTGACGTGACATCGGCCGAGGTGAACCTGAGCAATGCCCGGCTCAACCTGATCCGGGTCCGCAACAACCTGGAGCTTGCCCGGGTCACGCTGAACAACGCCATGGGAATTCCCAACGACACCTCCTACGATCTCGTGGACAACCTGGGTTTCTCTCCAGTCGCTTACCAGCTTCCGGACATTCTCCTGCAGGCGGAACAGAACCGGCCGGAACTGAAATCCCTCAAGGCGAAACGGCAGTCTGCGGAAGATTCTCTCAAGCTTTCCCGCACGAATTTCTTCCCCACCCTTACGGGGAACGCCGGGTACGGAGTCAGCGGGAAAGAGTTTCCCCTGAACCGGACGTGGAACTTCGGGGCGGTTTTAAGCTTTGATCTCTTCAGCGGCTTTGAAACTCGGGAGCAGGTGGCCGAGGCCCGGGCCAATGTGGAGAACGTGAAGTCCCAGGAGGAGAACCTGCGCCTGGGGATCCGGCGCGAAGTACAGCAGGCGTTTCTCAACCTGCAAGAAGCCCAGGAGCGCGTGCGCGTGGGCGAGCTTGTGGTGCGTCAGGCCCAGGAGAATCTGGAACTGGCCCGGGGCCGGTACCAGGCGGGGGTGGGGACTCTCCTGGAGGAGACCGACGCCCGGGTCTCGCTAACCAACGCCCAGACCACTTACGTGCAGGCCCTCTATGATTTCAGGACGGCTCAGGCCAGCCTCGAGAAAGCCGCGGGCGTTGCCCCGGCCCCCTAGGAGGGATTATCGTGATTGAGCCTGCCCATGCTCCGGAAAAACCGACTCGATCGGATGAGGCATACCGGGAAGAGGAGCGCAGGGTCCGGCGCTTGCAGCGCCTGATCGATTTGACCGGGAGTCTGATCCTGCAGCCTTCCATTTCTTACGAGGAGGCCGTCGCGCTGGCCGATCTCGCCAAGCGTGAGGCCCTCCTTCTCTTTCCGGAAAAAGAAGAAGCCTTCGATCTGATTTACCGTCCCCGCCTGAACCGCCTCCTGAACGAGAAGATGGCCGCTGAGAATTTCTCCCCTTAATCCATCAGGACTCTTCACCTCTTCTTGCTGAAAGCTGATGGCTGATCGCTGAATGCTTCCGTCGGGAAAAGGGGGTTGTCAGCTCCGGAAGTTTTATGCTATCGTGCGCGCGTTGTGAAAAAAGGAACTTGAGAAGAAAAGTTCGCGAGGTCGAGGGCTGGAGATGGGCGATTACCTGCCGATTTTCATCTTAATCCTGCTGGCGACGGGCTTTGCCCTGGGCACTCTCGTGATGTCTCATTTCATGGGGAAGCGCACCTACGAGAAGGTGAAGCTCTCCGTCTACGAGTGCGGGATGCCCGCCTGCGTTTTTCGGTGAAGTTTTACTTGATCGCCATGCTCTTCATCCTGTTTGACGTGGAAACTGTTTTCCTCTACCCTTGGGCGGTCGTTTTCATGGACCTGCGCTGGTTCGGCTTCATCGAAATGCTGGTGTTTATCGGCATTTTGCTTCTCAGCTTCGTATACCTTTGGAAGCGGGGTGCACTTGAATGGGAGTAGAGGCTGGGCAGACGGGATGTCCCGGAAGAGGCGGGAATCCATGGCCGGCTGTTTCCCCGCGGGAAACGCATGGAGGGGAAGGTGGCGGATGACCTTGTGGTGCGCAAGACGCGCCAGTCTTTCCCTGCGGCGGTGCTCGAGGCGGGAGAATCTCAGGGCTGGCCCACGTTGACCATCCAGCGCGAGCTGATCCGGGAAGTCTGCCAGTTCCTGCGCGATGACCCGGAGCTGGAGTTTACCTACCTGAGCGACCTCTGCGGGGTGGATTATTTGGATCGCCACCCCCGCTTCGAGGTTGTCTATCACCTCTACGCTCTGAGCCGGCAGCTTCGGGTCCGCCTCAAGGTCGGGGTTCCGGCTGACTCCTGTTCTCTCCCCTCGGTGGTATCCGTCTGGCCCGCGGCCAATTGGCTGGAGAGGGAAATCTACGACATGTACGGGATCACCTTCAGCGCGCATCCGGACTTGCGGAGAATCCTGACCCCCGACGGTTTTGAGGGCTACCCCTTGCGGAAGGACTTTCCCCTGCGGGGTAAGCGCGAGCAGTCCTAAAGAGGCGACGGAGCCATGCTTTCACCGGCAGGAATGGAGAAATTTCAGCAACTGCTCAAGCGCTATCCCAACAAGCAGGCGGCTCTCCTTCCCACCCTTCATCTCGTGCAGTCCGAAGTGGGGTACGTGTCCAAGGAAGCCATCGACTTTGTGGCGGGACTTCTGGCTCTCTCCCCGACCTACGTCCACAGCGTGGCTTCTTTTTACACGATGTTCTACAAGGAGAAGATGGGGAAGTACGTGATCCAGGTCTGCCGCACGTTGCCCTGCGCGCTGTGCGGAAGCCGGAAGATCCTGGAATACCTGAAAGGGAAGCTGGGCATCGAGGTGGGAGAGACCACCCCCGACGGGAAGTTCAGCCTGGTCACCGTCGAATGCCTGGCCTCCTGCGGAACCGCTCCGGTGATCCAGATTAATGATGACTACTACGAGGGGCTGAACCTGGAAAAGGTGGATCGGATCTTGGAACAACTCTCTCGGGAATAGGGAGGGACTGTGGCCGAGAGAATCGTGTTTAAGAATGTGGAGGCCCCGAACTCCCGCGAGCTGGAGACCTACAGGGCGCGTGGCGGGTACCGGGCCCTGGAAAAGGCTCTTAAAGAGATAAAGCCCGACGACCTGATTGACATTGTCAAGCGCTCCGGACTGCGGGGGCGGGGCGGGGCCGGGTTTCCCGCGGGACTCAAGTGGAGTTTCGTTCCCAAGGAATCCAAGCTCCCCAAATACCTGTGCTGCAATGCCGACGAGAGCGAGCCCGGGACATTTAAGGATCGGGTCATCATCGAGAAGGATCCCCATCTTCTCCTGGAGGGGATCACCCTGACCTGCTACGCGATTGGAATCCATACGGCCTACATCTACATCCGGGGGGAGATGGTGTTCGGGGCCCGGGTGCTCGAGCAAGCCATCGCTGAAGCTCAGCGGGCCGGATTCCTGGGGAACAACATCCTGGGCAGCGATTTTCACCTGGAGATCTACGTCCATCGCGGAGCCGGAGCCTATATTTGCGGGGAGGAGACCGCCCTCATGGAATCCCTGGAGGGCAAGCGCGGCGAACCCAGGGTGAAGCCCCCGTTCCCGGCTACACGGGGCCTGTTCGGCGGCCCGACGGTGATCAACAACGTGGAGACCCTGGCCAACATTCCCGACATCGTGCTCAAGGGGCCCGAGTGGTTCGCCGCCATTGGCACCGAGAAAAGCACCGGCACCCGGGTGTTCTGCGTGAGCGGGCATGTGAACCGGCCGGGGACTTACGAACTCCCCATGGGGGTCACGGCCCGCGATCTGATTTACGAGCACGCCGGGGGCATCCGGGGCGGCCGGCCGCTCAAGGCGTTTATCCCCGGAGGATCCTCGGTCCCCTTCCTGACTGCGGAGCATCTGGACGTAAAGCTCGATTTCGAGTCGGTGGCCCAGGCCGGATCTCTTTTAGGGTCGGCGGGGTTCATCGTCATGGATGACACGACCTGCATGGTGTGGGCCGCCCTGAATCTGTGCCATTTTTACGAGCACGAATCCTGCGGACAGTGCACTCCCTGCCGGGAGGGGACGCGCTGGATGAGCGTGGTTCTGGAGCGGATCGAGCACGGCCGGGGGCGGCAGCAGGACCTGGATCTGCTCCTGGACGTGTGCAGCAATATTCGGGGCCAGACCCTGTGCCCTTTTGGCGACGCAGCCCTCACTCCGGTGGAAAGCACGGTGAAGCTTTTCCGCTCCGAGTACGAATCCCACATCCAGGGGAAGGGTTGCCCTTTCGCGCCCTGAAAGATCCGCGGTTGCTGAGGCCCGCCGCTGGGCGGGATAGAGGGTACAAGACGTATGTCCGTTCTTTGGTGGCTTGTGACCCTGGTGAAGGTGGGCGTGATTTTCGGCGCCGTCCTGGGGGTCGTCGCCTACATGACGCTGGCGGAACGCAAGGTTTCCGGCCACATCCAGCTTCGTCTGGGACCCAACCGGGTCGGCCCTTTCGGACTCCTGCAGCCCATCGCCGACGGGCTCAAGCTCATGTTCAAGGAAGACATCATCCCCGATCATGTGGACAAGGTCATCTACCTCCTGGCGCCGGCGATCTCCACGGTGGCGGCCTTTGCTGCCTATGCGGTGATCCCGCTGGGGCCGCCCACCGATTTTTTCGGCCTGCTGCCCGAGCCGGTTCCCCTGCAAATTGCCGACGTGAACATCGGCATCCTCTACATATTTGCCCTCTCTTCCATGGGGGTTTACGGGATCGTCCTGGCGGGCTGGTCTTCCAACAACAAATACTCCCTGCTCGGAGGCCTGCGTTCCTCGGCTCAAATGATCAGCTACGAGCTCTCCCTGGGGATGTCCGTGGTCGGGGTCCTCATGATGTCCGGCAGCCTGAGCTTGACCCGGGTGGTCGAGGATCAGGCTGGTCTCTGGTATGTGTTCCTGCAGCCTCTGGGATTTATCATCTTCATTATCGCCGCCTTTGCCGAGACCAACCGCCTCCCCTTCGACCTGCCGGAAGCCGAGCCGGAGCTGGTGGCCGGGTATCACACGGAGTACAGCAGCATGAAGTTTTCCCTCTTCTTCATGTCCGAGTATGCCGCCATGTTCACCATCTCCGCCATGGCCGTCACCCTCTACTTCGGAGGTTGGCAGGGACTGCCCGGGCTGGGGACCCTGGGGATCCCTCCGGTCCTCTGGTTTGTGGGGAAGGTGGCCTTCTTCCTGTTCCTGTTCCTGTGGGTGCGCTGGACGCTCCCCCGGTTTCGCTATGACCAGCTCATGAATCTGGGGTGGAAAGTATTTCTTCCCCTGTCGCTGCTCAACGTCCTGCTCACGGGCCTCGGGCTCGTGCTGCTGCGCTGAGGTTCTGATGCCGGCCATTCTCTTCTACATTTTGTCGTCCATCATGCTGGCCTCTGCCCTCCTGGTGATTTTCCAGACCCACCCGGTGTACAGCGTCGTCTTCGCTATTATTTCTTTCATCTCCCTGGCAGGCCTCTTCCTCACCCTGGGGGCCGAGTTCATTGCGGCGGCCCAGATCATCGTGTACACGGGGGCCATCATGGTTCTCTTCCTGTTCGTGGTCATGCTCCTGAACCTGCGCCGGGGGGACATTGAGGAAAAGGGGGGGAGCTGGCTCAAGACGGCCGGATCGATTGGAGCCCTGGTCTTGTTGGGCCTGCTGGGGGGAGCGCTGTCCGGCCGGATTCCCCTGGGGCCGCGGGGGCCTTTTTCCCAGGAGGTGCTGCGCCAGGCCGGCAACACTCAGGCCATCGGGCGCGCCCTGTTTACCGACTTCCTTTTCCCCTTTG
>JACPSX010000144.1 GCA_016193065.1 Candidatus Tectimicrobiota bacterium | reverse complement strand
GGCCCCAGAAGAGAACCGGAAAGGATTCGAAGATGTAGTGATCTTTTGAAAATGTGGAGCACGCCCCGCGGGGACCGGAGGAGGACTCCAGGAGCAGAACCCGCTGGCCGCGGCGGGCCAGCAGAGCCGCCAGGACCAGGGTTCCCAGACTGGCTCCCACGAGGACCGCATCGTAGTCCCGTCTCATTCGGGTTTGCCCTGGACTGTTTCTTTCTGGAGAAGGGCACGCACCTGCAGGCGGAGGGCATTGAGGCGGATGAACCCCGAAGCATCCGAGGGGTTGTAGCCGATGGCTTCTTCGAAGGTGGCCAGGTCGTGGCGATAGAGCGAGCGCGGGGATTTCCGGCCCACCACCCGGCAGCTTCCCCGGTAGAGCTTGAGGCGCACGGTGCCCTCGACGGGCTTCTGGGTCTCATCAATGGCGGCCTGCAGCATCTCCCGCTCCGGGGAAAACCAGAAACCGTAGTAGACGAGTTCCGAGTAGCGGGGGATCAGGGAGTCCCGCAGGTGCATGACCTCCCGGTCCAGGGTGAGGGACTCGATGGCCCGGTGCGCAATATGGAGGAGCGTCCCTCCGGGGGTTTCGTAGACGCCTCGGGACTTCATGCCCACGAAGCGATTTTCCACCATATCGACCCGGCCGATGCCGTGCCGCCCCGCCTTTTCATTGAGGAGGGCTAGCAAGCTCGTAGGATGGAGCTTGAGGCCGTTGACCGCCACCGGGTTCCCGCCCAGGAAATCGATTTCCACGTACTCGGGCTCGTCCGGAGCCTTCTCGGGGGTCGTGGTCATGATGTACATGTCTTCGCTGGGCTCGAGCCAGGGATCTTCGAGGATTCCGCCCTCGTAGCTGATGTGAAGCAGATTGCGGTCGCAGCTATAGGGGCGCTCCGGGGTCACCGGGATCGGGATGCCGTGCTCACGGGCGTAGTTGACCAGGGCCTGGCGGGAGCCCAGGTTCCATTCCCGCCACGGGGCCACGATGGAGATGTGCGGATCGAGGGCCAGGTAGGTCACCTCGAAGCGCACCTGATCGTTCCCCTTGCCCGTGGCTCCGTGCGCGACGGCCCGAGCCCCCAAGCGGTGGGCGATTTCAATTTGCTTCCGGGCAATCAGCGGCCGGGCAATGGAGGTCCCCAGAAGGTAACTCCCCTCGTAGACGGCAGCGGCCCGCAGTATGGGGAACACGTAGTCCCGCACGAATTCGTCTCGCAGGTCTTCGATGACGACCTGGCTGGCTCCGGTCTTCAGGGCCTTTTCTTCCACCTGGCGTGGGTCGTCCTCCTGCCCCAGGTCCGCAAAGAAGGCGATGACCGGGCAGCGGTAAGTTTCCTTCAGCCAGCTCAGAATCACGGAGGTGTCCAGTCCGCCCGAGTAAGCCAGCACGATCTTGTCTATCCCCTGTTTCATGCGAACTCCTTTTCTGCCTTTTCTCCCCCCAGCAACCAGATCAAGATCGCTTTCTGCACGTGGAGACGGTTTTCGGCCTCTTCCCACACCAGAGACCGGGGTCCGTCAATGACCTCGGAGATGATTTCCTCCCCCCGGTGTGCCGGCAGGCAGTGCATGACGTAAGCCTGTTCCCCCGCGGCCTTCAGCAGGGCCGCGTTCACCTGATAGGGGGAGAATGCTTTGGCTCTGTCCTCTTTCTCCTGCTCCTGTCCCATGCTGGCCCAGACGTCCGTGTAGATGATGTGCGCACCCCGCACCGCTTCCAGTGGGTTGTCGAGGACCATGAGCTTGCTGCCGGTCGTCAGGGCCAAGTTCAAGGCCCGGCTGAAGATTTGAGGGTTCGGGCGGTACTCGGGTGGGCAGGCAATGGTCAGATCGAGCCCCATCTTGGCGGCGCCCAGGAGCCAGGAATGGGCCACGTTGTTCCCGTCCCCGACGTAAACCACCTTAAGTCCCTGCAGGCGTCCCAGGCGCTCCTGGATCGTGTAGAGAGCGGCCAGGATCTGGCAAGGGTGCAGGAGATCGGTCAGACCGTTGATGACGGGGATGGAGGTGCAGCTTGCCACCTCCTCCACCAGGGCCTGATCGAAGGTCCGGATGACCAGGCCGTCCATATAACCGGAGAGCACCCGGGCCACATCGGCCACGGATTCCCTTTCGCCCAGGAGGATTTCGGAGTTTCCCAAAAGCATGGCGTGACCCCCCAGGTGCACCATGGCCACTTCGAAGGAGACCCGGGTCCTCATGGAAGGCTTGTGGAAGATAAGGCCCAGGACCTTGCCCCGCAGCAGGGAGAGGCGCTTGGCTTCTTCACCTTTCTCTTTGAGCCGCCGGGTCAGGCTGAAGATGTGGAGGATTTCTTCGCGCTCCAGATCCGCCAGGGACAGGAGATCCCGTTTCACGCTCTCACCTCTCCCAGAACCTCATCGAGGCAAGACACGAATTCGTCTACTTCCCTCTCGCTGACCACCAGGGGGGGGGTGCTTTTTTTGCAAAGTGACCAGGCGCTCCGTCAGGTAAGCCCCCATTTTCCGGCATTGAGACAGGTGGTTCCCCTCCAGCAGCTCGCGGACCACGGCAATCGCGGCGGCACAGGCCAGAGGGTTCCCGCCGAAGGTCGAGGCATGGGTACCGGGACCGAAGGATTCGCTCACAGCCTCTTTGGCCAGCATGGCTCCAATCGCGGTACCGCCCCCGAGGGCCTTGGCTAGAGTAAAAATGTCGGGCTCGACTCCGTAATGTTCGTAGGCGAACAAGTGGCCCGTGCGCCCCGTCCCCACCTGGACCTCATCAAAGATCAGGAGGAGATTTCTCCGGTCGCAGAGCTCCCGGACTTTCTTGAGGTATTCCCGGTCCGCCACAATCACCCCCCCCTCGGCCTGAATGGGCTCCAGCATGACCGCGCAGGTGCGGGGGGTGAGAGCCTTTTCCAGAGCCGCCAGATCGTTAAACGGCACATGGGAAAAACCCGCAGGTAAAGGCTCGAAGCCCAGGCGGAACTTCTCCTGCCCCGTGGCTGCCAGGGTGGCGAGAGTGCGGCCGTGGAAGGAGTTGGCCATGGTGATAATCTCGTAACGATCGGTCCCGTAGTGGTCCCGGGAGTACTTGCGGGCCAGCTTGATGGCTGCCTCGTTGGCCTCGGCGCCGCTGTTGCAAAAAAAGACCCGGTCCGCGCAGGAATTTTCCACCAGGAGGCGGGCTAGCTCGATCTCGCGGCCGATGTAATAGAGGTTGGAGACGTGCATGAGACGGCTGGCCTGTTCCCGGATCGCCTCCACCACCTTCGGATGGCAATGCCCCAGAGCTTGGACCGCAATGCCCGCTACGAAGTCGAGGTATTCTTTGCCATCTGCATCCCAGACCCGGCACCCCTGACCTCGCACCAGCACCACGGGAGCTGGAGCGTAGGTGCGGGCCAGGAACGTCTGCGACAGGTTGATCAGTTCCCCTTGGTTCATAGACGAGCAGGAGGGCGTGGTGGATCCGGCCGTCAATAATGTGTGCCTTGGCCACTCCCGCCTCCAGGGCACTGAGGGCGGCGCTGACCTTGGGGAGCATTCCCCCGGTGATCACCTGGGCGGCGGTGAGGGTGGAGATCTCGGCGCGGGTGAGGGTGGAGATCAGGTTCCGGTTCTTGTCCTGGATTCCGGGGACGTCCGTGAGCAGGATCAGCTTCTCGGCGGTGAGGGCCGCGGCCACCTCTCCAGCCACCAGGTCCGCGTTGATGTTGTACGTCTCGCCGGTTTCGCCCACCCCGACGGGGGAGATCACGGGGATAAAACCGGATTTGACCAGAACGTCGATGATCTGAGGGTTCACGGATTCCACTTTGCCGACCATCCCTACGTCGATGATCTCGGGGATTCCCGTGAGCTCCGAGCTGACGGTGACGTTGAGCTTGGAGGCGCGGATTAAGTTGCCATCCTTGCCGCTCAGTCCCACGGCATTGCCGCCGTGCTGGTTGATCAGGGAGACAATCTCCTTGTTCACCTTCCCCGCCAGCACCATCTCCACGATGTCCATGGTCTCCCCGTCCGTCACCCGCATCCCCTGGACAAAGGTAGATTCCTTCCCCATCCGCTTCAACGTCTCTCCAATTTGGGGCCCGCCGCCGTGGACGATGACGGGGTTTACTCCTACGTAGCGGAGCAGGCTCACGTCCAGAACAAAATCGCGCTTGAGGTCTTCGTTCACCATGGCGGCCCCGCCGTACTTCACCACGATGGTCTTCCCGGAAAAGGTGCGGATGTAGGGGAGCGCCTCGATCAGAGTATGGGCTTTGGCCAGATTAATGCTCACGGTCCTCCCGTCCTCTATGTCGCAAAATCAAAACGTTTCCGTCATTCCGGCACAAGCCGGAATCCAGAAGAGGACTGGACCCCGGCTTTCGCCGGGGTGACGACGACGGGGCGGGGAACCGAACAAACCAGACAAACCATATAAACCAGCGCCCGTCCTACAAAATGTAGCGGCTTAGGTCTTGATCCTGTGCCAGATTTTGGAGTTGGTTGCGTACGTAGGCGGCGTCAATGGAGACTTTCTGCCCCCGCAGTTCCGGGCCCCGGAAGGAGATCTCTTCCAGGAGTTTTTCCATGACCGTGTGCAGGCGCCGGGCTCCGATGTTTTCCGTGCGCTCGTTGACCAGGGCCGCCAGGGAGGCAATCTCATCGATCGCCTCCGGGGTAAATTGAATCTCGATCCCTTCGGTGGCGAGCAGAGCCGTGTACTGCTTGATTAAGGCATTTTGCGGCTCGGTGAGGATGCGGATAAAGTCCTCTTTGCTCAGGGACTCGAGCTCCACCCGGATGGGAAAGCGTCCCTGCAGTTCGGGGATCAGGTCGGAGGGTTTGGAAACGTGGAAGGCCCCGGCGGCAATGAACAGGATGTGGTCCGTGCGCACAGCTCCGTACTTGGTGCTCACCGTGGAGCCCTCGATGATGGGCAGGAGATCGCGCTGTACCCCTTCGCGTGAAACGTCGGGCCCGTGCCCTCCCTCCCGTCCGGCCACCTTGTCCAGCTCATCCAGAAAAACGATTCCGCTCTGCTCCACGCGCTCGATGGCCTCTTGAATCACCTTGTCCATGTCGATGAGCTTCTGGGCCTCTTGCTCCGTCAGCAGCCTCAAGGCTTCGGGAACATTGACCCGGCGCCGTTTCTTGCGCTGCGGGAAGAGGCTTCCGAGCATGTCTTTGATCTGGATGTCCATTTCTTCCATGCCGGACCCCGGCAGGATCTCGATGAGGGGAATGCCCCGTTCAGCCACTTCCAGTTCCACCTCCCGGTCCTGGAGTTTTCCCTCGCGCAGGTAGGAGCGGAACTTCTCGCGGGTCTGAGAGTAGTGCTGCTGGCCCAGATCGTCCAGCCCTTCCCCCTTCTCGAAGTCCCTCGTCAGAGTCGGCGGGGAGGGGAGCAGCAGATCCAGGAGGCGATCCTCGGCATGGGCCGCGGCTTGTTCCCGGACCTCCTGGGTTTTCTCCTGGCGCACCATGTTTTTGGCGATTTCCGCCAGATCGCGGATGATGGAATCCACGTCCCGGCCCACATAGCCCACCTCGGTGAACTTGGAGGCTTCGATCTTGAGAAAAGGGGAGCTGGCCAGCCGGGCCAGACGCCGGGCAATCTCGGTCTTGCCCACGCCCGTGGGTCCGATCATGATGATGTTCTTGGGGGCGACTTCCTCCCGCAGTTCGGGGGGCAGGTGCTGGCGGCGCCAGCGGTTCCGCAACGCCACTGCTACGGCCCGCTTGGCCTCGGCCTGGCCCACGATGTAGCGATCCAGTTCTCGCACGATCTCGGCTGGGGTCAATTCTTCCATCGTTCATTCCTTAAGAAGAGTGATATCCCTCGCCCCATCACAGCTCCTCGATGATGATTTTGCTGTTCGTGTAAATGCAGATGTCGGCGGCGATCCGCATGGCTTCCTCGGCAATCCCCCGGGCATCGAGGCTCGAATGCTGCAGCAAGGCCCGGGCGGCCGCCAGGGCATAGGTCCCCCCGGACCCGATGGCGAGGATCCCATCCTCGGGCTCAATGACATCCCCGGTTCCCGACAGGATGAGCGAGTGATCCCGGTCGGCTATGGCCAGCAGTGCTTCCAATCGCCGCAGCACTCGGTCGGTCCGCCAGTCCTTGGAGAGCTCTACCGCGCTGCGCACCAGATTTCCCCGGTACTCCTCCAATCTGTCCTCGAACTTCCCGAACAGGGCCAGGGCATCGGCGGCAGCACCGGCAAATCCAGCCAGTACCAGATCCTTGTAAATCTTCTTCACCTTGACGGCATTATGCTTGACCACGGTCGTCCGGACGGTCACCTGGCCGTCGCCCGCCATGACCACCTTCCCCTGGTATCGAACGGACAGGATCGTGGTGCCTCGAACCAAGAGACCACCCGAGCCCTCGGCAGACGGGGGGTGAGGGTCAACTGCGCGCGCGGGGGTGTGCTTTTTCATAGACCTCCTTTAATCTTTCCTGGGTCACGTGAGTATAGCGCTGGGTGGTCGCCAGGCTCGCGTGTCCCAGCATCTCCTGGATGGATCGCAAATCGGCCCCTCGGTCCAACAGATGGGTGGCCATGCTGTGGCGCAGGGAGTGGGGGCCGACCTTCCCCTTGACGCCGCGCCCCTCCAGATAATGGTAGACCAGGTTGCGGATGCCGCGGGAAGTCAGGCGGCGACCGCGCCGGTTCACGAACAACGCCTCCTCCCCCGAAGCGAGCCAGCTCTGGCGCACGGGAAGGTAGGCGGCGATAGCCTCCAGGGCCGCCTCTCCCACCGGGACCAAGCGCTCCTTCCTGCCCTTGCCGAGCACCCTGAGCCAGCCGTCCTGGAGGTCTCCCAGATTCGCGGAGACCAACTCTCCGATGCGGACCCCGGTGGCGTACAAGGTCTCCAAAATGGCGCGGTCCCGTACTTGCGCCTCGCTGACCGGACGCAGTTCGTCAAAGAACCGCTCCAGCTCCGCTTCCGGGACAAAGTTCGGCAGAGACTGGGGCCTTCTGGGCGAGAGCACGTGGCGGGCGGGGTTATGGTCCAGGATCTTCTCGCGGCACAGAAAGTGGAAAAAGCTTTTCCGCGTGGAGAGCTTGCGCGCCACCGTGTTGTTTTGCAGGCGGCGCTGGTAGAGGGTGCCCAGGAAGGACCGCAACGTCACCCCGTCGATGTCCCGGAGATCCGGCTCCTTCTCTGCCGATTCGAAGGAAAGAGAACGCAGGAAATCTTCAAACTGGCGCAGGTCGCTCAGGTAGGAACGCAGGGTGTGGGCGGAGACTCCTTTTTCCACCTGGAGGTGACGGATGAACGATTCAACGTGGGACCTCATCCCGGCTCCTCCGGGTTCTGCATCCTCTGCAGCCAGTCCTTCCAATGCTGGAGCGCTCGGGACGCAATGGCCGCATGGCGGCTTTTGCGATCGCGCACCTTGCGATCCAGGTCCAGGAAGAGTCCGTAGTTCGCGTTCATGGGCTGGAAATGCCGGGGGTTCGCTGCGCTGATGTAGCGCAGCAAGGAGCCGTGAGCCGTAACGGCCGGAGGGTCGACGAGCGGCAGGCCCCGGATCCAGCGGGCCGCATGAATGCCCGCCACAAGCCCCATGGCGGCTGATTCCACGTAACCTTCCACACCGACAATTTGCCCGGCGAAAAAGAGGTTTTCCCGCCCCTTGAGCTGCAGTGTGCGGTGCAGGAGCCGGGGAGAATTAATAAAAGTATTCCGGTGAGCACTTCCATAGCGCAGGAAAACGGCCTGCTCAAGCCCGGGGATCAGGCGAAAGATGCGGAGCTGTTCTCCGTACGTCAACTTGGTCTGAAAACCGACCAGGTTGTACATGGTGCCTTCGCGGTCTTCCCTCCGCAGTTGGACCACGGCAAATGGCCTCTCGCCGGTGCGGGGATCCGTCAGGCCCACGGGCTTCATGGGGCCGAAAGCCATCGTATCGCGTCCCCGTTTGGCAATCACCTCGATGGGAAGACACCCCTCAAAGTAGATTTCCTTCTCGAACTCGTGCAAGGGGACCGTGTGGGCCGAGCCCAGCTCCCGCTGGAAGACGGAATACTCTTCCTCGTTGAGCGGGCAGGTTACGTAATCATTGTCCCCTTTGTCGGAGCGGGAAGCCGGGAAGATGCGCTCGGGGGTCAGGGAAGCTCCCTCCACGATGGGGGAAATGGCGTCGTAGAAGTAGAGGGATTCCCGGCCTGTAATCTCGCGGATGGCGTTGGCCAGGGGTTCCGAAGTCAGAGGACCCGTGGCCACGACGGCCACGCCGCTCTCCGGCAGTTCCATAACTTCCTCCCGGATGATGGAGATCAGAGAGTGGGATTCCAGTGCCCGGGT
>JACPSX010000143.1 GCA_016193065.1 Candidatus Tectimicrobiota bacterium | reverse complement strand
ATTCGGTGACTGATCTCGTAGTTCTGGCAGAAGACGCAGCGCAAGTTGCAGGAGGTGAAAAAAATCGTCCCGGAACCCCGGAAGCCCGTGAGGCAGGCCTCCTCGCCGAAGTGGGCGTTGTAGCTGGAAATCATGGGGAGGAAGCCGGTGTTGCAGTCCCCCCGCTCTCCGGCCAGGCGATCGACCTCGCACTCCCGGGGGCAAATCCGGCAGGATCGCAACAGATCCCGGGCCGCCTGGACCTTCCCTTCCAGTTCGCCCCTGCGATGGGTGGCAAGATAGGAGGGCTCAAACACCTGGTTCCCGATCTCCATTCCCTTGCCGGGAGCCGGCAAACAACGAGCGGAACAGACGTTCAAGATGATACCAAAAAGCACTCATTGCCACCAGAACGCACCCGGCTCCAGGAACCGGAACCAAAGAGGAAAAAAGAATTGACACACTCCCCTACCATGCCGTATAAACGTGCTACGGATTTTAAATTTGTAGCACACGGAGTTTTCCCATGTCCCTCACCCGATTCGGTATTTCCCTGGAGGAGGATCTCCTCAAGAAGTTCGACAGCCTGATCTCCCGCAAAGGCTATTCGAACCGCAGCGAAGCCATCCGGGATCTGATCCGGGACAATCTGGTCAAACAGGAATGGGATGCGGGCGACCGGGAAATTGTGGGAGCCATCACCCTGGTTTACTCCCACGACACCCGCGAGCTCACGGATACCCTGACGGATCTGCAGCACCATTTTCATGGAGCCACGGTGTCCACCATGCACGTCCACCTGGACGAGCACAACTGCCTCGAAGTCCTCGTAGTGCGGGGAAAGGGAAACGAAATCAAGAAAATCGCCGACCGCCTGATCGGCACCAAAGGGGTCAAACACGGCAAGCTCGTGGTGACCACGACGGGCAAGAGGCTGACCTGACGGAATTCATAGCGTGGGTGTATACAGCGGCGCCCCCTCGCCCTGGCCCTCTCCCCCCTGGGGAGAGGGGATTCTTAGGAGGTAGGCAACTTGGAAGGCGGCATCCTGACACTGATCAGTCTGGGAGTCGTGCTTGGACTTCGGCACGGCATCGACTGGGATCACATCGCCGCCATCACCGACATCACGGGTTCCACGATGAAAAGCGATGAACCAGAGGCGGGGGAAAAAGCGGATATAGGCTTCCTTTCCGTCCAAGAACAGACTGTCGCCGTCGCGGTGCCTAGAACTCAACGCTTCCTTGAGGCAAGAGAGAGCTTTTTCCTGGCCGAACTCTATGCGCTGGGGCATGCCAGTGTGGTGGTCATGCTTCTTGCTGGGACTGTGGATCTTTTATTCGATCTGGCGCTACGGCAAATCGTTTCGTTTGCGCAGCCGGTGGATGCTGGTGTTTTCCCTGGCGGCCCGCGGTTGGAAGGCGCTCAAGAGGAAGATGACCGGACAGAGGATCGAGCATTTCCAAGAGAATGCCCAGTATGGTCCCAAGACCGCCTATGGCGTCGGCATGCTCCACGGGGTTGGAGCGGAAACCGGCACTCAGACCTTGCTCCTGGCCAGCGCGGCCGGTGCGACCTCCGCGCTTACGGGCTCCTTGTTGCTCCTCTCCTTTGTCCTGGGTCTTGTCATTTCCAATTCCCTGGTGGCCGCATTTTCGGCCTTCGGGTTCGTTTCTGCTGCTGCCAAGCGTAATGTGTACATGATCCTTGGAGTCATCGCCGGGGTGTTTAGCCTGGTGGTGGGTGTCTTCTTCCTCACGGGACAAGGTGCGAATCTCCCAGACTTGCAGGCAGTCGTGAACCATTTATTCGGCCCGCCGCCCACCAAAGTCGAATAGTCCAAGCGGCATATTGCCGAAACCCAATTTCGGCTTGACTTTAGAGCGTTTAGACACTACTCTCGGCTGGCGTTTATCTCAGTTGGCAGCCAGGGGCCTTTAGCCCTCCCGGGCATCACGAGACGGGCTCTCACCTTATCCTTTTTTTCCTACCGGAGAAGAGAGAAAGGTGAGGGGAGTTTTTGCGCAGAAGGGGAAGGATACTGTGAGCCGATGGTTCCGGGGAGTTCCGCAGTACAGCCTGCTGGCCGGAATTCTCCTTCTCGCTCTGGTTTCCTGTTCCACTACCCGATTAGAACAGGCCTTGCAGGGCAAGTTTGAGTTCACGGAGAACAACCGGATCATCAACGATTACTGCCAGGGCTGCCACGTCCACAAGGGTTTCCTTCCCGACCAGCACGTCTCTTCCGCCGTGAGACTCTACGACAGGCCCCCGTATACCCAGGCCCGGGAATGCCGGGTCTGCCATTACCTGGAGGGAGATCCTGCCGAAAAAAACGAACACCGGGGGACCCGTTGGCCTCAGTGGGTTGCGGCGGGGAAGTTTCGGAGCTTTGAAGCGCAGGAGCTCCGCAGCCAGGGATCCAGCGCTCATTAGACCGGAATCGTGTCTTCACAAGAATCACTTCTTCGGGAAATTCCTTCCAGCCCTCACAGAGAAGGATGCCGTTTGGAACTCGCCATGGTCAGCCGCCCTTTCGGGGGTTCCTGAGCTGCAGGATTGTCATTGCGAGGACACCCTCCCTGTGCTACCCTTCTTCCAGGAATGAAAACAGTTTCAGAATCTTACGGGGTCGAAGCCGTGACTTCCTCGGTCGAAACAAGACCCTCCCGGTGGGCGTATTTCCTGCTCTTTTCCTTCCTCTTCCATGGTGCGATTTTGTTTTCTTTAATTCTGGTTCGTACCAGTCCCCAACCGGCAAAGATCCCGGGACGGATCCGTATCGTGGAACTTCCAGCCGTCCCCTCCGGAATCCCTGAAACTTCCCGGCCCAGATCAGCACCCTCTCTTGGAACCGGGGTCCCTTCCCAGCCCAAGATGTCCCCGAAAACTCCCGATCGAGAATTCCGCTCGCAGCCTCTTGAATTGGCTGCAAAGCTTCTCTCCCCCTTACCCTCCAGCCCCGCTGCACCAACAAAGGGTTTGAACGTTCCCGCGGAGGCTCCCACACCGGCTGAATCTCTCCCGCCTGTGACCAAACCACAAGCGCCCGAAAAGGCACAACCCCCTGGAGTCACCTCCACCCCGGCAATCCCAACCCCTCCGGCCGAAAAGGATCTCCCCCTGAAACGATCCTCTGAGCCCCCGGAGGCTTTGACCAAGG
>JACPSX010000142.1 GCA_016193065.1 Candidatus Tectimicrobiota bacterium | reverse complement strand
TGGAACTGCCCGAGAATTGTCCGAGAACCACCCCGGATCGGCCCCAATTTGCTCCAATGGGTCTAGAGCTAATCTCCCTTTCTTCATGGGGATAGATGTGGTACTATGGGGCACTCGGATGGGGGGTACGGACTTAGGATCCAGTGGGCAACCGTGGGGGTTCGAATCCCCCCTCTCGCACCAAATTCCAGCCGGGGTTTTCCGACCCTTTTTTTGTTCACTGCACCTTTGGGAGACTGAATGAAAGTTGAGGTTGAGGAAGTTAGCTCTTGTTTGAGACGCTTGAGCGTCGAAGTTCCCGTGGAAGACGTACGGGAGCGCCTGGAGGAAGCCTACCGGGAACTCGGGCGCAGGGCCAAGGTGGCGGGCTTCCGTCCGGGAAAAGTCCCGCGCAAGATCCTCGAGCAGTATTATCGCAAAGAGGTGGAGCGGGACGTGCTCGAGAAGATTATTCCGGAGACTTTGCAAAAGGTGGTGCAGGAGAGGTCTTTGCCGATCCTGGGCCGGCCGAAAGTGAACCCCGTTCAACTGAACCTTGAAAAACCGATTCAGTACACGGCGGAGGTGGAAGTTCTCCCCCGGGTTGAAGTGCACGGTTTCGAGGGGTTATCTTTTGCCCGCAAAAAACCGCTGATTGGAGAGGCCCAGATCGACGAGGCCCTCGCCAGACTTCAGGATCGTCATGCTGAGTTCGTGGACGTTCCCGAAGGTAGGACGAGCGAGGGGGATTACGTGGTCATCGATTTTCACGGCAAGGTGGACGGCGAGCCGATGGAAAAGGGGAAAGGGGAAAATTTCCCTTTGGTCGTGGGCTCAGGGACCTTGCTGCCCGAGTTTGAGAATCGTCTTGTGGGCAGCCGGAAAGGGGACGCGATGGAGGTGTCGGTCACCTACCCCGTGGATTATCACAATCGGGATCTGGCTGGAAAGACGGCGGTTTTCTCGCTTGTGGTCAAGGAGTTAAAGAAGAAGCATCTCCCGGAGATCAATGACGAGTTTGCCAGGGCGGTGGAAGGAGAATTTAATTCTCTGGCCGAATTGCGGGCAAAACTGCAGGAATCCTTGCAGCGGGAGGCGGACCGGCAGGCCCAGGCGGTGTTGCAGGAGGAGATCCTGGATCGGCTCATCGAGATGAACCCCATTGAGGTGCCTGCGATTCTGGTGGAAGAAGAGACCCGGGCCCTGGCTCGCGAATTTGAGCAGAACCTCAAAGCCAAAGGCGTCCAGATGCCGGTCGCGCCGGAGGATCAGGAAGAATGGTCCCGGCGCTTCCGTGAGCAGGCAACCCGCCGGGTCAAAGGGGAGTTGATCCTGGAGCGGCTGGCCGAGATGGAGGGAATTGCGGTCTCGGATGAGGAAGTAGAAAAGGAGATCGAGCAGTTAGCGTCCCGGAGCCGGCAAAGCGTGGAAGCGGTGCGCAACGCCCTGGCCAAAAATCGAGCCCTGGAGCAACTCAAAGACAGCCTGAAAAGAAGGAAGACATGGGACGCCTTGTTAGGTAAACTCACGATTCAGGATGAGATTCAGAAAGCTTAACCATTAACCGGGAGTAGTCCATGACGACCTTGGTCCCCATTGTAGTGGAGCAAACCCCCAGGGGAGAGCGGGCCTACGACATCTATTCCCGCCTCCTCAAGGACCGTATTGTGTTCCTCGGCTCCGCCATTGACGATCTGATCTCGAACCTCATTATTGCCCAGCTCCTGTTCCTGGAAGCGGAGGACCCCGATCGGGACATCTATCTCTATGTCAACAGCCCCGGGGGCATGGTGACTTCCGGGCTGGCTATTTACGACACGATCCAGTATATTAGGCCCGATGTCCAGACAATCTGCGTAGGACAAGCGGCGAGCATGGGAGCCCTGCTGCTGGCTGCGGGCGCGAAAGGGAAGCGTTTTGCCCTCCCCCACGCCCGGATTTTGATCCACCAGCCTCTGGGGGGAGTGCAGGGGCAGGCGACGGACATCGACATCCAGGCCAAAGAGATTCTGCGCGTGCGGGAAACCCTTGAAAACATCATGGTCAAACACACCGGGCAACCCCTGGAGCGGATCAAGGCGGATACGGACCGGGATTATTTCATGTCGGGCCTGCAGGCGAAAGAATACGGCATCGTGGATGATGTGATTATCTCCCGCAATCAGGTGAAACCGAAGCCATAGGGATGTTCGATTCTGTCTTTCCTGCGGGTCGGACACCCGCCAGGCGGGTACCCGGGCTCGATTGGCTTGCGGAAGGGGGCGATATATGGTGCGCAAGAGCGGTGGGGGCGAGAACTTGAAGTGCTCGTTTTGTGGGAAGACCCAGGACGAGGTCCGCAGGTTGATTGCGGGCCCCATGGTGTACATCTGCGATGAGTGCGTGGACCTGTGCAACGACATCATGGTCGAGGAGTGGACTCAGGAGAAGAGCGCCGAATTCCGCCGCCTGCTCAAGCCCAAGGAGCTCAAGAGGGTTCTCGATGATTACGTGATCGGCCAGGAGCGCGCCAAGAAGATCCTGTCCGTCGCCGTGCACAACCACTACAAGAGAATCGATGCCAACGTGGAGATGGGGGAAGTGGAGCTCCAGAAGAGCAACATTCTGCTCATCGGTCCCACGGGGTCGGGAAAGACCCTTTTGGCCCAAACCCTGGCCCGCATCCTGGAGGTCCCCTTCACGATCGTGGATGCGACGACGCTGACCGAGGCCGGTTACGTCGGAGAGGACGTGGAGAACATTATCTTGCGGCTCTTGCAGGCCGCCGATTATGACGTGGAGAAAACCGAGCGGGGCATCGTGTACATTGATGAGATCGACAAGATCAGCCGCAAGTCCGAGAATCCATCGATCACCCGGGACGTCTCCGGCGAGGGCGTGCAGCAGGCCTTGTTGAAGATCATCGAAGGGACGATCGCCAATGTTCCCCCCCAGGGAGGGCGTAAGCACCCCCACCAGGAATTCCTGCAGATCGACACGACCAACATCCTCTTTCTCTGCGGCGGAGCCTTCGTGGGTCTGGAAAAGATCATCGAGAACCGGATCGGCCGCAAGGCCATGGGCTTCGGGGTTGACCTGCAGTCCTCCAAAGAGCAGTCCACGGGGGAAATTCTGAGCTATGTCCAGCCCGAGGACCTGCTCAAGTACGGGCTCATCCCCGAGTTTGTCGGGCGCTTGCCCGTGATCGCCACGCTCACCGATCTGGATGAAGAGGCGATGATCCGCATCCTCGTCGAGCCGAAAAATGCCTTGGTAAAGCAATATCAGAAGTTTTTCGAGTTCGAGCGAGTCAAGCTCCGCTTCACGGAAACGTCTCTGAAAGCCATTGCCCGAGAAGCGATGAAGAGAAAGACCGGGGCGCGGGGCCTGCGGGCCATCCTGGAAGAGATCATGCTGGAAACCATGTATGAACTCCCCTCCCAGAGCAACATCCGGGAATGCGTCATTAACGAAGACGTGGTGTCCAGCCGGGAAAAGCCCATTATGGTCTATGAAAAGCAAGCCAGTTGAATCCGGGGAGTTGCTCGCGCCATGGCTGGGTCTGAAGGAATTGGAATCAAGAGGTTGCACCACATCGGGATTGTGGTGCGAGACCTTGAGGAGGCTATTGGCCGGTATCAGGCTCGGCTGGGTTTGTCCCTGTCCCACGTGGAAGAGCTTCCGGGGGCCGGGGTTCGGATTGCTTATTTCCCTTTGGGGGGAACCCGCCTGGAACTCATCCAGCCTCTGGACCCGAACTCCGGGGTTGCCCGTTTTTTAAGCAAACGAGGGGAAGGGATGCATCACCTCGCCTATGCCGTGGAGGATCTCGGGCGGTCCCTGGATCTGTGCCGCCGCCAGGAAATGGAATTGATCGACCAGGTCCCGCGTCCAGGGGGAGAAGGGGCCTCGGTCGCATTCCTGCACCCGCGCAGCACGGGGGGGGTCCTCACCGAGCTTATCGAGGAAAAAGGCCTCTGAAAGAAAAGGCTTTTCCCCTTGACTTTGAACCCGGAGGCTTACTATATAATGGATCGGGAAATTGGAAAAGGCACGTAGCTCAGGGGGAGAGCGCTTGCTTGACGCGCAAGAGGTCGGCGGTTCGAAACCGCCCGTGCCTACCATTTTCAAAGAGTTCCCGGGAGGGTCGAGCTGTTCGGCCCTTATTTTTTCCCGGGTTCTAGTTGGGAGTCAATGGCCAACGAGATTCACCTCACGGTGGGGGGAAGTCAGCGGAAAACCTGGCCGGCGGGGACGCCGGTAGGGGAGGTTCTCGCTGCTTTGGAAGGGGAGACGAGCCAGCGACCCGTGGCGGCCCGAGTGAACGGGCGTCTGGTGGATCTGAGCTTTCCCTTGCAGGAGGATGCAATCCTGGAGCCGGTCTATCCGGGGAGCCCGGAAGGGCGGGAGATCTTCCGCCACAGCACTTCCCATATCATGGCTCAGGCCGTAAAGGCCCTCTATCCAGGCACAAAAATCACCATCGGCCCGGCGATTGAGGATGGTTTCTACTACGACTTCGATGCACCGGTGAGTTTTACTCCCGAGCACCTGCAGGCCATCGAGAAGATGATGCAGGAAATCATCAACGCCGATTTGAAAGTCCGGCGTCGGGAGTTGAGCCGGGAGGAAGCCAAAGAGCTCTTTCGCCGGCAGGGCGAGGATTACAAGGTGGAGATGCTGGAGGAGATTTCGGACGGGACGGTCAGCATTTACGAGCAGGGGGACTTCGTGGATTTGTGCCGGGGGCCCCACGTTCCCTCCACGAAGAGGATCGCTGCCTTCAAGCTGACCGGGATCGCGGGCGCGTACTGGCGCGGCGATGAGCGCAACAAGATGCTGCAGCGCATTTACGGCACCTCCTTCGAGAGCCGCCAGCTTCTGGAGGAACACCTGCGGCGGATCGAGGAGGCCCGCAAGCGGGATCACCGGAAGCTGGGGCCGGAGCTGGACCTCTACAGTATTCAGGAAGAAGCGGGGCCGGGTCTGGTCTTCTGGCACCCCAAGGGGGCCAGACTGCGGGTTACCTTGGAAGATTTTTGGCGCCAGATTCACTACCGCTCGGGCTACGATATGGTGTTTACCCCTCATCTGGCCCGGGTGAACCTGTGGGAGTGTTCGGGACACTGGGAGTTTTACCGGGAGAACATGTTCTCTCCCATGGATCTGGACGGGCAGAAGTTCGTGGTCAAACCCATGAATTGTCCCTTCCACATTTTGATGTACAAGCAGAAGCTGCGCAGCTATCGGGATCTTCCCATCCGCTGGGCCGAGCTGGGGACCGTGTATCGCTACGAGAAGTCGGGTGTGCTCCACGGTCTCATGCGGGTGCGGGGGTTTACCCAGGATGACGCCCATATCTTCTGCCGCCCGGATCACCTGGAAGAAGAGATTCTTAGGATCCTCGATCTCAACGTGAGGGTGCTCAAGGCCTTTGGGTTTTCGGAGTACGCGATCTACCTGAGCACCCGCCCGGAGAAGTCCGTGGGATCCGACGAGGACTGGGAGAAGGCCACCTCGGCTTTGAGAGCCGCGCTGGAGAAAAAAGGGCTGCCGTTTGAAGTCGACTCCGGGGAAGGGGTCTTTTACGGCCCCAAGATCGATATAAAGATCCGCGACGCTCTGCGCCGTACCTGGCAGTGCAGCACGATTCAGGTGGACTTCAATCTGCCCCAGCGCTTTGATCTCTCTTACGTGGCCAGTGACGGATCCTACCAGCGTCCCATCATGATTCACCGGGCCTTGTTGGGATCCCTGGAACGGTTCCTGGGAGTTCTCATCGAGCACTACGGAGGAGCCTTCCCGGTCTGGTTGGCCCCGGTCCAGGCCGTGGTTCTCTCGATTACGGATGCGCACGTCCCGTACGGGGAGGGGGTGCTGGCTTCCTTGCGGGAGAGTGGACTGCGGGCCGGGGGGGATTTCCGGAACGAAAAGATCGGCTACAAGATCCGGGAGGCCCAGCAAAACAAGGTTCCCTACATGCTGGTCATCGGCAACCGGGAGGTTGAGTCGGGTATGGTGGCGGTCCGCGAGAGGGCCCAGGGAGATCTGGGCCCGATGTCCGTGGCGCAGCTCATCGAGCGGATCAAGAAAGAGGCGGAACCCCAGTCCTGATTCTGTGTCTCTTCCCATGCGCCGATGGCGGGGGAATTCATTTCAAAGGGGGTGATAGGCAATCGCGAAGAATCTGCGAATCAACGAAATGATTCGAGAAAAACAGGTGCGAGTCATCGCCTCTGACGGCAGCCAGAAGGGGATCATCCAGATCGAGGAAGCCCTGGCTCTGGCCCAGGAGGAAGGGTTGGACCTCGTGGAGGTGGCGCCCGAATCGGATCCTCCTGTCTGCCGAATCATGGACTATGGTAAGTTCAAGTACACGCAGAGTAAGAAATTCCAGGAGTCCAAGAAGAAGCAAAAGGTGGTGCAGGTCAAAGAGGTGAAAATGCGGCCCAAGACGGAGGAACATGATTACCAATTCAAGGCCCGGCATGTCAAGCGCTTCCTGGAGGAAGGAAACAAGGCCAAGGTGACCATCATGTTCAGAGGCCGGGAGATGGAGCACAGCTTCCTGGGAGAAAACCTCTTGACCCGCCTCATCGAAGACGTGAAGGATATCGGGGTCGTAGAGCAACCACCGAAGATGGAAGGTCGCAACCTGACCATGATTTTAATGCCTAAGTCCTCCTAGTGCCGTTCCAACTTGATCTGCCTGGTTTGAGCGATCTGCCTGGCAGCAAAAGTACGAACCACGTGAGCCGGAAACGTAGCCTGAGATAGTTGGAACGGCACTAGGGGGCAGGCAGGAGAAGAACGCCGTGCCGAAGTTGAAGACGAATAAGGGGGCCGCCAAACGATTTAAGCTGACGGCAACCGGAAAAGTGAAACGCAAGAAGGCACTTACCCGCCACATCTTGACCTCGAAAACGACCAAACGGAAGCGCCACCTCCGGCGGGGAGGCCTGGTTTCCAAGGCTGATCAGAAGAAAGTCAAGCAGTTGATTTCGCGTTAGTTTTCAAGAGGAGGTATGCAATGCCCAGGGTGAAAGGGGGGCCATCGACCCGCAGGCGACACAAGAAAGTCCTCAAGCAGGCCAAGGGGTACTTTGGCTCCCGCAGCCGCTCCTACCGCAAGGCGAAAGAGGCGGTCATGAAGGCCGGTGAGTACGCGTACCGGGATCGCCGGACCCGCAAGCGGGACATGCGGTCTTTGTGGATTGTCCGGATAAATGCGGGGGCGAGGAAGAACGGGCTTTCGTACAGCGCCTTTATGGCCGGCCTGAAGAAGGCCCAGATCCAGTTGGACCGGAAAATCCTGGCTGACCTTGCCTTGCGTGATCCCGAGGCATTTGGCCAGATCGTGGCCAAGATCCGTGAGGCCCGCGCCGCCTGAACGCCGGCGTGGAAGGCATCCGATGAATCAGCCGAAAGTTTACGGCCTATCCGTGTGGGGAGGAGAAGCCGTAAACTTTTTTTGTTGCGTCTTTTTCGGCGCGCACCCGCGAGGCGGGTACCCGGCAAAGCGGGTACCCGGCAAGGCGGGTACCCGGGCGTTGTGAGCAATGGAAAAAAGAGTTGAAGATCTAGAAAGGCAGGCGTTATCCGATCTCGACGAGGCCCGGACTCTAGAGGACCTGGAAGCTGGGCACCTTGAAGCCGGAGGAGCGCCGGCGGGTCGGCCGGCTTGCCAATGATCTCAAGCAACGTGTGGAGAACAAACTCGAGGAAAAGGCCGCGGAAATCCGCGGCCGCTCTCTCGACAGCCGAGCGGCCCAAGTCGCCATTGACGTAAGCTTGCCGGGTCGTCGTGCTCCCCGCGGTCACCGCCATCCCCTGACTCAGACCTTGCAGGATCTGGTCGATATTTTTCGCGGGATGGGTTTCAAGGTCGTCGAGGGACCGGAGGTGGAGTTGGATTACTACAATTTTGAGGCCCTCAACATCCCCCGGGATCATCCCGCTCGCGACATGCAGGATACTTTCTACGTGACGGATGACGTCGTTCTACGCACCCAGACCTCCCCTGTCCAGGTGCGGACGATGGAGAGTGAGTCCCCCCCGATCCGCATTATCTCTCCGGGCAAGGTGTACCGCCACGATGCGGACGTGACCCACAGCCCCATGTTCTTCCAGATCGAGGGGCTGATGGTGGACCGCGACGTCTCGTTTAGCGATCTGCGGGGCGTTCTGGAGGCGTTCCTTCACGAGTTCTTCGGCCCCGAGACGGAGATGCGGTTTCGCCCCAGTTTTTTCCCCTTTACGGAGCCCAGCGCCGAGGTGGACATCCGCTGCCTGATCTGCAGAGGAAGCGGCTGCCGGGTGTGCTCGGGAAGCGGCTGGCTCGAGGTGCTGGGAGCGGGGATGGTGGACCCGGCCGTCTTTCGCTTTGTGGGTTATGATCCGGAAGAAGTTCAGGGGTTTGCTTTCGGCCTGGGCGTTGAGCGCATGGCCATGCTCCGCCACGGCATCGACGACATCCGTCTCTTTTACGAAAATGACCTGAGGTTTTTGTCGCAGTTTTAACGAAAGAATCCCTGTCCGGCTGGGGATGAACTGTGTCGGAGTGATCCATGAAAGTCAGCACGCAGTGGCTCAGGGAATACGTTGATTTCAATCTCTCCCCGGAGGATCTGGCCGAGGTCCTGACCATGGCGGGCCTGGAAGTGGAATCCCTGACCCGGGAAGGGGAAGGGCTGGAGCAGGTCGTAGTCGCCGAGGTGTGCTTGGTCACCAAACACCCTGCGGCCGATCACCTCTGGCTGTGCCAGGTGTACACGGGGAGGGAGACCGTGGAAGTGGTCTGCGGGGCGACGAATGTGGAATCCGGGATCAAGGCTGCCTTCGCTCCACCGGGAGCCCGCCTCGCCGGCGGAAGCAGGGTGGAACTCCAGGAAATCCGTGGGGTGTTGTCCCGGGGCATGCTGTGCTCCGCCGGCGAACTGGGCATCGCGGATGACGCCGACGGAATCCTGATCCTGAACTCTTCGATTCCCGCCGGTACTCCCCTCGTTGAGGCCGCGGGCCTCAACGATGTGATCCTGGAGTTGAGTTTGACCCCCAACCGACCTGACGGCCTGGGCCTGGTGGGAGTTGCACGTGAGGTTGCCGCGCTGACCGGAGGAGTCCTATGTCTGCCCCCCAATGCCGTGGAGGAGTTGGGCCCGGCGGTTGACACTCTCACTTCGGTCTCCATTGCAGACCCTGATCTCTGCCCCCGCTACACGGCTCGAGTCATTCAGGGGGTTTCGGTGGCGCCTTCTCCGCTGTGGCTCCAGCGCCGCCTGCGTGCCTGCGGAATCCGGGCCATTAACAATGTGGTCGATGTCACGAACTACGTCTTGATGGAGACGGGTCATCCTCTGCACGCGTTTGACATGGAGCGGTTGCGCGAGGAGCGGATCATCGTCCGACAAGCCCGGAGCGGTGAGGTTTTGAGAACTCTGGACGGGGTGGACAGATCCTTGCGTGCGGGGATGCTGGTGATTGCCGACGCTCGCGACCCCGTGGCTCTGGCCGGGATCATGGGAGGAAAGGACTCCGAGGTGACCTCTGAAACGAGGAGGGTTTTGCTGGAGAGCGCCTATTTCCAGCCCACGGGGATCCGCCGTACGTCCAAGAGCCTGGGCCTGTCCACGGAAGCTTCCTACCGCTTCGAGCGCGGGGCGGATCCCGAGATGGCTTCCTGGGCCAGCCACCGCGCCGCCGGACTCTTGCAGGAAATCGCCGCAGGGAAAGTCTGCGCTGGAATCCTGGACGTCTACCCGCGGCCCATTGCGCCGTGCCGGATCGATCTCCGGGTGGGCAGGACCAACCGGGTCCTGGGCACGGCACTTGATCGGAAAACGGTGGGAGGCTATCTGCACCGCCTGGGACTCTCCTGTCAGGAAGCGGACGAAGACCGGCTTCAGGTTCATGTTCCCACCTTTCGCCCGGACCTGACCCGCGAGATCGACCTGATCGAGGAGGTCGCCCGGCTGCACGGATATAATCGGATTCCTTCCACGCTCCCCAGGATCCCCATGCGGGTGACCCCCCGGCCGACCACCGAGGCGGTCGGCGAAAAGCTTCGGAACGCCCTGGAGGCGGGCGGGTTCTGGGAGGTGATTACCTACAGTTTCATCGATGAAAGGTGGCTGGATCGCCTGCGGATATTGCCGGAAGATCCCCGCCGGACTCTGGTCCGCCTGCGGAATCCTCTGAGCAGTGAACAGGGGGTCATGCGGACGACCCTTGTCCCCGGTCTCTTGGAGACCGTCTCCCGAAACGTGAGCCGCCGCATCTACAACTTGAGGATTTTCGAACTGGGCCGGGTTTTTCTGGGTGCCGAGGATTCTCGTCACTTGCCCCGGGAGCCCCTAACTCTGGCCGGTGCGCTGACCGTCCGCAATGAACGGGTCCTCTGGCAGGGCCTCAAGCGTCAAAACGACTTCTACGACGTCAAGGGGGTCGTGGAGATGCTCGGAGCGGAAATGGGGGATGGGGAGCTGGAGATTGCCCGGGGAGGTGTGCCATTTCTGGACCTTGCCAACAGCGCGGTCGTCCGGTGGGAGGGGAGCCCGATCGGAGTGTGTGGGCTCCTCGCTCCGGCCCTTCAGGAAGAGCTCGATATCCATCAGCCCGTGGCGTTGTGGGAAATCGATCTGGAGCCCTGCCTGGGCAAAACGAGGCGGCTCTCCGTTTTTTCCTCTCTTCCCCGCTATCCGGCGGTTTTAAGGGATCTGGCGGTGGTCGTGGACGCTCACAGGAGCGCAGGGGAAGTCCTCGACCAGATCAAGAAGGCAGGCGGGGATTTCCTCGAGGAAGCGATTCTCTTCGACGTTTTTCAGGGGAGACCACTCCCCGCAGGGAAGCGGAGTCTGGCCTTTTCTCTCACCTTCCGGGCTCCGGACAGAACCTTGACAGATGAGGAGGTGCGCCTCATCCAGGAAGAGATCCTGGCCCGCCTGCAGGAAAACCTCGGCGCCGAGCTGCGCTGACCTGACCACGATTCCTTGGATTAACTTGCCCTGAGGTTCCCCCCGGTTTATCACTGCGGAATTGCAACTCTTCCCAGATCCTCGGGAGCGCCCCCTTGGGCTCACGAAGCGCTTGCGACGTGAGTTGTGTCGGCCGGATTGAGAGTTC
>JACPSX010000006.1 GCA_016193065.1 Candidatus Tectimicrobiota bacterium | reverse complement strand
CTCAGAAAATGCCCTGTTCACCCCCTCCCGACCCCCTCGAGGGGGAAGGTATGGGTGGGGGGATTTTCACCTCACTTGGGAAACTCCCGGCCCCCCATAAGAAGTTCCCGTTTGCTTTCAAGTTAGCTCCCGGCCGTCCCGTCGGCAAGGGATGCCACGTCTGGAGCGGGTCATAGCTTCCAGCAGGCTCACCCCCTCCCCACACGCCCAAGGGGCACCCGGGGTACCCGGGGGGAGGGAATCTCAATTTCTTGTCGGAACTAGTGTCCTGAGTCAGAAGTCCGAGCACATCATGATCCTCCCGGGCGTCATGAATGACGCCCCTACAAGACCGGGTACCCGCCCGGCGGGTGTGCGCGATTCATTGCGCCCATAAGTTCCTCAGGACTAGAACTGGTAGGCCAGGGTGAGACCAAACAGGTGGGTCATGCTCTTAAAGGTCCCATCCAGGGCCACGTTTCCAGAGCGGTCGTAGTTCTTCACGGTCCGGGCACGGTAAAAGAGGGCGGCATAGGCAAAATCCACGGTGTACCGGGAGCCTGCATAGCCGATGCCGATGCTGCCGGCCTGGCGGTCCCCGTCTGGAAGATCGGCGGTGTAGTTCTCCTCTGGAATGGGATCCCGGTCGTAGAGGTAGCCGGCGCGCAGTGAGATCCGGTCGCCGGCTTTGTACTGACCTCCCACCCGCATAGTCCAGGTGTCCCGCCAATCCTTGTCCTTGGTGAGGGCGGTGGGCCCGTAGATTTGCGCCCCTCCCACCGACACGGAGGTGCTGGTGTTGAAGGGGAACTCGTCGTAGGTTGACCATCCCGTCCAATCCGCGTCCACCTCAAGAGTCAGCCTCTCCGTAGGGCGGAACGATACCCCGATGGCGAAGGTGTCGGGCAAGGTCAGGTTACTGTGGGCCGTGTCCCGGGCCGAAGCCCCGGAGGGTTGAGAAAACGCCGCCGCAAAGGCTGCGGAGGCCGCGGCTGAATGAGTTCGGATGTCCACGTTTCCCTTGAGGTCGATCGAGGAAATGCTGCGGTAGTTCAAGCCGATCTTCCATTTCGGGTGAGGGGTGATAAGCACCCCGACGTTGTATGCCAGCCCGTCGCCCTCGGCTCGGGCATTGGCTGTATAGAGGTCTGTCCCACTGAACGTGCCAAAGGCGGTGAAATCATAGATGACCTGGGCGCGAAAGAGGTCTAAACCTGCTCCCACACTGACGGCATCGCTGATCTTATAGGCGATGGTGGGGTTGAAGTTCACGGTTTTCAGCTCGATGTTGTTCAACTGGTCCCGAAAGATCCGGTTTTGATCCTCATAGCGGCGCCCCAGGCCGAAGGGCGTGTAAACTCCGAATCCCAGGCGCAGGCGCTCGCTGCCCAGGCTGGAAACAAAGAAGAGATCGGGGGTGAAGAATACCTGATCTTCCCCTTTGGTCCCCTGCGTTCCCAGTCCCAGGCGGTTGGAGACCTTGGTGCGTCCTTCGAACTGGGCCCCCTGGGCCAGGATGAGCGTGCCTCCACCGGCGACCCAGTTTCCCTTGAGCTGTGTAAGGCCGGCCGGGTTGTAATAAATCGCTGAGGGGGTGTCCGCCTGAGCGACAACGGCGGCGGACATCCCTAGGGCCTTGGCGTCCTGTTCCGGAAGTCGGAAACCGGCGGCAAAGGCGACGGCGGGGGCCAGGACAACAAGGAGGACGAAAAGCACACGGGAAGCACAGATCATCGCGACCCTCCCTCCTCAACGAGTTGAAAAATCATGGGGTTTTGTAAATAGCGCCAATATAGTTAGGTCTCAAATGGGAGTCAACGAAAAACACCCTTTGCCGTTGACAGTGTTGAGCCGCATCTGCTATCTTTACTCGCCGGCCTGGAGCCCGGGAACCCCAAATTTCCGAGAGCTTTGTAGAATTCTCACGGGGCTCCGGTCTTCCACCTGAGGGGGGTAGAAGGGACGTACTATGGAGAAACACTACCTGTTTACACCGGGTCCGACTCCGATTCCGCCGTCTGTTCTGGCGGAAATGGCCAAACCCATCATCCACCATCGCACCCGCGACTACAGCGCTCTTTTTTCCCAGGTCCGCCTGGACTTGAAATATCTCTTTCAAACGGATCAAGAAGTCCTCATCTTCGCAGCCTCTGGAACCGGGGCCATGGAAGGGACCATCAGTAATTTGTTCTCTCCGGGCGACAAGGTGCTGGTGACCCGGGGGGGAAAATTCGGTGAACGCTGGGAGGAACTGGCGAATGCCTACGGCTTGCAGGCCCGCATCCTTGACGTGAA
This sequence comes from Candidatus Tectimicrobiota bacterium, assembly GCA_016193065.1. Taxonomy (GTDB): domain Bacteria; phylum JACPSX01; class JACPSX01; order JACPSX01; family JACPSX01; genus JACPSX01. The sequence continues at coordinate 35,466 of JACPSX010000006.1, read as the reverse complement.
GTGGGGCTATGCCCCCAAACCCCAGGATGTGTCCGCCATCTTGAAAGAAGATCCCGAGATCCGCGGGGTCCTGGTGCAGGCCACGGAGACCTCCACGGGCGTGAGCTCCGATTTGAAAGCCCTGGGCGAAATTGTCCGCCCGCTCGCCGGGACAGCGCTGATCGTCGATGCGGTGAGCGCCCTGGGGACGTTTGACATTCCCATGGACCGCTACGGCCTTGACGTGGTCGTGAGCGCCTCTCAGAAAGCCCTCATGCTGCCGCCGGGGCTGGCCTTTACCGCTTTAAGCCCGAAGGCCTGGAAGTTCACGGAGAGCTCCACGCTCCCCAAGTACTATTTTGACTTCCGCAAGGAGCTGAAGAACGCCCAGAAAAACACCAGCTCCTACACTCCTGCCGTCTCCCTGGTCGTGGGGCTGGCCGCCAGTCTCCGGCAGATCCGGCAGGAGGGGTTGGAGGCCATGTTTGCCAGGCACGCGCGTCTTGCCGAGGCCACCCGCCGGGCCATGGCGGCCATAGGCCTGGAGCCTTTTGCCAAGGAATTGCCCAGTGCGGGCGTCACGTCGGTGTGCATGCCCGCAGGGCTGGACAGCGAGGAGCTGATCAAGATTCTCAGTGATCGTTTCGGGATCACTGTGGCCGAGGGCCAGGGTTCCCTGAAGGGAAAAATTTTCCGCGTCGCTCACATGGGGTTTGTGGATTCTTATGACATCCTGGCGCTGATCTCGGTGCTGGAAATGGTTCTGGTCCAGATGGGACACAAAGTGAAGCCGGGGGCCGGAGTGGCAGCCGCCGAGGCGTTGCTGTTGGAGTGAGGGCCAGCATTCATGAAAGTTCTGGTTTCGGATCCGATTTCTGCCAAGGGGATTGATCTTCTGCGCCAGGAAAAAGGGCTCGAGGTGGATGTGAAGATCGGCCTTTCCCCGCAGGAGTTGCTGCAGGTGATCCCGGAATACGAGGCTCTGGTGGTGCGCAGCGAGACCAAGGTCACTGCGCCTGTCGTGGAGGCGGCCCGCAATCTGCGGGTGGTGGGGCGGGCCGGGATCGGAGTGGACAACGTGGACGTGGAAGCGGCCAGCAAGCGCGGGATCATTGTTATGAACACCCCCGGGGGGAACACGATCACCACCGCCGAGCATGCCATCAGCTTGCTTCTGGCGCTGGCGCGCAAGATCCCTCAGGCCTACGCCAGCCTGCAGGCCAAGAAGTGGGACCGCAAGCGCTTTGTGGGGGTGGAGGTCTACAAAAAGACGCTGGGAGTCATCGGCCTTGGCCGGATCGGCAGCGTGGTGGCCGACCGCGCCAAGGGGCTGGGTATGGACGTGATTGCCTACGATCCTCACATTTCCCCCGAGGTGGCGGAGAGAATCGGGGTCGAATTTGTGGAGCTTGAAGACGTCCTGCGCCGCTCCGATTTCATCACCGTTCATGTCCCCCTCACGCCGGAAACCCGGGGGCTTCTCGGGGCCGAAGCATTTGCCCGCGTGAAAACCGGGGTGCGCGTCATCAACTGCGCCCGCGGCGGGATTGTGGACGAGAAGGCCCTCTACGACGCCATCAAGAGCGGCCAGGTGGCCGGAGCGGCCCTGGACGTTTTCGAGAAGGAGCCGCCCGGGGATAACCCCCTTCTGAGCCTGGAGGAGGTCATCTGTACCCCGCACCTGGGGGCCTCGACGGACGAGGCCCAGGAACAGGTGGGGGTGGCGATTGCCCAGCAGATCATCGCCTATCTGAAGCGCGGCGAGATTCAAAACGCGGTCAACGTCCCCTCGGTGGATGGGGAGCTTCTGGGAAAGCTGCGCCCCTACCTGCAGTTGTGCGAGCAGATGGGGAGCCTGACTTCCCAGCTCGTGGAGCGGGGAATTCAGGAAGTCCACGTGCGCTACAGCGGTGAAGTGGCCCACATGGGTGTAAAACCCCTGACCGTGACTCTCCTCAAGGGGGTCCTGAAACCGTTTCTGGGAGAGACCGTGAACGAGGTCAACGCGCCCGTTCTCGCCCACGAGCGGGGGATCAAGGTGTATGAGACGACCAGCAGCGAGGCCGAGTATTACACCAGCCTCGTGGACCTCACACTGAAGACCGACCGCGAAGAACGCCGGGCTGCGGGCACTGTCTTCGGCCGCCACGATCCGCGCATCGTCATGATCGACGGCTACCACATCGAGGCCACTCCGGCGGGCTACATACTGGTTTTCGGCAACATCGACACCCCGGGGGTGATCGGGAAAATCGGCACCATTTTGGGCTCCAACCAGATCAATATAGCCGGCATGCAGCTCGGTCGTAAGGCCCCCAACGACAGGGCCGTTTCTTTCGTGAACGTGGACTCGGAGATCCCCCCCCAGGTGCTGGCGGAAATTCAGGCTCTCCCCGACCTCCTGTACGCCAAGCTGGTCAAACTTTGAGTCTCCGGTAGGGTCGGACATGGCTTTGATGCATGAGATTCCCAAAGGCGTCAAGGTGTTGCTGCCGGAAGTGGCGGCCAAGAAGCGCTGGGTCGAGGAGCAGCTCCTGGGGGTGTTTACCCGCTGGGGCTTCCAGGAAGTCGTCACCCCGACCTTCGAGTTTTTCGATGCGATTGCCCCCGGCCTGGGTTCCGAGTGGCGCGATAAGACCTTCACGATGATTGACCGGGAGAGCGGCAATCTCCTCGTCCTGCGGCCCGATATCACGCCGCAAATTGCCCGCTTTGCCTCCACGCTCCTCAAGGATCGTCCCCGCCCCCTGCGGCTTTGCTATGCGAGCAGCGTGTTTCGCTATGTGGAGCCCCAGGCCGGCCGGGCCCGGGAATTCTTTCAAGCGGGAGTCGAGCTCCTGGGACTGGATTCTCCGGAGGCTGACGCGGAGATGATCGCCATGGCCGTGGAGGGGCTCATGGCCGTCGGGCTCGATGATTTCCACCTGTCCGTGAGCGATATTGACTTTTTTTCCGGTGTTCTGGAGGAACTCGGGGTTTCTGCGGCCGTCGAGGTGGAAATCCGGCAAGCGGTTCAGCGCCGGGACCGTTCCGCTCTGGAGGAGAGCAGCCGCCGGGAAAAGTTGGAAGCTCGCCAGACCGGGCTGCTCCTGGAGCTCCCCGGGCTGGTAGGGAGCGGGAGAGAAGTTCTCGATAAGGTGCTTCCCCTGGTGGGAACCCCACGCTGCCGTGCGGCCCTGGAAACGCTTTCCCGGATTCTTAAGTTCGTTGATGCCTACGGAGTCTCGGACCACATCACGGTGGATCTGTGCGAAATCCGGGGGTTCGACTACTACACGGGGATGGTCTTCGAGGGATTCACCCCCCATCTGGGCTATGAGATTTGCGGAGGGGGCAGATACGACCGGCTCCTGGAGAAATTCGGCGCTCCGGCCCCGGCCACGGGCTTTGCCATCGATGTGGAGCGAGTTCTCCTGGCCCTTGAGCGCCAGGGGGATCTGGCGCTGCCGTCCGGGGCGGACGTTCTTCTCATTGAGTTTCGCTCCCGAAAAGGGGAGGCGGTTCGGGTAGCCCGCAATTTGAGGGGCTGCGGATTGCGGGTGGCCCGCGACATTATTCGCCGCGACCTGGAAGGCTCGGTGGCCTACGCCCGCACGTTTCAGATCCCCTGGGCCGTAATTCTGGGAGGGAACGGGGTCTCGGAAGGCCTGGCGAAAGTGGTCGAGGTGGCGCGGGGTGTGGAGAGTTCCGTGGAAATCTCGCGGCTGGCCGAGTTCCTCCAGGAGCGAATGGGGCGGTCGTCATCGTAGGGGTGGGAGGCGGATTTCAGACATGACGGTTGTAGCTGTAGTGGGCGCCCAATGGGGAGATGAGGGGAAAGGGAAGATCATCGATTTCCTGAGCGAGCAAGCCCAGTGCGTCGCTCGTTATCAGGGAGGGCCGAATGCCGGGCACACGGTCGTGACCGGCGACGAGCAGTTTGTTCTGCACTCGATCCCCTCGGGGATTGTCCATCCCGGCAAGCGCTGCCTGGTCGGACACGGTGTGGTCATTGATCCGCAAGCCCTTCTGGCGGAGATTGAACATCTGGAATCCCGGGAAATCCGGGTCGAGGGCCGGCTCACCATCAGTCCCGGAGCCCATCTCATCATACCCTACCACCGGCTTCTGGACCAGGCCAGCGAGAAACACCTGGGGGGCGGAAAATTGGGGACGACGGGGCGAGGCATCGGCCCCGCTTACACGGACAAAGCAGCGCGCGTTGGGGTGCGCCTGGGAGATCTTCTTGCCCCTGACCGCTTGCGAGAAAAAGTGCGGATGAACTTGCAGGAAAAAAATCTCCTCCTCAGGGAGCTTTACGGGCAGACGGAGCTGAGCCTGGAGGAGATCTTGCAGGAATACTGCGTGTACCGGGACCGGCTGGCCCCCTTCATAGAAGATACGACTCTTCTTCTTTGGGAGGCCATCGACCGCGGTGATCACATTCTGGTGGAAGGAGCTCAGGGGACAATGCTCGATGTGGATCTCGGGACTTATCCCTTTGTCACTTCTTCTAATGCAGCCATCGGCGGGGCTTGCACGGGGCTCGGGATTCCGCCCAAGGTCATCACCACGGTCATCGGGGTGGTGAAAGCCTATGCCACCCGCGTCGGCGAAGGCCCCTTCCCTACGGAATTGACAGGGAAAGAAGGGGACGTCCTGCGGGAGCGGGGGATGGAGTACGGGGCCACCACGGGACGGCCGCGGCGCTGCGGCTGGTTTGACGCGGTGGTCGCACGCTATGCCGTGCGCGTCAATGGGTTGCGCTTCCTGGCGGTGACCAAGCTGGACGTTCTTGACGAGGCGGCTCAAATCAGCGTTTGCGTGGGGTACCGGTGGCAGGGCAAGGAGTACCGGGAAATCACCTCCGAGATCCCCAGTCTGGCCGACTGCGAGCCGGTTTACGTAGAGCGCAGAGGCTGGAGAGAGAGCACGCTGGGGGTGACCTCCTACGAAGCGCTGCCCATTGAGGCGAGAAATTACGTGGAATTCATCAGCAGCGAAGTTGGTGTTCCCGTGGGCATCATCTCCACGGGCCCCCGGCGCGATCAGACCATTGTCCTCCAAAATGCTTTTTCACCCCCTCCCTGACCCTCCCCCCTGGGAGACTGTGTCGCAATCCGCCGTTCGCCCTTCGACAAGCTCAGGACGAACGGCTAAGTGATTGAATTTCTGGTCTCCTTGTCCGTTCGTGGTGAGCCTGTCGAACCATGAACGGACTTATGACACAATCTCTGGGGGAGGGGTGGGTGGGGGTGAGGCTGAATGCTGATCGCTGACTGCTTACCTAAAATCGAATCTCAAATCCGTTGAATTCATCCTGGCAGGGTTCCCACTCCACCTCCACGTCGGTGACCCTGGCACCGGAGGGACCCTGGTGGCACCAGCGCACCAGTTCCCGCAAATTGCTTTCCTCCCCCTCGGCCATGAGCTCGACCCTTCCGTTGCGCAGGTTCCTCACCCAGCCGCGCAGGTCCAGGCGCAGGGCCTGGCGCTCGGCGACGAACCGGAACCCCACCCCCTGCACGAGGCCGGAAACCCACAGGTGAACCCGCTTCTTGGCCATGGGATTCTATAATCCCCTGCTGCCCGGTTTGATGGCCGGGATCCCCTGGCGGCACAGGGGACAATCGGGCGGCTTATAGGTGGAAAAATTCACCGTAATCAGGGTCTTCAGGGGGTGGTTTAGATTCACCTGTCCGCCGCTGCGGTCGATGATGGCGCCGTAGGCGACCACTTCGACCCGGCTTCGCTCAACAGCTTGGGCCGCATCCACGACGGAGCCACCCGTGGTCACCACGTCCTCCACAACCACGGCTTTCTCTCCTGCCTTGAGAGAAAACCCCCTGCGGAGCGTCATGACTCCCGCCTCCCGCTCCGTGAAAACCGCCCGCAGTCCCAGAGCGCGGGCGACCTCGTGCCCCACCAGGATGCCTCCCACTGCGGGGGAGACGACCACAGTCGGAGAAAACGGAGCCAGCACGGCGGCGAGTTCTCTCCCCACTCTCTCGGCGTGGGTCGGGAACTGCAGGAACAAGGCACACTGGAGATAGTGAGGGCTGTGGAGTCCGGAAGTGAGCAGAAAGTGCCCCTCCAGCAGGGCTCCGGATTCTTTAAAGAGTTCCAGTAGATCGGTGCTGCCAGCCACGGCGGATTTCCTCCACGATCTCTCTGGCTGTCTGAGCCGGATGCGAGGACTGCCGCAAGGGGCGGCCCACGACCAGAAAGTCAGCCCCTCGTTCCACGGCTTCGAGGGGAGTTCCAGTTCGCTTTTGATCGTCCGCTTTCTCTCCGGCCTCTGTGGGCCGGATGCCGGGAACCACGGCAAGAAATTCGGAGCCGCACGCTTTCTTAATTGACTCCACTTCTTGGGACGAAGCAACGACGCCGTCCAGGCCGGCCTGGCGCGCCAGTGCAGCCAAGCGCAGGGTCTGATCCCGTATCTTGCGATTAAACCCCAGGGCACGGGCGGCCGCCTCGTCCAGGCTGGTGAGCAGGGTCACTCCCAGGATGAGGGGCCGCGGCAGCCCGAGACGTCCGGCCTCCTCCGCGATGGCCTCCGCGCAGGCCGCCAGCATGTCGGTACCCCCCAGAGTATGGACGGTAAACATGCGAGCCCCGAGGGCCGCAATCCCCCGGGATGCCTGGGCGACCGTGTGGGGAATGTCGTGGAGCTTCAGGTCCAGAAAGATCTGCAGATCCGAATTCATCAGACCCCGTACCCCCTCGGGTCCAATGCGGGTAAAGAGCTGCAGCCCGACCTTAAACGTGCCCACCTCCCCCCGCAGAGCGTCAATCCATTGCCTGGCCTCTTCGAGATCGTCGACGTCCAGGGCAAAAACAAGTCGGTCTTTAAGGGACGGCTTCCAGGCGTTCCTCGGCAACTTTCTTTTCCTCCACTTTGCGGCGCACCTTGCGGGACACGAGAAGACTCAGTTCGAAAAGAACCAGGAGCGGGATCGCCATCAGGATCTGGGAGATCACGTCGGGGGGGGTGAGCAGGGCGGAAACCACGAAGATGCCGAGGATGGCGTACTTGCGATTCTTAGCCAGGGTCTGCGGCTGCAAAATGCCCAGGCGGGTCAGCAGGAAGATGACCAGGGGAAATTCGAATACCAAGCCGAAGGCCAGCAGGAGCCTACCGAAGAAGCCCACGTACTTGGAGAGGGAAAGCAGGGGCTGCAGCTCGGGGGAGGCAAACCCTAAAAGGAAGCGGAGACCCAGGGGGAGAGCAACGAAATAGGCGAAAGACACGCCCAGGGAAAAAAAAAGAGTTGAGAGCAACGTGAAGGGGAAGATGTAGCGCTTCTCTTTCTCCAGGAGACCCGGGGCCACGAACTTCCACATTTCGTACAGAAGGACAGGAGCGGCCAGAATCACGCCGGCAAAAAAAGAGACCAGCAGGTTGACCCAGAAGGCTTCCGTCGGGGAGAGGAAGATCAGAGGGCGGTTCAACGGCCTCTGCACGATAAGCAGGAGCTTTTCATTGAAATTGTAGGCCACCAGGAAGCCGGCTCCGATGGCGATGAGGCTCACGACGAGCCTGCGCCGCAGCTCCTCCAGATGCTGGATAAAGGGCATCCGGCGGTCCTGGTCAGCCATTAACCGGGGACTCCTTGGGCTTGCTGCTGCTGTCGACTGATTCGATGGGGTGGTTCTGGCTGTCCAGGTCGGCCAGGTGGGAATAGTCCTTGGCAGGATCCTCAGCCTCGGTCAGGGTCTCCTCGATCTCAAGCTCCTTGTTCAGGGTGCCCTTGAGGTCTTCCGTGGCCCGCCGGAACTCGGCAAACCCCCGTCCCAGGGCCCGGGCCAGCTCGGGGAGCTTTTTGGGCCCCACGACCAGGAGGGCCACAATAGCTGTCAGCAATCAGCTGTCAGAACTTGGCATTCAGCCATCAGCATCAGCTATCTGTTACCCATGCCCCTGACGGGGCACCACCTCGAATGGAAATCACCTCCACTGAAGAAAATCCCCCTGCTCCCCCCTTTAAAAAGGGGGGAAGGAGGGATTTCCTCAAACGCTGAGCGCTGATTGCTGACAGCTGACGGCTACTGGGAACCTTGCAACGCAGGAGCGTTTCCAATACAATCCTGCCATCCTGCTGACCGCCCATGTCCTCCAACAGAAAGGACACTCTTATGATCATCGACACCCACTTCCACGCTTTTCCGGCGAAATTTCTGGACATGGTCCCGGAAGCCTCGAAGGGAGACCCTCGGGGCGTCGGCTTTCACTCCTTCACGTACGAGGAATACATCGGGCATCTGGACGGGTACGGCATCGACATCGGAGTGCTTTCGAATCCGGCTGGAGGAGTCGAGGTCGGCTTCAACCGCAAGCGGGCCCTGGATCTGGCCGTGCTGTGCAACGATGCTTACGCGGAGTACTGCAGCCGGTACCCCGAGCGCTTGAAGTGGTTTGCCCGCATTCCGCTGGTCCACATGGATGATGCCCTAACGGAGTTGCACCGTTGTATGAAGGATCTGGGTGCCCACGGGGTGGTCTTGCCCACCAACATCGGGGGAGAAAAATCTCTGGACGACCCGGAGTACCGGCCCTTCTGGGCCGAGGCCACTCGCTACGACGTGCCGATCTTCCTTCATCCCCACAATGCCCTCTGCCATCCCCGCTGGCACAAGTACTCGCTGCAGCAAAAGCTCAACTGGCCCGCCGACTCGACCTTGGCCCTGTCCCGGCTCGTCCTCTCGGGGATTTTTGACCGCCACCCGCAACTCAAGCTGATCGGAGCCCACCTGGGAGGCATGACCCTCATGTACCTGGACCGCCTGAACTGGTGGGAGGGAAATCCCGAATGCGCCGGGACTCCGGAAGATTACTTCAAGAAGATTTATTACGATATCGCGGGGCCCGTGCGGGCTGCGGCCATCCGGTTTGTCTGCGACACCGTGGGCACGGACCAGGTTTTGTTCGGTGGTGATTATCCGCACGGACGGGGCGGAAGGGATGATCAGTTCTACCCCATGGCTCTCAAGGCCATGGCGGAGCTTGACCTGCCCTTCGAAGACAAGGAGAAGATCTTCTACAAAAACGCCCTGCGGATATTTCGATTTTAAAGCAGTCAACAATCAGCTGTCAGCAGTCAGCCAGAGAAAGAGAAAGGGAATTACGTCTCCCCTCCTTCCGGCTGAATGCTGAAAGCTGACCGCTGAAAGCCTTCTTACTCTGAAGTTAGAAGCGGAAAGACATTGTTTGGGAGCTCGCGCTGCGGAGCCGGCTCCCCAAGAAACTTTTCTTCGTCCCCGTCCTTCCGCTCGCTGGGCAGGCGCCTGAGGGGCGGGTTGCCTCCCACCTTGACGTTGAGGGAGAAGATGTCGAAGCGGTTGTAGTGCCCGGAAAAGTCCTGAGTGATCTTGGGAATGATGATATCCCCGATGTTGATGTCCGCGTAGAGGATGCCCTCGCCGGGTCCCATGGGCCCGGCCACGAGCTTCCCCCGGGGAGCGACCACGGAGGCTCCCCCATGATGCCGGGAAAGGAATTCCCGATGCTCATCCGTGAGGGGGAGAACCTCCCGCATGCGATCACTGATGGCCCCGACGGCATTGAGCACGAACGATTTCGTCTGGTAAGCCAGGGCCCGGCTGGCCACTTCGATCGTATCCCCCATGTTCGTCGAGAGGCTGAAGTGGGAGGGCCAGCTCGCCACGTGCACCGTGGTCCCCTGGGCGTCCAATGAGAAAATGGAGAGCGCGTTGGAGTTTTCGCCGCACATGAGACCGCTGACGGCGCCGAATTCCGTTTGGTAGGCCCGCAGACCCTCTGCGTCTCCCGGGGCGTGGACGATGCGCTCGCCGAGGGTGGGATGGAGCTTGCGGTGGCGGCCCATGATGTTGCCGTGATCGTCGATGAAGAGAAGGGTGTTGTATAGGGTGCCCATTCGACCCGGGGTCTTCTCGCACAGCCCCATGACCACGTAGATCCGGGCCTCCCGGGCCGCCTGGCACAGCTCCTCGGTGGCAGGTCCGGGGATCTCCACGGAGTTGCAAAACAGCTCACGGCTAAACTGCAGTCCCTTCACGCTACTGGCAGCGTGGAAGTGAAACCACAGGGGGTGAGTCGGGATAAATCCTTCCGGGAACCCCACCAGATGGGCTCCTGCTGTCCCGGCCTCCCGAATCAGGGCGCAGGCTTTCTCCACGGTTTTCTCCCGGTCCAGGAACACCGGAGCCGCCTGCACAGCGGCCACCCGGATCGTGCGGTAGCTGTCTCCCATTTTTGTTCTCCGTTGTTGCTGAATCTTGTTCTGAACGTTCCCCGGAGCCGTTTCTCCTAGGGGGCCTTGATTCCCAGTTCCCTTTGCGCCCGTCGCAGGAGGCCGAAGTCTACGACTTCGTCAATGGTCGGGATCTTCTTGTCCGGGTTGTCGGCCTTGATGGCATCCAGGCTGACCTGCACGCTGCGGTTGGAAGGGATGCCGTTTGCCGTCATGTTTTGCACGATGATGTCGTAAACAAATTTCGCTTCCTCGTCGTTGACCTCCCGCACGCTCTGGATGGCCTTGATCATTTCCGCTGAATGGGTTCGCACATGGACCAGACTGCGCAGGGACGCTTTCAGTGTCCGGTACACAAAGTCGGGGTTTTGCTTGAGGACGCGATCGTTTACCCCCAGGCCGATCTGCACGAGATCCATCCATTGCCACATGGGATCGAGGATTTTGTACCCTTTGTTCCGGGCCATGATGGCCAGAGCCGTGTCCACGACCATCCCGTCCACGGCGCCCGCCTGCAGGGCCTGATAGCGGGGCAGCAGGTCCCCCACGCTGACCAGGAAGATGTCTTTCAGGGGGTCGAGTCCGTAGCGGCGTGCCGATTCCATCATGGCCACGGAGGGCAGTGTACGCGGAGAAGCCACCGCGATCTTTTTCCCTTTTAGATCGGTTCCTTTCTGGATGTCACTGCGCACCACGAGGGCCAGGTCTCCGTGATCGGCCATGGCGAATATCAGCTTAACGGGCAGGCCGCCGGCCGCCGCCCGCAGCGTGGTGTCCCCGCTGGCGAAATAGTCTATCTCCCCTTTCACCAGACCGGCGGCGCCCAGCTCGGGGCGCACAAAGGGAAACTCGGCATCGAGCCCCTCCTGCCGGAAGAAGCCCAGGTCCTGGCCGATAAAAAAGGGCTTCGTAAGAACATTGACGGCCGGGATGCCGATCTTGATCTTCTGCAGAGTTTGAGCGGATGCTGGAGTTGCCGCGAGGGTGATGAAGTGGATGAGCATGATGACCAGGATGAACAGAAATAAGTCTTCTCTCCGGACCCGACATGTGCTGTCTGCAAGTGTCATTGCTCCTTCCTCCCCGGGATCTGGGTGAGGGCCTTCGGTCGTCAGCGGCCGGCTTCCAGTTTCTGAAGGGATAAAGTCGTCAGATCACCAGGCTGGCCGTGCCTGATTGCCGAACGCTCACATCGGTGGCATTGAATTGCGAACTGGGTATGACAACACGGAAAACTCTACGCCTGCTTGCGGCCCGTGTCAACCCTTCCGTGCGGCGGCGGAAGCAGGTTCTCAGGAACTACAAACTCATTGCACGGGATGGAGCCAGCGGCTGAAGTGGTTGTCCTCGCCCTTCACCACTTTGAAGAAACGATCCTGGAGCTTCTTAGTAATCGGCCCGGGACGCCCCGGGCCGATCTTGCGCCCGTCCACCTCCCGGATCGGGGTGAGCTCGGCGGCCGTGCCGCACAGGAATGCCTCATCGGCGGAGTAAAGCTCATCCCGGGAAAAGAAGACCTCCACCAGGGGGATCTTGAGATGGTTCGCCAGGGCGACGATGGAATCCCGGGTAATCCCCTCCAGGATGGAGGTCAGGGGAGGCGTCTTGAGCACTCCTCTGCGGGCGATGAAGATATTCTCTCCGGACCCCTCGGCCACGTTTCCCCAAGCGTCGAGGAGGATCGCCTCATCGTAGCCGTTTCGTAAGGCCTCCACCTTGGCCATGATGGAGTTGGCGTAGTTGCCGCAGACCTTGGCCTTGGTCATGCTGATGTTCGGGTGGTGACGGGTGAAGGAAGAGATTTTCACCCGGATTCCGTTCTCAAGCCCCTCGGCCCCCAGGTAAGCCCCCCAGGACCAGACGGCGATGGCCACGTTGGTGGGGACCCCGACTGGAGAGAGTCCCATCTTGCCGTAACCCAGGTAAGCAATGGGGCGGATGTAACATTCCTCCAGACCGTTGGCCTTTATGGTCTCCTTGATGGCGCCGATGATCTCCTCCCGGCTGTAGGGGATCTCGATTTCAGTAATCAAGGCGGAGTGGAAAAGCCGGTCCACATGGTCCTCAAGACGAAAGATGGCCGGTCCTTTGGCGGTCTTGTAGCAGCGGATGCCTTCAAAGACTCCGAGTCCGTAGTGCAGGGTGTGGGTCAGAATGTGGACTTTGGCGTCCGCCCAGTCCACCAGTTTTCCATCCATCCAGATTTTCTTCACTTCGTCCACGAGGTTCTCCTACCGCTCGAACGGAATTGTAAAATATTGCTTATGTACCACAGGGTTACGAGGGGATGCAAGAGATTTCCGAGCAGCCGAATTTGCATCCTTTCCCTTTTCACGGATTACAAAGCCGGATATTACCATTCTCGTTCAATCGGGACCGGTGTTGCGAGAGACTTCGGGATAGATGATCGCGGATGATGCAGAAAGCTTATGAAAAATGAAGTAAACGGCCTATTCGGTTTTGTGGTGCAATTTTGTTAAGGTTCTTAATTAAATCAGCAACAATACACCGGGAAGCGACAGGACGGTGGTCTATCGCCGCGACACCGCAAACTGGTGTAACACGTTTCGTTTTCGGAGAGGGGGAGAATGGGATCAATTAAACGATTGAAAATCGGTAAAAAGAGAGCGTTTTAGCGGTTTTCCTGAGGATCGGTCGCAAAATAGGTGGGTGTGTTCACTCGTGTTATGGATTCGCAACCGAATAAAAAAGGAGGAACCACATGGCAGACTACAGTCAATACCAACATATCAAAGTGGAGGTCTCGGGTGGAGTAGCTCTCGTCACTCTCAACCGCCCACCTCACAATCTGCTCAACATCAGGATGCATAAAGAGATGGCGGATATTCCCCGCGATCTGAATCATGACGACGATGTCCGTGCCGTCGTTATCACCGCCGAAGGGAAAAACTTCTGCGCCGGGGGTGATTTTGAGCTGTTTTCACGCCATAAAGATAACCCCACGGCCAAGGCGCTTGGCTTTGAAGAAACTCGTGAGTTTATTTGGAACATGATCGAGCTGGAGAAGCCCGCCATCGCCGCAGTTCATGGGCTGGCAACGGGCATGGGTTGCCAGCTCGCACTCTTGTGCGACATCGTCTTAGCGGCTGACGATGAAACAACCCGCTTCTCGGACGGACACATGAACATAGGGGTCCCTCCTGGGGACGGTGGCGCGCTTATTTGGCCTGTGCTTATTGGTCTTGCCCGAGCCAAGCAATATCTGTTTTCCTCCGACCCCGTGAGTGCCCGGGAGGCTGAGCGAATTGGGTTGATTGCCCAGGCGATTCCTCGAGACCAGCTACTTCCGACCGCAATGGAGTGGGCAACCCGGCTGGCTAGCGGTCCCACTCGAAGGCTGCCATGAATCAATGGCTTCGGGTCGCTGCTACAAATGTCTTTCAGTATTCCTGGGCTCTCCAACTGGCAGCCTCGGGAAAACCGGATAATTTGGAGGCATTGGCAGCAATGGCGGAGAAGCGTCCGCCCCAATTTCATAAATCCTAATCTGTGGCTTGGTTGGAATAGAAGAGACTTGGAAAATCCTGAAAGAGGGGCCGAGGGATGGTGTAAGCCCTTGATAGCATGGAGGAGCAGAGCTTGGTATAGACCGCGGGTCATGAATCCGGAGCTACAATCCAAAAGGGGGCGCAGATGCACGGGGCATGACTTAATCTCTTGAAGACTCTACTAAATAAAGGAGGTAGAAAGCGATGAGTGTTGTGGAACAGATGAAGGGAATTCATGTGGTGGTTGTGGCTGTGAACAACCTGGACGAGGCGATCGAGGCTTATCAGAAGCTTGGTTTCGAACTGCTGAATCGAACTCCGCGTGAAAAATGGGGACTTGATGCGGCCCAGTTCAATGCGGGAGGAGGCAGCATGATCGAGCTGCTTACCCCTGTAGCAGAGGATAAGCCGGTTGCGCAGGCTGTGAGGAAGTTCTTGGATAAAAATGGTGAAGGAGTGTACGAGGTCGCAATCCAGGTTGGTGATTTGGATGCGGTTCATCGTCACGTTAAGGAAAAAGGGGCCCGCATCATTGCGGAGCCCCACCCTCTGCCGTCAAATCCGGCCAGAAAAGTGATGTGGATAAGCCCGAAATCCACCCACGGAGTCTTCCTGGAATTCATTACGGGCTGACTGTTGCTCTAGCTGCGGGTTAGGGGGCATGAAGGGGGACTCTTGCCGCTGGTGGTAAGGTCCTGAATTCAGCCGACTGCCGGATGCGTTGACGGCGTCCAGGAAAAGTGCCTGCTGGGCAGTTCGCAAGTCAGTGGGGCCATTCGCGCCGGAGCTTTTTGCCCACTACTCTAGTTAAGTTTAGACCGTGAAGAGGGTGATACAGGCCCGGGAGGATTTTGGCCTGATGGAGTGGTACAACGAGACTATAACTGGCGCTGTAGCGAAGGTCGTCGAGCAGAATCCCAATGCGGAGGCTGCAGTTCGGGATGACCAGCGGGTAACGTATGAAGAACTAGTGAATAGGGCCAGCAGGATAGCCAGTGGGATGAAGCAACTGGGCATCACCAGTGGAGAGCATATTGCTATCCTGCATCCCAATGACATAGTGGTCCAGGTTCTTCATTACGCCAGTAATTGCTTAGGCACAGTCTGCGTACCGATCAACGCTATGCTGAGCCCACGAGAGCTATCCCACATCCTGGCACACGCCGATGTCAAACTGCTGTTTGTCGGGGGAATGTACAAGGACAAACCTCTTGCAGAGGTGGTGTTAGAAGCCATCCCGGAACTGCGGCAAGCGAGAGGGCCAAATCTGGACTTTTCCGGACACCCGAAATTGAAGTGGGTAGTCCGAACAGAACCTGGAGATCTTTTCCACAGGGCCTTCCTGAGGCTGAACGAACTAGAGCAGACAGGTGCTAAAAACCCTTTGCCGTTCGTGAATCAAGAAGCCAAACCTGAAAGTATCTCCCACCTGCTGTATACATCGGGGAGCACGGCTTTTCCCAAAGGGGTGCTTCTAACCCATCGAGGCATACTAGGTGCTGCGTTCTACTGGGGTGAGGCACTAGGTCTTACCAGTGCTGACCGATGCTTGACGCTTCTGCCTTACTACCATACCGCCGGCCTCATTGTGCAATGGTTGGACGTTCACCTCCGTGGTGGATGCGTGCACATTTTAAAGCGCTATCACCCGATTGACTTTAAGGAGGTGATGGAAACCGTCCAGAGAGAGAGGATTACCGTCATGGGTGCGTTCGACCCCCTGCTGAAAAGAATTCTGGAACATCCTGAACGCAGCCAATACGATCACTCGTCATGGCAGAAAACATCCTCGTTTGCAGGTGTTTCCTATGACATTAGGGTTAAAGCTGGCTTATCCCGCGTTGTATGCCTTTATTCGCTTACTGAGGCATCTAACCCGGTCACCCTGATGATGCCGGAGGAAAAACGATACGAAATTCGCAGAAACTCAGTAGGCCGTCCGCTGCCCGGCGTAGAAGTAAAAATCGTCGCTCCTGACACAGAAAAAGAATTACCGCCTGGGGTCAGTGGAGAGATCCGATTCCGCGGCTGGAACCGTATGGTCGGTTATTACAAGCCCGGGCCTGAGGAAACTCCGGACAATGTTTTTGACCAGGAAGGTTTTTTCAAAACTGGGGATCGGGGATATCTGGACAACGAAGGATATCTTTATCTCCAAGGCAGATATAAGGAGATGATTAAGTCTGGGGGCGAGAATATTTTTCCGCTAGAGGTTGAAAATTTCCTGTGTAATGAAGTCCCCGGTATCGTCCTGGCGCAAGTAGTTGGAGTTTCGGATGATCGCTGGGGGGAAGTTGTCACTGCCTTCGTCGAAGTGGCTCCGGGAATGGTTTATACGCCCCCGGATATAATCAATATTTGCAAGGAAAAAATGGCGTCGTTCAAAGTACCAAAGCATGTGTTTTTTATGGAATCAGAAGATTGGCCCATGACATCGACAGCTAAGGTTCGCAAGGACGAGCTACAGAGGAAAGCCCTGCGGATTTTGGCATGCCAAGAGGATAAAACCTAAAAGCATGAGGTAAAGAGAAATCGCATTTTAACTTCCGGCGAGGTGACTATGGGTCTTCGCACCGCCTCTCAATATTTGGAGAGCCTTCGGGACGGCCGAGCGGTGTTTTACCGGGGCGAACGCATATCCGATGTGACCTGCCATCCGCTCCTGAGGGTGGCGGCCGAGCATACGGCCCTGGAGTACCGGCTGGCCGAGGAGGAGCCCTTCCGGGACCTTCTTGTAGTGGACGATCCGGAAACGAGAGAGCCCATCAGTCGCTATTTTCACATCCCTCGGTCGTCCGAGGATCTCCATAAACGAGGGACCCTCATCGAGACCACAACGCGCGAGGGGGGGAGCGTAGTCCTCCTGATCAAGGATATCGGCAGCGATGCGCTGTTTGCCCTCCACATCGTGGCCCAAGCAGTGGACCGTGCTCATGGGACCCGCTACCTCGATAAGGTGAAGCGTTACTACGAGAAATGTAAACGCGAAGATTTAGCCCTGGCGGTAGCCCAGACTGACGTGAAAGGGAATCGAAGCCTGCGCCCTTCCCAGCAGGCGCACCCTGACTACTATGTCCGGGTGGTGAGGGAGACGCCAGAGGGGATTGTCGTCCGAGGGGCTAAGGCCCACACCACCAACTCCGTCCTGTCCAACGAGCTGATCGTGCTCCCGACCCGAGCCCTGGGTGAACAGGACCGGGACTACGCGGTGGCCTTCGCCCTGCCCATAAACCACCCGGGGTTGAAGCTGATCGCCAGCCCCTCGGGCTTTGAGGGAGCAGGCACCTTCCACCACCCGGTGAGCGCCCGCCACAAGATGATTGAATCCTTAACTATCTTCGACGACGTCTTGGTCCCCTGGGATCGGGTGTTTTTAAAGGGGGAATGGACGTTTGCGGGGCCTCTCGCCTCGACCTTTGTGGAGTTCCACCGCTTTACCGCCATCTCTTACAAAGGCCCTCTTTTGGATCTCCTGGTGGGATCGGCCGCATTGATGGCCGAATACAACGGCATCGCACGGGCCTCCCATGTGCAGGACAAGCTGGCACGCCTTTGCATGTACGTCGCCACTGTGAAGGGTTTGACCCAGGCGGCGGCCTTAAACTACAAGCTGGTGGAAGGAATCGCCGTGCCAGACCCGGTTCTGACCAACACTGCCAAATACTTTTTCGCCCGAAACTACCACGAGGCGGTGCGGGATGTTCAGGACATCGCTGGTGGTCTCCTGGTGACCGGCCCTGGCGAGGAAGACCTCCAGAACCCGGAGACCTCATCTTTTATCCACCGCTATCTGGGTGGCAAGGCCGAGGTAGCCGCCGAACACCGCTTGCGGCTGATGAATCTGATCCGGGATCTAACTGCCTCCAACTTCGGCGGGTATAACGAGGTCCTGGCCATCCACGCGGAAGGATCTATGGAGGCCCAGAAGATCACGCTCCTCCGGGACTTCGATTTGGAGACGTACAGAGCCTTTGCCCGCAGGATGGCTGGGCTTCCTTGACGTTCTGGAAGCATTCTCCCTATGGCACCAGTTTGTTAATTTCGTACTTTCCTTCCGCGCATCTTCACAGATTATAACCAAAAAGGTCAGCCCACTTAGCCATGACCTGATGTCGTAGCTCAGGGCTTGTCTCGCTCACTTTAGGAAACCGGTCACGCCAATAATACGGCCGTGTGGCGTCGATCAAAGCCCTGCTCATGGTCAAATCTGCCCTGGACCGCTTTTCGGGCGAAAGGCGAGGATCTAACCAGCTCCCCCATGTATCGCGAACAATGTCGATATCCTCTTGCGGATCACACCGGGTGGCGACAGCCCAGAAGACATCGTTGGGGTCTGAGGGATCGATGTCTTCATCCACAACAATCACCAGGCGGCACATGTACGCTCCGGCACGCATGCTGCTGGCCAGCATCGCTGCCTGTCGAGCATGGCCTCCATAGCGAGGTGTCATGGAGATGACACAAATCAGGAAGGGTCCCCCGGCCGCCAACATGTAGACGCCTTGTACATCGGTGACACCAGCCCTTTCGAGCTCGTCCCAAATCTGTCCTGCTTTGAAAAGACCGCTTCCAGTCGAACTGGCAGGAGGACGTATGGGAGCTGCGCCCAGGATGATCGGATCGCTACGGTGATAGATCGCTTTCACGCGGATCACCGGCGCTTCGCGCTGACCGCTGGCGTAATACCCGGTCCACTCGCCAAACGGTCCCTCCGGGTGAGTTTGCTCGCTCGGTTGCGGGACTTCACCCTCCAGGACGATCTCTGCCGTAGCCGGCAGTGGCAGTCCCGTTATGGGACCCCGCACCACCTCTACGGGGGCTCCCCTCAACCCGCCGGCAAAGTCATACTCCGAAACCCGCCAAGGCAGAAGCTGACCGGACACCATGAGAAGCGTCGGGTCAGCCCCAACCACCACTGCTACCGGCGCAGCTTCGCCGCGGGTCCAATACGGCTCAAACATAGCGTACGCATGCCGCCCCGGCGACATGTAAAGACCAGCGAGGGTAGGACCATGCACCTGCACCCTATAAGTTCCGAGATTCACCCATTCCTCATCAGGTGCCCTACTTACCACCTGACAGCCTGTGCCCAGGTAGCGGCCGCCATCGTATTCCTTCCAACGTGGAGCAGGGAATTCGTACAAGTCAATATCGGCTCCCGTATGAACGTTTTCGAAGAGCGGAGTGTCTGTCACTTCTTTTGGTGGAATTAAGCGTAAATTCCTCATCTTTTCTCGCAGCGCTCGGACAAGGTCAACCCCCCGGAAGTGGTCCGGCAAGCCAAGGGTCCACGCCAAACGTTGGGAATGGGTCGTAGCATTCGCGAAGATCCGGTAGCCGGGCGCGTACTCTTTGATGCGATCGAAAAGCAAAGCGGGTCGATCTTTATGAAAGGCCGCAATCTCCTGCAGCGCACCTACTTCTAAATTCCAGTCTGCATCGTTAACCCGACGCAAGTGACCAGCCTTATCGGTGCGTTCCATGAAATCTCTCAAATCTTTGAACATCTTAATCGTCCTCTCCCTTCCAGCTCTACTTAGCGGACCACTTATCCATGAGCTGGCGTAACCAGGTACGATCTGCCTCTGAAAGCACTTCTTTCGGAAAAGCCTTTTTTACCACTTGCTCAATCTGGCTCCCACCTCGAAACATGGCATAGCCCTGGAGCAAGTTGTTAAGCCCTTTTTTGATCTCGGCATCTGCCCACAAATCCTCGAAAACCTGACGAAGGTAGGCTACCCTGTCCGCTGGGGTGCCCGGTGGCAGAACCCACGTGTTGTAAAGGTCGGATATGGCCGTTGCAATCTCCAACCAGGGTTTGAGATCCGCTCGCCACTCACCGAGCTGAAGTGCCACTGGCACGTCAGGGAAAGCTTCCACCCGCTTCTCGCTGTAGATGGTGAATAGGCCATAAACCCCACTTTCTATGCCTTTCCTCGCTTCCATCAAGGCTGATGATGTGGTCACACCGGCCGTGGCCTCAATCTCACCCCGTTCCACTGCCAACATGGTGTCTGTGGAGCCAGTATAGCCAGTAACAAATTTGGCGTTGGAAATACCGAAATTCTCAAACAAAAGAGTACTTAACAACTGGACGTCTGAATACCGCGCTGTCGTCCCGACTCGAAACTGCTTCAAGTTCTTCAGATCGCTGACGGTCTTCACCCCCAGGGCGCCCCTCGTTAGCAGTACCGCCCCCGGGGGTGGCATGAACTGGGCCACGGGCACGAACTGACGCACGTCAAATTCAACGCCGGGCGTAACCATGAGTTGGGACCAACCCCTGGAACCCAGGGCGAAGTGCAGCAAGGTCAAGCCGTCCGGCTTGACTCGGTTGTAGACATAGTTGGTTACGGCCACGAATCCGCCACCCCGGAGTTGCACGATCACCGCCCGAGCCTCCAAGATCTGCTTGAGCTTGGGGGCAATGAGGCGGGCAATCAGGTCATACGCCCCACCGGGGGAGGTCATCAGAACGAGGGTAACGTCCTTGCCTCGGAAGAACTCCTTAGCTGCGGTGGAGGGTTGTGAGGTGGGAGTGGAAGCCGCCGCTGGGCCCCACGCCACGGCTCCGAGCAGTAATGTCACCGCCAGCAATACGGCAGATGCGTGAATCGCTTTCATGAGGCTACCTCCATTCTTTCTTTAACCGGGAATCTGGGACCGTTTCCTAAATTCGAATACCGCCACATTAAGACGCGGTTTTCCGAGTAGCGATCCAGGAACTTCGATCTAGTCTTGCCTGGTTCAGGTACACATGGTCTTGTTAGCGACAGCTTCAGCACTGGGCTGACGGCAGAATAGCCCCTCATTTCGCTCCAGCCCATTCTTACCTAGTGGACCACTTGTCTATGAGCTGGCGCATCCAGGAGCGATCTGCTTCTGGAAATGTTCGTGTTTGCGGGAATGCCTTCTTGATGATCTGCTCGATCTCGCTCCCTGGACGGAACTGAGCGTAATCCTGGAAGAGGGTCATGAGCCCTTTCTTGATCTCGGCATCCGTCCACAAATCCTCCTCGAAAACCTGACGAAGGTAGGCCACCCTGTCCGCCGGCGTGCCCGGTGGCAAGACCCAGGTGTTGTAAAGCTGGGACATGGCCATCGCAGTTTCCAGCCAGGGTTTGAGATCCGCTCGCCACTCGCCCAGCTCAAATGCCGTTGGTGCGTCAGGGAAAGCTCCCACCCGCTTCTCGCTGTAGATGGTGAATAGTGTGTAGATTCCGGTATCTATATCCTTTTTTCTCTGCAGGGCGACCGAGGTGGTCACGCCGGCGGTTGCCTCAATCTCCCCCTTTTGCACGGCCAACAGGGTTTCTATAGCCCCAGTATAACCTGTAACCCATTTGGCGTTGGAGATACCGAAATTCTCGAATAGAAGGGTGCTTAGCAACTGGACGTCTGAATACCGCGATGTCGTCCCGACTCGAAACTGCTTCAAGTTCTTCAGATTGCTGACAGTCTTCACACCCAAGTTGCCGTTCGCCATCAGTACCGCTCCCGGGGGCGGCATGAACTGAGCCACGGGCACGAACTGACGAACGTCAAATTCGACTCCAGGTGCGGCCATAAGTTGGGACCAGCCCCTGGAACCCAAAGCAAAATGCAGCATGGTTAAGCCGTCCGGCTTAACTCGATTATAGATGTAGTTGGCCACAGCCTCGAAGCCACCACCCCGGTACTGCACGATGACCGCCCGGGCGTCCAGGACCTGCTTGAGCTTGGGGGCAATGAGGCGGGCAATGAAGTCGTACGTCCCTGTGCTTGTCATCGGCACGAGGGTGATATCCTTGCCGCGGAAGAACTCCTTAGCGGCGGAGGGAGGGGGTGAGGTGGGAGTGGAAGCCGCAACAGGACCCCACGCGGCTCCGAGCAGCAGTGCCACCGCCAGCAATACGGCAGATGCATGAATCGCTTTCATGAGGCTACCTCCTTCGAGATCCATTTGCCTTATCCATCGCCAACTCTTCCCTCTTCCCGAGGGAATTAGACACTCACAAAGAAAATGCCCGCATTTCACCTCATAGAAGGTGCTATCTCATTCGCTCACACACAGCCACACCCACTTTCATAGTGGAGGAGGCAAACAGGTCAAGCAAGGATGAGGTCAGAAGCCCAAAAGTTTCGTGACCAGGCCTTGGTAAAGGTGCATCTGCAGTCCTACCTGGAACCCAAAGTAGGTCGCCAACCCCATCCCTGCTGCATAGGCCAGCGCGGCCGGCCATTTCTGCCTCTGTTGCACCTGATAACCCAGGATGAGAAGGAAGACTCCGACGATAAATCCGAACAGGTAGACGAGAAAGAAGCCGGCAGCGGACCACGAGAAGATGGCCCCATGGCTGCGGAGGAACTCTCGCAGACTTTCCCGAGACAAGCGAGGCTCCTGTGGGGTGGCCCTGCGCGCCGTGCGAATGGCCTGTAAGAGCACGAGCCCCAGAAGGATGAAGGTAACCAGCCATGGGAATCGCCGACCGGCCGGGCTGAAGGAGGAGGCAGCGAACACGGCCACGGAGCCCAGAGCAGCGAGAACGCAAAGAAAGAGGATCTCCGCCTTCACGCGATCCTCCTGCGTAAAGCACGGAATAGGCGCCCCAATTGACGCTGGAAGATCACAGTGAGGAGGATCAACGTGAGGATGGCACTGATCGGAGAGTTGACCGGGAACAGAGGTCCCCGGGTTTGCAGGGCTAGCTGGAAGCTCCTCTCCGCAAGCTCGCCAAGGACAAATCCCAAGACGAAGGATGCCCGGTTGTAATCCAGCTTCATCATCGCATAGCCGAGAGGAGCAATAGCGAAAAGGATGATGTACGCCGTTAGATCTTCATCGGAACCGACAAAGGTGGCGATCAAGACCAGTGCAAGAATGATCGGTGCCAGCACTTTGGGCGAAAGGTACGCCAACCTGACGATCCGGGTGGTAAGGATTAGGCAGACAATGACTCCAATGACGTTAGCCCAGGCCACAGTCCATAGAAGAGTGAAGGACAACTCCAGGTGTTCGTATATCATCCCGGGGCCAGGCTGTATCCCAGCCAATAAGAACGCGCCCAGGAGGAAGGCCATGGTTGCACTGCCGGGGATACCGAAAACCAGCGTAGTGAGGAGATCACCACCGGTGCAGGCGTTGTTCACAGTCTCAGGTGCGAGAATCCCTTCGGGACGTCCGGTGCCGAACTCCTCCGGCCGCTTGGAGGTTTGCTTGGCATGCGCGTAGGCGACCCAGATCGCTCCCCCGGCCCCAATCCCCGGCAATACCCCGAACCATACCCCGAGAAGCAGGCTGCGGATGAAGAGCCACCAGTGGCGGAAGGTCTCTTTGGTCCCCGCGAACACCTCGCGGAAAGTCACATTCGGGATGACTTTGGACAGCGCAGCGCCGGATGCGCCGGCCGCAAGATCGATCACTTGGGGCAAAGCAAAGATGCCCAGGAACACCGGGACCAGCGGCAGCCCATCCATCAAATAGCTCGTGCCGAAGGTGAAGCGGTAGTCCCCTGAGAACCCATCGAGGCCGATCATGGCGAGCAGGATACCCAACAGCCCCGGAATGAGTCCTCTCAGGGCATTCCCCCGGGAAATCTTGCCGCCCAGCCCCGAGGCGGCCAGCGCAATCCCCATGGCCCTCCCGGCTTGGCCCTTTAAGGTCATCGGGTAGCCGTCAAGAAGCGTGGCTGCATTGGATGAATCCCCTGGAATGTTGAATAGGACGCTTGCAATAGAACCGCCCGTGGCGCCCACGGAGGTAGACGCCACCAGGAAGGTCAAACCTTGCATGGGCTTCAGGATAACGGCGACGGGGAGGAGCACAGCCAGTATATGGAAGACAGCTATTCCCGGGAGAAACCCCAGGGTCAAACTGAGCGCAATGCCCATGAGGAAGTAAGGAAGGATTGTGGGATCAAAAGGATTTACCATCCCGTTGAGGAATGCTTCAATCAACCCGGCCACCTCCTACGGCAGAGTATTGCCTATGCTGCTGCGGCAGACGCAATGATTCCCCTGACTGCGATCAGGGCAATCGAGCACGCTAGCCGTACGATTGTTAGGTTCCGTCGCTCAGGGCTTCGCGGGCCTCGATCTCTTGAGCAGTAGTCCAAAAGGCTTGGATCTGTCCTTGCTCGGTTCACTGATTACGTCCAGGCTCATTCAGAATAGGTTCGGCAGTGGGCAGGCGGTAGAGTGCCGTTTTCAACCTCTACCCCCGGGCTTTACTTAGTGGACCACTTATCCATGAGCTGGCGTAACCAGATACGATCTGCCTCTGAAAGCACTTTGTGAAACGCCTTTTTTACCACTTGCTCAGTGTCGCTCCCACGTCGAAACATGGCATAGCCAACAAACAAGTTGTTAAGCCCTTTTTTGGTCTCGGGATCCGCCCACATATCCTCGAAAACCTGACGGAGGTAGGCCACCCTGTCCGGCGGGGTGCCCGGTGGCAGAACCCACGTGTTGTAAAGGTCGGATATGGCCATTGCAAGCTCCAGCCAGAGTTTGAGATCCGCTCGCCACTCACCGAGCTCAAGTGCCACTGGCACGTCAGGGAAAGCTTCCACCCGCTTGTCGCTGTAAATAGTGAATAGGCCGTAGATCCCGCTCTCTATGGCTTTCTTGTCCTGCAAAGCGGATGATGTGGTGACGCCGGCTGTAGCCTCAATCTCGCCTTTTTGCACTGCCAATTGGGTTTCTGTGGAGCCCTTATAGCCAGTGATAAATTTGGCGTTGGAGATGCCAAAATTCTCAAACAAAAGAGTAGTTAGCAATTGGACGTCTGAATACCGGGCTGTGGTGCCAACTCGAAGCTGCTTCAAGTTCTTCAAATCGCTGATGGTCTTCAACTTTAAGGGGCCCCTCGTTTCTAATACCGCTCCCTGAGGTGGATGGTACTGACCCACGGGTATAAACTGACGCACGTCATATTCAACTCCGGGCGTAGCCATGAGTTGGGACCAGCCCCTGGAACCCAAAGCAAAATGCAGCAAGGTCAGGCCATCCGGCTTAACTCGGTTGTAGACATAGTTCGTTGCGGTCACATGGCCGCCGCCCCGGTTTTGTACGATCACCGACCGAGCGTCTAGGACCTCCTTGAGCTTGGTGGCAATGAGGCGAGAGATGAAGTCGTATGACCCACCGGGGCTGGTGGTCAGCACGATGGTAACATCCTTACCTCGGAAGAACTCCCTAGCTGCGGTGAGGGTTTGTGAAGTAGGAGTGGAAGCTGCAGCTGAGCCCCACGCCACGGCTCCTAGCAAGAGTGCTGCTGCCACCAATATGGCAAGGGCGTACATCGTTTTCATCAGGCTACCTCCTTTTTCTTAAGCATGGGGAAAAAGCACCTGAGACTATTTCCTAATTCGGCTAGCGCCACATTCTTGAGAATTTACAGACCTGCACTCAGTTTGAACCCGGCCGGGGCTTGCGAAAGTGTCACTCTCTGTTTGTACATTTTGTTACGAATTTTGCGTTAGATAGCACAATTATGGGTGGATATGAAATGAGTCAAATTGCTTATTTGGATGATGCATTTGCATTCTCTGTGGCTAACTCGTGCCTCCTCCCAGGGAATTTAACACACTCAGGGCTTCCTCCGGGTCCGCATTTTGGAACCTCACGAGCGATTTGTCATCTGTGGAGCTATAGTCGGTCAATGCGATTCCTTGACAATCGTAGCCCGTCAATTACATTGGAATGTGAGTTCAAAGCAAAGGAGTTCTGCAATGGTCTCTAAAGCGCAATCTCGTCAGGATCCCGCTTACGACAAATTTATGAAGGAGCAGGAAATCCCCGTTGTAGAGGGGTGGTATGTTCGGCAAGTGCGGGACCTAGAGTTGAAGCCGTGGAAGCGCTTGGGGGGGAAAGGCACCTTCGTTCAGCTCCATGGGCAGGAGTATCTGACGGGGATCTATGTGGTGGAAATCCCTCAGGGGGAGGCCCTCCATCGTGAGAAGCATCTGTATGAGGAGCAGTACTTTATTGTGGAGGGTGCAGGCTCGACTGAGGTGTGGACTTACGACGGCCGGCGGCAGAGCTTTAGCTGGCAAAAAGGAGCGCTCTTTGGTATCCCCCTGAACGCCCAGCATCGGCTCATCAACGAGGGCTCCGACCCCGTTCTGGCTGTGGCCTCTACCTCAGCGCCCCTTGTGATGGACCTGTTCCATGACTCGATATTCATCTTTGAGAGCGATTACCAGTTCACCAGCCGCTACGATGGTCGTCCTGACTATTTTCAGACAAGAGAGGTGGTGACCGCGAGTAGTGACGCTCACGGCGGCCGCAGGGAGTTTCTGGATTGCAACTTTATTCCCGACGTCCAGCAAGTCTTGCTTCACGACCAGTTTACTAAAGGCGGTTCTTACCGGGTGATGAGCTATAACTTGGTTGAAAACGTCCTGTCAGGGCACATCGCCCGCTGGGCTCCAGGGCAATACGTCAAGGCTCACGCCCATGGGGGAGGAGCGGTTTTGATGCCCCTCCAGGGCAAGGGGTATAGCCTGATGTGGCCGCCTGTAGCAGGTTTGCGGCCATACGAGTCTGGGAACGTACATAAGGTGGTGAGGGTCGAGTGGGAAGACGGCTCTCTGTTCAGTCCTCCTACAGCTTGGTGGCACCAACATATGTGCATTAGTAAGGAAGATGTCTTAGTAGTCGCCTTGCGGTATGGAGATGCCAAACACCCGGTAGGATTCTTCCAGGCCGGGGCAGGCGAGGGGTCCGCGAGCCTTTCTATGGTCAGCATTAGGGAAGGGGGCACCATGATCGATTTCGATCTCGAGGACCCTCATATCCGGAGGGAGTTTAAGGCAGTGCTGCAGGCAGAGGGTACTCCATACGGTATGTCGCCCGAGGACTGATCCCTTTCCATCCTCGCCCTCCGCGACCGGTTTTTGTCTGGGCTTTCGTGGTTGCTGGAACACATTTTGAGCAGCCCACTTGGAGCTTGACCGGGTCCTAAATCCCCACGATAATACCCGCCGTCTACACGCAAATGATCGGGCACCACATGCCTATAAGGGAGGGGGTCCCATGAAAGGGCGGTTTTTGCGCCGTATGAGCCAAGTATCTCTGATGGTCCTCGTTGTACTCGCGGGGGCGGTTGGTGGCCTCCGTTCCGGTTCCACCGGGACTCTGACCAAGGTGACAATCGGCCATTCTAACATCCGCAATGAGATTGCTGCCCTCTGGGTTCCCGAGCGCCAGGGGATCTTCCGCAAGTACGGGTTGGATGCGGAAATCGTCTTGGTCGAGGGGGGCCGCTTGATGATCCAGGCCATCGTGTCCGGCACGGTGCCCTCCGGTTTTACCGGGGCGACGACGGTGGCCTCGGCGGTAGCGGGCGGGGCTGACGCCGTCATGATTCTGGGGATCACGAATCAGTTGAGCTACGACATCTGGGCCAAGCCGGAGATCAAGAGCCCTCAAGATTTTAAAGGAAAATCCCTGGCCATCAGCAGCTTCGGATCTTCTTCCCACCTGGCGACCTTTCTCCTGCTCAAGCACTTTGGGATCGATCCGGTCCGGGACCGGGTGACCCTGCTTACCCTCGGCAATGAAACCCAGAGGGCGCAGGCTCTTCTTGCCGGGCGCATTGATGGCACGCTGATCGATCATTCCGTGGCCGGGCGGCTCCAAGAGGGCAAGTACAGCTTCCTGGGCGACATGGGCCAATTGGGAGTACCCTTCATCAACAATGCACTGGTCTCAACGCGGAGCTATGTCCGGCAAAATCCCCAGATCGCGGAGGCGATTGTGAAAAGCATTCTGGAAGCCAACGCCTTTATCCTGAACCCGGCAAACAAAGAGATGGTGACGAAGATCCTGACCCGTTATCTGCGCCTGGATGTCAAGAAAGCGGAGGAAGCCTACAAGGATCTCCTCCCGAAAGTGGAGAAGAAGCCCTATCCAAACATGACCGCTACGACTGCCACCTTGGAATTTCTCTCTGCGACCAACCCCAAGGTGAAAGAAGTGCGGGCGGAGCAGTTGATTGACGTCTCCATCTTGAGACGCCTGGATCAAGAAGGGTTCATCGACCACCTTTACCGGTAAGAGATCGACCGGAGTTTTCGGCAAATAAGAATGTTCTCTTTGCGTGGCGAAGAATGCAAACAGGTGGGGGGAAAGATAACAAGTCTGACAAGGAGAGCATATGGCCTACTATAAGGATCTGAGAGAATTTCTGGCGGCTCTCGAAGAGATCGGCAAGCTGCGCCGGATCACCCGGGAAATCGACAAGGACACCGAGCTCCATCCCGTCGTGCGCTGGCAATTCCGGGGGCTCGAGGAATCGCAGCGCTTCGGGTTTCTCTTTGAGAAGGTCAAGGGAATCCACGGGGAGCGCTATCAGGGCTCTGTCGCTTCCGCTGTGGTTGCTCCCTGCCTGGAGGCATACGCCTTGGCCCTCCAGTGCGAGCCCACGCGGCAGGCCATCATCGAGCGCTGGTCCCGAGCCTACCGGAACCCGATCCCCACGCGGCGGGTGAGCACGGGTCCGGTCAAGGAGGAGATCCACAAAGGGGACACCCTCCTGGCCCACGGCGGCCTCCATGAGTTCCCGATTCCCATGACCACGAACGGCTGGGAGTCGCTCCCCCGTCTGACGGCCGTGTGCTGGATGTCCCGGGACCCCGACACAGGATCGGTGAACGTGGGGACGTACAACGGGGTCTTGCTGGGTCCCCTGGAAAGCTCCGCCCGGGTCTCTCCGCGGGCGGATCTCAGAGTTCACTGGCAGAAGTACAAGGCCCGCGGTCTTCCGCTGCCGGTGGCGGCGGTCATAGGGGCGGTTCCCGTGGTGGTGGCCACCAGCATCACCGAGATGCCCTACGGTGTCAGCGAGCTGGAAGTGGCTGGCGGCTTAGCCGGGGAGCCCCTCGAGGTCGTCCGCTGTGAAACCATGGACATCGAGGTGCCGGCCAGTGCGGAAATCGTCATCGAGGGGGAGATTCCAACGGACTACCTGATTCCCGATCCGCCCAGCGGAGAGCATACCGGATATACTTTCATCGACCGGATGGTCTTCGGGTTTCACGTGCGCTGCATCACCCACCGCAAGAACCCGATCTGGCATGATCTGGTGGATCAGTTCCCTCCCAGTGAATCGAGCGTCATGGGGAACCTGACGCGGGAGGCTCTGATGTCCTCCTTCCTGCGCAGCTCCTGCGGAATTCCCCAGGTGAAGGACGTGGCGTTTCATCACTGCGGCGGCTCCCGGCGTTTGGCCGTGATCCGCCTGCAGGACATCGGCACCACCCGCACTTCCCCGCGGACCGTCTGGCATGCGCTGCACAGCGCGCTGGCCGTCTCCTCCGAATGGCCCAAGATCATCATTGCCGTCGATTCGGATATCGACCCCTGGGATCTGGAGTCGGTCTTCTGGGCCATCTCCTTCCGCTACCAGCCCCACCGGGACACCCAGATCATCCAGGGTCGGGGCGCCACCGCGGACCAGTCGGGGGGGCCTCGGACAATTTCCTTGGAGGAGCAGGAATATCCTTCCAGCCGCACGGGTCTGTCGGGAAACTCCTCCATCCTGATCGACGCCACCCGCAAGTGGCCGTATACCCCCACGTCTCTGCCCACGAAAGCCTATATGGACCGGGGGAGAGAGATTTGGGAAGAAATCGGGTTGCCGGCCTTGAAGCCCATGGAGCCGTGGTACGGGGTCTCCTGGGGGGAGTGGCCTGAAAAGTACCAGCGCCACGCCGAGATGGCCGATCGGGGAGAGTTTGACAAGATCGCCGAGGAGATTTTGCGGGAGAAGAAGAAAATCTAGGGGTCTGGGACTGAAAGCGGACCT
Source organism: Candidatus Tectimicrobiota bacterium (assembly GCA_016193065.1). Classification (GTDB taxonomy): domain Bacteria; phylum JACPSX01; class JACPSX01; order JACPSX01; family JACPSX01; genus JACPSX01. Next base: position 5,974 of record JACPSX010000006.1, on the reverse strand, counting down.
TGGAGGTTTCGGTCCAGGGCGAGCTGGAGCGCACCGCTTCCGTCATTCCGGCGGAAGCCGGAATCCAGGGCAGGGAGAGACTGGACCCCGGCTTTCGCCGGGGTGACGAATAGAAGCAGGGAGAGTAGGATGAAAGCTGCCGATCGCTGAAGCTTCTTATGAGGAGACAATCATGATGAAGAGATGGCTAAGGCTTTTGCAGACACAAGGAATTGCGTTCTTTTTCCTTGCTTCAGTCCTGCTCGGTCCCGCCTTCACATGGGCGCAGGGGCTCGAAAAGGTCCGGATCGGGATTCCCGTGGTGGCCATGAGCCAGCTCCCCATCCTGATGGGTCAGGAAAAGAAAATTTTTCAGGCCGAGGGCTTTGACCTGGAAGTGATCCAGATCCGCACGGCTCTTTCCCTGCCGGCCATGGTCGCCGGGGAGCTGGACTTTGCCACCTCGGCGGAAACCACGATCCGCTCCGCCGTCTCAGGCATGCCTCTGAAGGCCATCGGTTTCATCGGGATCCGATCGTCTCTGGTCCTGATGGTCCAGCCCAGGATCAACAAGGTGACGGATCTCAAGGGGGGGAAAATCGCCGTCTCTTCCCTGCGGACCACGACGGATTTTGTGGCCCGGGACATCCTGAAGTACTACGGTCTCAACCCGGACAAAGACATCGTCACCCTCCCCCTGGGCAGCGAGGCCAACAAGATTGCTTCTGTCAAAGGCGGCGCGGTGGACGGGGCCATTGTCACGCTTCCGGACGATTCCATCGCCGAGGAGCAGGGTCTTAAGAAGCTGGTCTTTGCCGGGGACATCGTCGAGGGCTTGCAGTCGGGGCTCTCCACTTCCGTGAAAAAGATCAACGAAAATCCGGCCCAGGTGAAGCGCATGGCCCGGGCTTTTGTCAAGAGCCTCGATCTATCCCGCACGGACCGCAGCGGGTCTGTGGACTTCATCGTGAAGCAGTGGAAAGTGAGCCGTAAGGTAGCCGAGGGCAGCTACGATCTCATGGTGAAGACCTTCAGCCCCGATGGGGAGGCTCCGGAAAAGTTGATCCGCAATCTGGTGGAGCAGGTCAAGCGTGCTCAGAAAGTCGAGCGGGAAGTTGCCCTCTCCGACGTGGTGGATTTCTCGTTCGTGCGGGAGGCGCGCAAGCGCTAGTGTGGTGAGCAAGAAATCCAAGTAATGATTCCCTCGCCCCCGGGGGGAGAGGGAAAGTGAAGAATCCCTCCCCCTTGAGAGACTGTGTCCCAATCCGCCGTTCGCCCTTCGACAAGTCTCAGGACGAACGGCTAAGTGATTGAATTTCGGGTCTCCTTGTCCGTTCGTGGTGAGCCTGTCGAACCATGAACGGACTTATGACACAGTCTCCTTGGAAGGAGGAGGGGAAGGGTGGGGGTGAAAGTCCCGGGCTGCAGAGGGGGAATCGAGATGGGCGAGGCGCGGATCCTGCGCACGGTTTGCGATCCCAACTGTCATGCCAGCCCGCGCTGCGGGATCCTGGCCCGCGTGGAGGACGGCCGGATTTCGCAAATCGAGGCGGCTCCTTTCCCCCGGGCTGAGTACGACAAGAGAATCTGCCTCATGGGGATGTCCCGCCTGGAGTACCAGTACCACCAGGACCGCATACTATGCCCGCTGAAAAGGGTCGGGGACCGCGGGGAAGGAAAGTGGGAAAGAATCGGCTGGGAAAAGGCATTTGAACTTCTGGCCGGAAAACTCCAGGAAATTGCCGAAGTTTATGGCTCCCGCTCCGTCGCCTTTTTCTCCGGGTCCGGAGCCGGTGGGGTGCTGACGAAAGGAGCCCTGTACCGGTTTGCGGCTCTGTTCGGGGGCACGGCAAACCGGCCGGGAGGCGTGGATTACGGCATCCCCAAGGGACTCGAATATACATTTGGAGTCCCCGCCTCCACCTATTTCGGCCCCGGCGGGCACGAGTATGCCGACGCGGTGAATTCCCGGCTGATCCTCCTATGGGGGGGAACGACGCGGAAACCCGCTTCGTGGATTACCCGTTCCTCCAGGAAGCCCGGCGCCGGGGAGCCAAGGTCGTCTGCGTCGATCCGAACCGGACCGTGACGGCGAAGAGAGCCGATTCGTGGATCTCCTTGCGGCCCGGCACGGACGGGGCCCTAGCCCTGAGCCTGCTCGGCGAAATCTTCGCGCTGGGCCTTCAGTCTTCTTCCTTCCTGAGCCGGCACAGCAACGCTTCATTTCTGGTGAGAGAAGAGACCGGCGGGTTCCTGCGGGAGCAGGACGTCACCGGAGAAGAGTCGGTCTCCTACATGGTGTGGGACGCGCGGTCCCGGACAGCGGTTCCCCATGGGCAAGCTCGGGAACCTTCTCTTACGGGGCGCTATCCTGTGCCGCTGGCCGGCGGCGAGACGGTCCTCTGCGCGCCCGCCCTGCAACTCTTGCGGGATCTGACGGAGGAGTTTCCTCCCGAGCGGACCGCGGAGATTACGGAAGTTCCGGCCCAGAGCATCCGGGATCTGGCCCGCGAATTTGCCACGTGCAAGCCCTCTTCGATCCGCATCGGCTTCGGCGTGGACCGCTGGTACTATTCGGACTATACGGCCCGCGCCGTCGCCGCCCTGGCTGTCGCCACCGGGAACATCGGAATTCCCGGGGGCGGGATCAGTCTCCATTCCGGGACCTACCCTGTTCCGCTGAACCTGAGGACCTTTCGCTCTCCGCAGGGGAAGTCCGCCGAAACGCTCGATGTCATCTCTCTCATGAGCGCCATTGAAACCGGGAACCCCTATCCGGTGAAGGCTCTGTGGCTGTCCGCTGCGAATCTGTTCAATCAAACGGCGGCCAACCGAGGGCGGGTCATATCAGACATCCTTCCGCAGCTTGAATTTCTCGTGGTCAGCGATCACTTCCTGACGGCCTCCGCCGAAGTGGCGGATCTCGTCCTGCCGGCCTGCACGATTTTTGAAAAGACCGACCTGATTCCCGGGATCTTTTTCCAGCTCCAGCAAAAGGTCGTCGAGCCGGAAGGGGAAAGCAAATCGGACCTTGAAATCTTTGCCGGGCTGGCAGACCGGCTGGGCTTCGGGGAGTACTTTCGAGACACCCCGGAAGACTACCTGGAAGAAGTGCTCGCCGTGGATCACCCTCTGCTTGAAGGTGTGACGCTGGAGCGCCTGCGGCGCGAGGGGGCTGTTTTCCTGAACCGTCCTCCGGAGCCCTATGTGGCCTTCCAGGATTTGAACTTCGACACCCCGTCGGGAAGGATCGAGCTCTACAAGGAAGAGCTCGTGAAGCACGGGGCACAGCTCCCGGTCTACCGTGAGCCCATCGAGGCATCCCAGCAGAACCCTCTCTTCCAGCGCTACCCGCTGACCCTGCTGTTCTCCCACAGCCGCCACCGGATCCACTCCACGTTTGCCAACATGCCCATGATCAAGAAACTGGACCCGGAGCCCGTGGTGGACATCCATCCGGCCGATGCTGCAGCCAGGGGAATCGATGATGAGCAGCTCGTCCGCGTTTACAACGAGCGGGGCAGCGTGACCTTGAAGTGTCGGCTCAGCCCCGATTTGCGCCCCGGGGTCGTGGTGATCTCCGAGGGGTACTGGGTCCGGGATTTTCGGGACGGAGAGCCCTACGGCCTCACCCATGACCTGGTGAGCCCTACCTCGGAAAATTACGCGTTCTACGACACGTTGGTGGAAGTCGAGAAGATTTGACAGAATGCTGTATGAGTGATGTTTAGCCTTGTGATGCTCTTCCGTTCGTGGTGAGCTCGTCGAACCACGAAAAGGATCTTTTCAGCAACTGAAGGGTTAGGAGGTTTTCATGGTAAACATCAAGCTATCGATGGCCCTCTCGCACTACGACCGGCACGTTCCCCTCTTTGACGGCACCGCGACCGCCGAGGGGATCGACCTGGAGGTTCTCCACGTCGGCCAATCCCATCCGGGGAGGCACGGGGAGAGCCGCCACGAACGGATGCTGCCGGGAGGGGAATTTGACATTTGCGAGCTCTCCCTCTCCTCTTACCTCATGGCTCGCAGCCGCGGCTGGCCGTTCACCGCCATTCCGGTTTTCCCGCGCCGCCTGTTCAGCCAGTCCCAGATCCACGTGAACGCCGCCTCCGGAATCCGCGCGCCCAAGGACCTGATCGGGCGCAAGGTGGGTCTCAACACCTTCCAGACGACCCTGTCCGTTCTNNNNTGGCGAAAGGGGACCTGCAGTGGGAATACGATGTTCCCTGGCGGCAGATCCACTGGTTCGTGGCTCGGGAGGAGACCGTGGAGTTCAAGCCCTTGGATGGCGCTCGCATCCAGCTCATCCCGGCGGGGAAGAAGATCGGGAACATGCTCGTGGACGGGGAAATCGACGCCTTGATGATCCCCCATCCTCCCCGCATGGTCCTGGAGGCGGGGCCCAAGGTGAGGCGGCTGTTTGCCGATTGCAAGGCCGAGGAGCTGAAATACTTCCGCAAGAACGGTTATTTCCCCATCATGCACGTGATGGCCTTCAAGGACGAAGTGCTCCAGAAGCACCCCTGGGCGGCGCGCAGCATCATGGCCGCTTTCGAGAAGGCCAAGGAGGTGTGCTACGACTATTACTCCGATCCCAACTGGTCCGTCCTGGCCTGGGCGCGTCACCTCTGGGAGGAGGAAAGGCAGCTTCTGGGGGCCGACCCCTGGCCCAACGGGTTCCGCAAGAACCGCGCGAACCTGGAGCGCTTCATCGAGTATTCCCACGATCAGGGGCTCATCGACCGCAAGCTCCCCGTCGAGGACCTGTTTTACAAGGAAACTTTGGATACGTAGTAGGCAAACTTATCCTTTACAGAAGGATAAGATAGTGATATGTTGTCCTTCCATTAAGGATGAATATGCGTGAAGTGACTTCTCCTCCTCAGCTTCGAAGACGACCGTTTGGCGGGCGTGCAGACCGCCGACCTGTCGTGGCTGGTCGAGGAGTACTTCCGTTCGCAGCCGGGCATTCGCGATGCGCGGACAGCGACGTTTTTCCTCGACGAGGTTCAGTTGGTCCCCGGATGGGAAGCCTTTGCCCGACGGCTGGTGGACACCGAGCGCGTGAACTTGTTCCTGTCGGGTTCCTCGGCGCGCCTCCTGAGTCGTGAAGTTGCCACGAGCATGCGGGGCCGCGCCCTGGAGGTGCTGGTCCATCCCTTCAGCTTTCGCGAGGCGCTCCGCCACCTCGGGGCCGAACCCGACGTGCCGTGGAACCGGCTGCCAAAGGCCGTGCGCTCCGATCTCGATGGCCGGTTGCGGCTGTATCTCACCCAGGGAGGCTTTCCAGAAACCCTGGGGGTTGAGGAGCGCGATCGAGCCGCGCTCCTGCGCAGCTATGTCGACGTGGTGGTGCTGCGCGACGTGATCGAGCGGCACGCCGTATCCAATCCGCTGGCGCTGCGCTGGATGCAGCGTCACCTCTTGGCCAACCCCGCCGCGCTGTTCAGCGTCCAGAAGTGCTACGACGCCCTCCGCTCCCAGGGCCACCCCGTGAGCAAGGACACCCTCCATGCCTACCTCGGGCACCTGGAGGACGCGTTTCTGATCCGGACCGTCTCCATGCACACGGCCTCGGAGCGACAGCGCATGGTCAACCCCCGGAAAGCCTATCCCGTGGACCCCGGACTCATCCCGCTCTACGAGCGAACGGCGCGCTCGAACCTCGGTCACGCGCTCGAGACGGCGGTCTTCCTGGAGTTGGAGCGGCGCGGGTATGAAACCGCCTACCTCCGCATGAAAGAAGGATTCGAGGTCGATTTCCGTGCCACCGCACCCGGCTCACCAACCTTGATTGTACAGGTGTGCCTCGATGTGCACGACTCGTCCACGTGGGAGCGCGAAGTGCGGGCCCTGGCGGCAGCCGCAGCGGAGCACCCGAAGACCGTGCCTCTGCTGGTGACGCTGGACTCCATGCCACCTAGACCGTCGCTGCCCAGGCCGCTGCGCTGGCTTCCCGCGGTCTCCTGGTTCCTCGGCGCGACGCCGGAGT
>JACPSX010000094.1 GCA_016193065.1 Candidatus Tectimicrobiota bacterium | reverse complement strand
CTCGTAAGCCACGCACGGAGTAATGGCAATCCTTGCACCGTCCGGCCACTTAATCGGGGTTCTCTTTCCAATCATCGGCTCCTCCCTTTTTTTAAGACACTCGATCCTTGAGGAACGGCTTTTCCTTCCCCAAAGCTCATCCGGGGCCTGTAAGGAAAAATATCGGCCCCGTCACACTCCTGGTAGCCTCGGACATCAAATAGCGGATGAGACCGAGGATGTCCTCAACCCGGGTATAGCCGCCGAGAATAGGCGCCAGGGATTGCCGTCTCTTCCTTTCCTCCTCAGAGAATCCCGCCCGGGACATGGGGGTATCTGTCACCCCGGGGCCAATCGCGTTCACCAAGACATTGTGAGGGGCGAGTTCAACGGCTAAAGACTTCGTAAAGGAGATGACTCCAGCTTTCGAGGCGGCGTAATGGGCTGCGCGCGGCGCCCCGGCGAGTCCCAGACCCGAGGCTATGCTGATGATGCGACCCTGTCTTCTTTCAACCATGTGCCGGGCAACCGCCTGAGAGCAAAGAAAGACTCCCTTGAGGTTAACTCTCAGCACCCTGTCCCACTCCTCTTCAGGCATGGTCATGACATAGGTCCGCGGCATGATCCCGGCGCCGTTGAGAAGGACATCAATCTGGCCAAATTTGCTAATCGTCTCCTCGACCATCTTACCAACGCTTTCCGCATTCCCAACATCCACATGAACGGGTAGAGCCCCATCTCCGACTTCCTTGGCCAGATGTTCGGAGCCCGCAATGTCAAAGTCGGCGATGGCGACCTTATGTCCGTCATGAGCCAGCCCCCGACAAATAGTCGAACCGATCCCTCCTGCACCCCCGGTGATGATTACTACTTGCGACATGAGTCATCCCCTCCCGATGGTTAACGGCCAAATACTCTCTTTTGGGCTTCCCGTAGATAGCTCATGTCGATGTACTTGGAAGCCGGTGGATAGGGCCTTTTAAGATCACCAAGCTCTCCCAGGTTTTCAATCGCCTTCTGCACCCCCTTTTCGGAGACGGTTCCATCCAGAGGCTGGATCTTGTTGGTAATGTAGTAATCGTAGGTGCGATCCGCGTATTCCACGGGGACGCCGGCCTCCCGAGCAGCAATCTCGACGGCCTCCTTGCGACTCTCGCGAATCCAGCGGTTGGCCCGCAAAACACCTTCCAGGAAGTCAACCACTTTGCCTGGATTCTCCCGCGCCCACTTCCCCACCACGTTGACGCCCGCGAAATGGTAATCCTTAACGTATTGGTGAAAACTGACCAACTCAGGATACCCCTTGTCCATAGCCATATAGTTGGTGGGAATCAGGAGCATCACTGCTGAGACATTGCCCGTTTCCAGAGCGAGCATGCGTTCCTGAGTGGTACCCATCGGCACCATCTTGTAGTCCCGAGGCGACTCAAAACCTTTGGACCGCAAAATCTCCTGCATGAGGACAGTCACCGCTCCTCTGAGTCCTGCAACCCCCAGGGTTGTCCCCTTCAGATCCTCCAGGGTCTTGTACTCCTTCCGGCCCACGAGACTGAGTCCCGGGGCGTTGTTCAGGGCAGCGATGATCTTCAGGTCCTGGCCCTGCTCGACGACGAGGACCACTCCCGGGGCAGCACCGGTGGAGAACTGGAACGTGCCCGCCAGCAAGGCCTTGGTCTCCACATCCAGGTTCAGCACCGGTGCGGTGACCACATCGAGCCCTTTTTCCTTGAAAAACCCCTTGTGCTGCCCGACCCAGATGGGGAGAAAGCCCTGGTTTTTTCCCACCGTTCCCACCGTGATCTTTTCCGCCCCGAAAGCCTGCGAGGCGGATAGATTCAGGACCCAGATCGCAAGCAGAATTCCGAACACCCGGCCCTTGGCTGTGCTCCTCATGGATATCCCCTCCCTGTAGATACCTTAAGGATAGCTAAAGACCTCAATCCATGGTTTCCGGAACCATAGACTCCTTTCCCAGCCATCAACGGATTCCTGTGATGTCTGAGTCGCTTGTCCTTTCGGTAGATGAAAGCAATTCTAGGCGCGGCCCATTCAGACGTCAAGGCCAGTTTATCACCGCTTGGGGCAGGAATTGCAAGGTCTGCAGCGGGTGATTTTAGAGAATGCGGAAGGAGTGGGTCTTCATGATCAGGAAGACGGGAACCCCCTCACGGAGTCCGAGCTTTTCCACCGCCGAAGGGGTAATCCGGACCAGGAAGGGAAAACCCGCGTCCACCTTGAGGAAACAGGACTCCCGCACACACTGCACGGAAGTAATTCTCCCCGGCAGCACGTTTCGAGCCGAGAGCCCGCGCGGCTCTTCGGTGGCCACGAGAATCTCGTGGGCCGGGATGGAAACCTGGATTTTCTCGCCCCGCACCTTTTCCGCAAAGGGGACCGAGAGAGTGGTGGCATCGGTCAGGGAAAGAGTGGTGATCCCCAACTCTCTGTTGGCATCCAGCACCGAGCCCTGGATGACGTTCTCGAGCTGGCCGTTCTCCACCTGGGGCAGGACTTCTCGGGAGCTAAGCACGTCCCGGGGAAAACCCTGGGCAATCACGGTTCCCCGTCTTAGAAAAACCACCCACTGGGCCATGGAGAGGACCTCGGTCGTATTGTGGGTGACGTAAAGCATCGGGACCCGGAATTCATCGCGGACACGCAGCAGGTAGGGGAGGATCCGCTCCTTGAGGGAGATGTCCAGTGCGGCCAGAGGTTCGTCCAGAAGCAATAACCTCGGGTTGGATAGCAGGGCGCGGGCCAGCGCCACTCGCTGGCGCTCTCCTCCCGAGATCTGCGAGACCCTCCGCTCCAGAAGCGAGTCCATCTCCAGAACCTCGATCACGTGTTCCATCGGGATCGGAGCTCCATGCGGAGATCGTTTCCTTCCGTAGAGAATATTGCCGCGCACGGAGCGATGGGGGAAGAGCGCCCCCTCTTGGGGTACATAACCGATGCCCCTCGCCTGAGGCGGCAGGTGAATCCTCTTCTCGGAGGAAAACAAAACGGTGCCGTTCATTTCCACGAGCCCCTGCTGCGGAGTCCTCAATCCTGCGATGATCTCCAGCAAGGTGGTCTTGCCCGCGCCCGAGGGCCCGAACAGCGCGGTGACGGGTGAGGCCAGCGAGAGATCCACTTGCAGCCGGAACTGGCTCAACGGGAGGGTCGCTTGAACCTTCAGGAACCCATTCATCCGGCCTCCGTCTTCTTCTTCCCCCTGCGGGCGAGCCATTCGGCGGACAACAGCGTGAGAAAGGCGATGATCACGGTCACGAGCAGCAGGCTCATCGCCTCCCGGTCGCGGCCCACCTGGACGAACTGGAAGATCGCCAGCGAGAGAGTCTGAGTCTTCCCTGGAATATTTCCGGCTATGATGATTGTGGCCCCGAATTCTCCCAGGGCGCGGGAAAAGGCCAGCACGGTCCCCGCCAGTACGCCTCGAGCGGCCAGGGGCAAAGTAACCGTAAAGAAGATGCGGAGGTTTCCACTTCCCAGGGTGGCGGCAATCTGCTCGAGCCGGGGGCTTACTTCCTCGAAAGCGACTCGCGCGGCCCGCACCAGCAGGGGAAACGACATGACGCCAAGGGCGACGACCACTGCCGCCGCGGTGAAGGCTACTTCAATTCCCCGCTCGTATAACCATCCCCCCAGGGGACCCCGACGGCCCAGGAGCATAAGCAAGATGAGCCCCGTCGCCACGGGCGGCATGACCAGAGGCAAAGAGACCAGGGTCTCAACAACGCTTTTCCCCGGCCATTGCCTCTTGGCCAGCAGCCAGGCGAGACCGATTCCCGGTGGCAAGATGACCAGGGTGCTCAGGAGAGCCGTTTTAACCGTGAAAGCGACGATACCCAATTGCGCACCGTCCATAGGAGAACCCCTTATTCCAAAGTCAGAAATCCGTAGCGATGGAAGATTTCAGCCGCCTGGGGCCCCTGGAGAAATTTGAGAAACTGGACGGCTTCCCCGAAATTTCTTGCTTGCCTGACAGGCGCCACAGGATAGACGATCCTGGGACCCGCCTCCAGAGGCAGGGCATAGGCAATCTTCACCTGGCGGGAGGTGGCCGCATCAGTGCGATACACGAAACCGGCGTCCACATTTCCCGACCCAACGGCTGCCAGAGCGGCCCGCACGTCCAGAGTGGGGACGATACGTTCCCGCAGCCGCTCCCATAATCCCTGCTTTTCGAGATACTGCCGGGCGTAAATTCCCGCGGGCACCGCGGCAGGGTCAGCCAGCACGACGCGCCGGAAGCGCCCCGAAAGCAGATCCGCGGGACTCTGGATCCGGAGACCGCGGTCAGCGGGGACCACGATCACGAGCTGGTTCGAGAGGAGGTTTTTCCGGGAGGACCTGTCCACGAGATTCTTTCCTTCCACAGTCTCCATCTGCTCGAGGTTTGCAGAAAAGAAGATATCCGCCGGAGCCCCCTGTTCAATCTGGCGGGCCAGGACGTTGGAGCCGGCAAAGTTAAAGACGATCTTCACTCGGGACTGTTTTCTATAAACCGAGGCGATTGTTTCCAAAGCATCCGTCAGACTGGCCGCGGCAAAGACCGTGACTTCAGCAGGGGCGGCAACGGATTCCCAAGGAGCCGCGCAGGCCAGGGCCGCCACCACCAGACCTGCTGCCAGAAACCTCATGGTCATGCCTCACACCTGAGGCCGCTGACGGGCCAGGAACCTGCGGAAATCGGCGACCAGTTTCCAGAACCCCTCGATCGCTTCCTCCCCTGTGGGGGTAAGGCGGGTCCCTCCTCCGTGCGATCCTCCCGCCGCCCTCTCCACCAGAGGACGTGGCGCCAACCGGTTCATCTCCTCCACCAGATCCCAGGCATGGCGGTAGCCCATCCCCATGGAGCGTGCCGCCGAGGAGATCGATCCGTGCTCCCGGATCCGCTCCAGGAGAACCACCCGTCCCCAGCTCAGGTACGTCTCACCGCTCTTTTCAATCCAGAGGCGCCCGGTCACCTGATAGCTCTTGACGCTGGGGCCGGTGCCCAGAGCCCTGTCGCGACTGTGTGCCGCCGGACGGGAAACGGAATCCTTCATTGCCTCTCCCCGTTCGTTATTCCCAAGTTAATATAACGCACGGGGCGGGGTCCGTCAAGCCGGGATCGACGCGACAGAGGGCCCCCGCCTGTCCGCGTGCGGACACGCACAGGCAGGCGCAGGGTGCCCCTACATAAGTACTCTTCCGTCCGAGGGGGCAGCCTCCACAGGCGACCTTATATTGCTCTCGTGGAAAGGGACCGGGTGTGTCCCGTAGGGCGACTTAAAGTTTTGCAGGCGCCGCCCTCCCGAATGGTGAAACCTCCCTCCAGTCCAAACATCTCCGAACTCAAATCGCCCTCCCGTGCAAAAGTTTACTGGAGCCCCAAGGGGCACCCCGGTCCCTCCCCTTCCTCTTGTCGAAAGCTCTCCGGGAGCCCAAGGGGGCTGCCCCAAGGACTCGGCCGCGTACTGATACCTCACGAGAAGCCCAGGGTAGGGAAGAATGGCTGATCGCCCGCCCCTCTGGTATCATGAAGCTTGTTTTCCAGCAGGGGAACGCCATGCCGGTCATCGATTATTTTGGCGAAAAAAAGGTCGAGACGGACGTCCGCACCTCGATCCTCGAGACCTCCCTCAGAGCGGGAATCGCCCACACCCACGTGTGCGGGGGCAACGCCCGCTGCTCCACGTGCCGGGTTTTCATCCTCCAGGGCCTGGAGAACTGCGCCCCCAGAAACGAAAAGGAGAAGACCCTGGCGGATCGGCGCCACTTCGACCCCTACATCCGCCTGGCTTGCCAGGAAGCTTACGAGCAGGTCCGGGACCTGGTTCAGGTGGGGAAGAAGATGAGCGTGGCCATTCGCGGCAAAGAAGGACGGCAGCGCCTTTACGAGATTGTCTCCCTCACGAAAATAGGTTCCGAAACCCCTTGACACGCCCAATAGCCTCTTTGAGAATAAGACCATGAGGAGGGGACTCATTGCGTTCTAGGAATGACCCGATTCCCCCGAGCCTGACTGGCAAGAGTAGGCAGGTGAAAGTATGAACGGCAAGGTTCAGATCGAAATTCCCACTGAAAAGATCGCTGAGTTTTGCCGTCGCAACCATATCCGCAAGCTGTCGTTCTTCGGCTCGGTCCTGCGCGACGATTTCCGGCCGGACAGCGACGTGGATGTGCTAGTGGAGTTTGAATCCGAACATGTGCCAGGGCTGATTCGCCTGGCGGGCATGGAAATCGAACTGTCCGGTCTCCTCGGCGGGCGGAACGTAGACATAAACACTCCCAAGTGCCTCGGCCGGTATTTCCGAGACGATGTTCTGTCGCAAGCTCAGGTGCAATATGTCGAGTCATGAAGACCTGATCCGTATGCGCCACATGCTTGATCATGCCCGGGAGGCCGTCTCTCTTATACAGGGCAAGACCCGCCCCGACCTGGACACATCGCGGCTTCTTCAACTGGCATTGGTTCGGCTCATCGAGATCGTGGGCGAGGCAGCCAGTCGCATATCAAAAAAGGCACAGGTTCAGCACCCACAAATCCCCTGGGCACAAATTGTAGGCATGAGGAACCGACTCATCCACGGGTACGACTTCGTGGACTTCGACATCCTGTGGCAGACTGTAACCAAGGAACTCCCAGAAATCATCACCGAACTGGAGCGAGTTGTCCCACCAAAGGAAGCCTGATGATGCCGACGATCAACCAACACATCGTCAACTCCCGCCTGTCTGTCCCTTCGATCGAGGAAGAACGGAAAATCTACCCGTCTGTCCTCTCGGCCCGGATGGGTAAGTTGATGATTTCAGTGTATCGAAAAGTCGGAACAGTACTGAGCTTTTTGGTCCTCATTCTTTCCGTGAGTCCTCTCCCTCAGACGGCGGCTTTCCAGGTTCGGGAGTTTCCTATCAGTATCTCCGTCTCGTATCCTCGGGACCCGGCTCCCTCCGCCGACGGGGCCGTGTATTTTGTGGCCATGAACAGCGACCTGGTTGTTCGCATGGACCCCACGACCAAGAGCTTCCGTTCCTACAATCTGCCCGAAGGCTCCCAGCCGCACGGCATCGTCGCCGATCGGGACGGAAACCTCTGGATCACGGCGATGGGCGGCAACCGGATCAGCCGGCTGAACCCCAAGACGGGAGATCTCAGCAGCTACCCGATCCCCTCCCCCGGCAACGGTCCCCACACGCCCGTCCTCGACCCGCAGGACAACCTGTGGTTCACAATGCAACGAAGCGGGAAGATCGGCAAGGTGGAGCGCCGGACCGGCAAAGTGACCGAGTACCCCATCCCAACCCGAGGCTCGGGACCGTACGGGATCGCCGTTGACCAGGGGGGAACGGTTTGGTTCGCCGAACTGTCCGGACACAAGGTCGGCCGTCTGGACCCAGCCACGGGGAAAATCACAGAGTATGCACCGCCCACCCGGCGCTCCGGGCCCCGCCGCGTCGCCATCGGCCCGGACGGCACGGTCTGGTTCACCCAGTACCGCCGCGGCGGGCTGGGAAAGCTGGACCCGGCGACGGGAAAGATCACCGAATATCCTCCGGTGTCGGGACCGGACAGCGGACCGTATGCCATCGCCGTGGACGGGCAGGGGCGGATCGTCTACAACGAGATTTCCGCCAACACCGTGATCCGGTTCGACCCGCGCACCGAGCGGTTCGAGACTCTCGCCCTCCCCTCCGCCAATACCGCCATCCGCAAGATGGCCGCCGACGCCGGCGGCCGCGTCTGGTTCGTGGGGAGCAGCAGCAAGACCATCGGCTGGCTCGAGTAGCTCTCCACAAGGGCCGAATCCCTGAACGCAGCCAAAAACAATTTCCTTCCTCCTGGGCGCTTGGGGAACCATGATATACTGTAATTGCTTCAAGCCCGGAGGACATCAGGAGTGGGCCGGGACCCGAGCTTTTACACCGACCGGGAGGGAAACCCCTTCCAGCGCATCAAGATCGAATTTCTCACCAGCCAGGCCAGGGAGAAGATCCTCTTCACAGGCCACAGGGGGTGTGGGAAGTCCACCGAGCTAAACCGTTTGGCCGCTGATCCCGAGATCCTGAACAAGTTCCTCGTTGTGAAATACTCGGTCTTTGAAGTCCTCGACCCGAACGATGTCAGGTTCATCGACCTCCTATTTTCCGTCGCCGCCCAGACGTACACACGGGCCTTCGATGAAGGAATCCACCCCTCCGAAAACCTCATCGACCGTCTCAATACCTGGCGAAACACGATCCAGATCACAAAGATCGACAAAGAGGAAGCGGAGGTCGAGGTCAAGGGTAAGCTCAGCGCCTTCTTCCTCGGAGTTTTGGGGCGACTCCAGCGAGGAGTAGAGAGCAAAAAAGAGGCGCGCGAGGTTCTGGAGCCCCGCCTCACCGACCTCATGGAAATCACCAACACCATCCTGGACGAGATTCGCCTGGCGCTCCCCGAGAAAGATATCCTGATCATCATTGACGACATCGAGAAGGCGCCATTTTCCACAGGCCGAAATCTCTTCGTCGAGAACGCTTCGGTCCTCACCCAGCCAAGATGTAAGATCATCTATACCTTGCCGATCGCCCTGTACTGCTCCCACGAGTTCCCTGGGACAATTGCCTCCATCGGAACCTCTTATACTCTTCCAAACTTTCACGTGCTCACCCGTGAAGGCCAGAAGCACACAAGAACGATCCGCCACCTGTCGGAGACGGTCGCAAAACGAATTGACCCGGCTCTCATCGACTCCGCCCATCTTGAGAAGGCCATTGTGAACTCGGGCGGCGTCACGCGGGATCTCATGCGAGTCATGCGGTCAGCCTGCACCATAGCGCTCACCAGAGGTGGCAACCGCATCCTGGGACCTGACGTGGACCAGAGCCTGGCGGAGATCAGGAACCAGTACAACCGCTTCCTCACCAATGAGCACTTCGAGACCCTCGCAAAGGTCGCAGAAAGGAAGGCCGCAGGAAGCACTCAGGTTGAACTGGACCTGATTCACGCCCTCGCGATCCTGGAATACCTGAACGACGAACAGTGGGTCGCCGTTCACCCGCTGGTGAAACCCCTTCTCGACGCCAAGCTCAAGAAGCTTCGGAAACCAACCCACAAGACCGCGCGGGGGGTCAGGACAGGGCGGAAGCGCCGATGATTCTTTCCTTGACGGTGAAAGACCAGTTGCAGATCGAGGAGATTGCAATGCTCCTCAAACATACTGCGGGTATGGGCTGCGTTCTCTTCGTGGACTGCTCCGGTCCTCACGCCCGCGAATCAGTCGAGAAGGGAATTCAGGAGCAACTCGGCCGGGATCATCCGGTAACGACAATCAACCTGACCGAGGGGGAGCGAGACCTGGCCGCGAGACTCCGAGAACATCTGGCCACTCTCAGCGCTTCCCCGCCGATCTACTTCATCGACGGCCTATCCGAGATCGTTTCAGAGGAGAAAGCCGGCGATCACGAAGGACTATCCCACTCTCTCCTACAACTCAACTTGAGCAGAGACTTCTTCACTACAAACCGTCTCCGGCTGCTCTTCTGGCTCGATGAAATTGTCGAGCAGGAACTGTTCTGGAAAGCAGGAGACTTCTGGGCAGTCCGAAGCGGCCACTGGACCTTTCGCCATGAAGCCGATCTTCAGGCAAGGATCGCCAAGGAGATGGCAGGACGGGAGGCTCTCTTGGATGCCCAGAACCTCGATCGTCTCGTCCAGGAGCGGCGTGAGGTGCTTCAACGCTACGAGCAGCTTCGACCTGACGACCATTTGGGGATCGCCATAGCCAGAATTAATTTAGCCGCGGGCTTGCTTGAGCGGGGTGAAATAGAGGAGGCCAGTAATATCCTCGCAAAAGCTCTCGACGAGACTAGAGACAAAGTCGGTCCAGAGTGGTTATCGGTTCAAGGAGAACTCCTCCTGAACCTCGGTCATCTTCATTATTTGGCGGGGCGGCCGGAAGAGAGCAAAACTGCGCTCCGGGAGGCTCTTAGCAATTTCGAGCGCATTGGAGATGCCCTGAAGAAGGCCACTGCTCTCCGGGACCTTGGCACCATTTATCAAGACAAGGGCGGTCCCTCACAGGCCGAATCCGCCTTGCAGGATGCACTCACTATCTTCCGCCATCTCCATAATCGCCACGGTCAGGCGACCACTTTGACCGAACTCAGTCGCTTCTATCGGCTCCGCGGAGATTTGTCCCGCGCAGAGACCACCCTACAAGAAGCTCTTGCGGTCTTTCGAGAAATCTACGATCCCCGAAATGAAGCGATTTCCCTCCAAGACCTCGGCTCTCTCTATCGCATCCAAGGGGATCTGTCCCGAGCAGAGACCGCCCTCCAGGAAGCTCTTGCGATCTTCCGAGTGATCCACGATCCCCGCAATGAAGCGAGCACTCTGCATTTTCTTGGCTTGCTCTACCGCGACCGCGGAGACTTCTCACGCGCTGAAACTGCTCTCCAAGAAGCTCTTGCTACCTTCCGCCATCTTCATGATGCTCCGAGCGAAGCGCTCACCCTGAACGACCTGGGCTCCCTCTACCGAACCCGAGGAGACCTGGCAAAAGCGAAGGATTCCCTCCAGAAGGCCCTCATAGGCTCCCGCCGGATCACCGATCTTCAAGCTGAGGCCAGCACACTCGTACAGCTTGGGACCCTCTTCCGCGAGCAAGGAGATTTTGCAGAAGCTGAAGAAGCACTCCGAGATTCCCTGAACATGTACCGCCGCCTTGGTGACACCCGGAGTGAAGCAATCACTATGGGAGAGATCGCTGCTCTTGACCACGACCGGGGAAATCTCTCCAGTGCCGAAACCGCTTTTCGCAAAGTCTTGACTATCTTCCGCCGCATGGGCGACGTTCGGAGTGAGGCCGTAGCACTCTTGCTGCTTGCAGACCTCCAACGTGACCTGGGAGAGGTCGCCCAGGCCGAGGCCCTCTTTCATGAGGCATTAGTCGCTTTCCGTCAATTCGGCGACGTCTTAAATGAAGCTCGCACCCTCGACGCCCTTGCTCTCGTGGCGCGTGATCTGAAACGCGAGGACGAAGCGAACAGGTACAGAGCCGAAGCAGAGCGCCTTTTCAGAGCCATGGGTATCGCTCCTCCCACTCATCCCCCTTCAACAGAAAGAGCCCGGAAAGCTTTGCCACAACAAAGACAGCGCGGGCTGCAACGGAAGAAAGCCACACGAGGCAAGGCCCGGCGATGAGAGCATCCGTTGGGGAAGAACGATAACCCATCCTATCTCGCTACGGATCAGAACTGACATCCTATCTCGCTACGGATCAGAACTGACAACAAGTAAGGGAGATATTGCTGCATTTGTAATGTCCCATCCATGCACTTCAGTGCTTCCCCCTCACCCTGCCCTCTCCCCCAAGAGAGGGAATTTAAATCCTTCCTCTCCCCTTACAAGAGGGAGAGGATAAAGGTGAGGGGGTGTCCTTGAGCGTCCCGGAGTGCATGGGACTTTCGTTTTGCAGTCCTCGATAGCAGCAAATCAAAGGGTAGCCGTGGGCGAGTCCGGCTGGTATGATTATTTCTTACAAAGCCTTCGCTGAGGGGGAATCCGCCATGATACGAATTAAGACTTTGGGGCATGCGGTCCTGCGGGTCAGGGATCTGGAACGCTCGATCCACTTTTATCGCGATATTCTGGGCCTTAAGGAAGTCGTCCGCTCAGGGCGCATGGCCTTTTTTTCCGCTGGGGAAAACCATCACGACCTGGCCGTGATGGCCATCGGGCCGGGAGCCGTGAATCCGCCTGCCAACAGCGTGGGCCTCTACCACCTGGCCTTCAAAATCGGCGATTCCCTGGAAGAGCTGCGCGCTGCAAAGCAGTGGCTGGAAGGCAACGGGGTCGCGATCCTGGGAGAGTCGGACCACACCGTCAGCCAGTCCCTTTACGTGGAAGACCCCGACGGCAACGAGATCGAGCTTTACGTGGACGCCAATCCCGAAGTTTGGCGCGACAATCCCAAGGCCATATCTGCCCTGAAACCCCTGGTGTGGGAGTCATAGGCCCCATGAGAAACCACCCCCTAAGGTAACCTGGGGCTAGATCCGGGAGGTCTCGTGTCCTGCCAGCCTTTGAAAGGTCAGAAGGCGTTGGTCACGGGGGCCAGTTCGGGAATCGGAGAGGGGGTGGCGCTGGCCCTAGGCGCCGCGGGCGCCGACGTGGTGGTCAACTACAACAACAAGCCCGAGGCGGCACAGGAGATCGCGGACAGGATTCGGGCCTGCGGTGTCCAGGCCATGACCCTCCGGGCCGATGTCTCCCGGGAAAATGAGGTCCGGGCCATGTTTCAGGAGATGTTCAAGTCCTGGGGGACCATTGACATCCTGGTGAACAACGCGGGGCTGCAGCGCGACGCGCCCTTTCCGGAAATGACGCTGGAAGAGTGGAATCTGGTCCTGGGCGTGAACCTCACCGGCATGTTCCTGTGCGCTCGCGAGGCGGCCCGCGAGATGATCCGCCGGGGCATCCGGCCGGAGATCTCCCGGGCGGCCGGAAAGATCATCTGCATCTCCTCGGTCCACGAGAGGATTCCCTGGGCCGGTCACGTGAACTACGCAGCCTCCAAGGGCGGCGTGAAGCTCTTCATGGAATCCCTGGCCCAGGAGCTGGCGCCTCATCGCATCCGGGTCAACTCCATCGCCCCCGGCGCCATCCAGACCTCCATCAACCGCGGCGCCTGGGAGACTCCGGAAGCCCTGGCGGCCCTGCTGCGCCTGATCCCTTACGGACGCATCGGTCTTCCCGAAGACGTCGCCCGGGCGGCCGTGTGGCTTGCCTCCGACGACTCTGACTACGTGCACGGCCAGACCCTTTTCGTGGACGGCGGAATGACGCTGTATCCCGCATTCTCCCATGGAGGCTGAACGGCTTGCGGCCACAGGAAACTGCGGAGGGAAGACGGCTTGAGGAAGCGCGGGAGCGCACCGCGCACTGGAGGCGGTGGGGACCGTATCTAGCCGAGCGCCAGTGGGGAACGGTGCGGGAAGATTACTCCCCCAACGGCACCGCCTGGGAGTACTTCCCCCACGACCATGCCCGCTCCCGCGTCTACCGCTGGGGCGAGGACGGGCTCCTGGGGATTTCCGACAACCACCAGCGCCTCTGCTTCGCCCTGGCCCTGTGGAACGAGCGGGACCCGATCCTGAAGGAGCGCCTCTTCGGTCTCACCGGCTCCCAGGGCAATCACGGCGAGGACGTCAAGGAATACTACTTCTACCTCGACTCGACGCCGACCCACTCCTACATGAAAGGGCTCTACAAGTATCCCCAGGCGGCCTTTCCGTACTCCGAGCTGATCGCGGAAAACGCCCGGCGGAGCCGCTGCGATCCCGAGTTCGAGCTCCTGGATACGGGCGTGTTCGACGGGAACCGCTATTTCGACGTCTTCGTGGAATACGCCAAGGCCTCCACGGACGACCTCCTGATCCGCATCACCGCGACCAACCGCGGCCCGGATCCGGCCCCCCTCCACCTGCTGCCCACCCTCTGGTTCCGCAACACGTGGTCCTGGGAGCCCGGCAGCGCGCGTCCCAGGCTGCGCCGAAGGGATTCGGGGGACGGAACGGTCACCGTCCTGGTGGATCACCCGGGGCTGGGACAAACCTACGAGTTCAGATGCGAAGGGTCGCCGGCTCTCCTGTTCACGGAAAACGACACGAACTTCCGGCGATTGTATGGCATCGAAAATGGCTACCCGTTCGTCAAGGACGCCTTTCATGACTATTTGATCCACGGTAAGAAAGCTGCCGTAAACCCATCTCAAGAAGGGACCAAGGCGGCCTGCCATTACTACCTCCAGGTGCCCCCCGGCCGGGAAGCGGTGGTGCGCCTCCGCCTATGGAGCCAGGATGCGGAAGGGGATCTGTTTGGAGAGACCTTCGACCGCATCTTCGCCGCGCGCCGGCAGGAGGCCGAGGAATTTTACGCCACTGTGATCCCCGCTCCGCTGAGCGAGGATGCCAAGAACGTGGTGCGGCAGGCTCTGGCGGGTATGCTCTGGTCCAAGCAGTGGTACCACTACGACATGCGGCGCTGGCTGGAAGGGGATACGACTCAGCCCCCGCCTCCTCCGCAGCGCCAGCGCGGCCGGAACCACGACTGGAAGCACCTCTACAATGACGATGTCCTCTCCATGCCCGACAAGTGGGAATACCCCTGGTATGCGGCCTGGGACCTGGCTTTCCACACCATCGCCCTGGCCCTGGTGGACCCGGACTACGCCAAACACCAACTGGTCCTCCTGCTGCGGGAGTGGTACATGCACCCCAACGGCCAGCTCCCCGCCTACGAGTGGGCTTTCGGGGACGTGAACCCGCCCGTGCACGCCTGGGCCGCCTGGCGTGTCTTCAAGATCGAGAGGCGCCTGCGGGGCCAGGCCGATTATGCCTTCCTCGAGCGGGTCTTCCACAAACTGCTTTTGAACTTCACCTGGTGGGTCAACCGCAAGGATGCCGAGGGCCTGAACATCTTCCAGGGCGGCTTCCTGGGCATGGACAACATCGGGGTGTTCGACCGCAGCATGCCGCTGCCCACCGGGGGGCACATCGACCAGTCCGACGGCACGGCCTGGATGGCCATGTATTGTCTGAACATGCTGGCCATCGCCATGGAGCTGGCCGATCGAGACCGCGCCTACGAGGACGTGGCCAGCAAGTTCTTCGAGCACTTCGTCTACATCATCTACGCGATGAACAACATGGCGGGAGAGGGAATCGAGCTCTGGGACGATGAGGACAAATTCTACTACGACGTTCTCCACATGCCCGACGGACAACACCGCCGCCTGCGGATCCGCTCCATGGTGGGACTGGTCCCGCTCTTTGCCGTGGAGACGCTGGAGCCCCAACGCGTGGATCGGCTGCCGGGTTTCAAGCGCCGCATGGAGTGGTTCATTCGGAACCGGGCGGACCTGCGTCCCTACATCCACGAAACGAGAGGGGAGGACGGAAGCATCCGGCGCCTGCTGGCGGTCGTGCACCAGACCCGGCTGCGCGGGATCCTGCGCCACATGCTGGATGAGGCCGAGCTGCTCTCCCCGTACGGCATCCGCGCCCTCTCCCGCTTCCACCGGGACCACCCCTTCGTGATGCAGGTCAACGGGGTGGATCATCGCGTGGAATACGAGCCGGCGGAATCCTGCAGCGGGCTGTTCGGCGGGAACTCCAACTGGCGGGGCCCCGTCTGGTTTCCGGTCAACTTTCTGCTCATCGAGGCCCTCCAGAAGTTCCACCACTACTTCGGCGACGACTTCCAGGTCGAGTACCCCACCGGGAGCGGCGTCATGGTGAACCTCTGGGAGATCGCCGCAGATCTGTCGCGGCGGCTGAGCCGGATCTTCCTCAAGGGAGCCGATGGGAACCGGCCGGTCTGGGGAAGCGCCAAAAAGTTCCAGACGGACCCGCACTGGAAGGACCTGATCCTGTTCTACGAGTACTTTCACGGCGACAACGGCGCCGGGATCGGCGCCGGCCACCAGACCGGATGGACGGGCCTGGTGGCCAAGCTGCTCCAGCAGAG
This sequence comes from Candidatus Tectimicrobiota bacterium, assembly GCA_016193065.1. GTDB lineage: Bacteria > JACPSX01 > JACPSX01 > JACPSX01 > JACPSX01 > JACPSX01. Next base: position 31,491 of record JACPSX010000094.1, on the reverse strand, counting down.
CGGCGAGTAGCGGAGACTAAACAGTGCCCAGTGTTTTCCCCGGCCGGACGCGGGGACGGCCGAGAAAAGAATGGTCGCGGAGATTCATACAGGCTCTAGCTCAACCAAACGAAGCTACAATCTTAGAAGGAGTCCATGACATGCAACTGGGAATGGTGGGGCTCGGCCGCATGGGGGCCAACATGGTCCGGCGTTTGATGCGAGGCGGCCACGAGTGCGTCGTCTACGACCGCGACCCTGAAAGCGTGGGGAAGCTTGCCGCCGAGGGCGCCGTGGGCACCGCGAATCTCGACGAGTTCGTCAAGCGGTTGACCAAGCCGCGGGTGGCGTGGGTCATGGTGCCGGCCGGAGATCCCACGGAGCAGACCGTTCTGGCGCTGGCCCGACGAATGGAGCCGGACGATGTGATCCTGGACGGGGGCAATTCCTACTTCAAAGACGACGTGCGCCGGGCCCGGATGCTGAAAGACCGGAACATTCACTACCTGGACGTGGGCACGAGCGGCGGCATCTGGGGTTTGGAGCACGGCTATTGCCTGATGATCGGGGGAGAGTCCGAGATCGTCGAGCGTCTCACCCTCATCTTTAAGACGCTGGCGCCCGGACGCGGTGAAATCCCGCGCACTCCGGGTCGCGAGCAGGCCAGAGGCACGGCCGAGGAGGGCTACCTGCACTGCGGTGCGGCGGGCGCCGGGCACTTCGTCAAGATGGTCCACAACGGCATCGAGTATGGTCTGATGCAAGCCTATGCCGAGGGCTTCGACATCCTGCAAAACGCCGGCTCCCAGGAACTATCCCAAGAGCACCGCTACGACCTCAACGTGGCGGACATTGCGGAGGTGTGGCGCAGGGGGAGCGTGGTGGGATCCTGGCTTCTGGACCTGACGGCCATGGCGCTCCTGGAAAACCCCACACTGTCGGAGTACACCGGCTTTGTGCAGGACTCGGGCGAAGGGCGCTGGACCATTATGGCCGCCGTTGAAGAAGCGGTCCCGGCCGAGGTGCTCTCGGCTTCTCTGTACGCGCGCTTCCGGTCCCGGCAGACCCACACCTTTGCCGAGAAGTTGCTGTCGGCCATGCGGCAGAAGTTCGGCGGGCACGTCGAGCGCCCTGCCGGCGGTTAGCGGCAGTACAATAACATCCCCTCTCCCTCACCAGGGAGAGGGTGGAAAAAACTTCTTTCCGGCTCACCGCCCCAGGGTGGGCATCATAAGAGGACGAGCCATGGTTTCAGTTGAGGCGAAGAACGCAACCGATGAACAGCCCGGTCAACCCGGCGACCCTTGCGTGATGGTCATTTTTGGGGCCGCCGGAGATTTAACCAAGCGCAAGCTGATTCCGGCATTGTACAACCTGGCGAAAAGCAACCTCCTGTCCAAAGAGTTTGCTGTGGTGGGCTTTGCCCGCGCCGGCATGAGCACCGAGGAGTTTCGCGAGAAGATGAGCCGGGAGATACGCGAGTTTGCCACCGATCAAGTCGAACCCGGTCTCTGGGAGTGGTTTACCCAGAGGCTGCACTACATGAAGGGTGATTTCAACGACCCCAACGCCTACCGGAAGCTTGGCAACCTGCTGGCCCAGGTGGACAAGGAGCACGGAACGCGGGGAAATTATTTCTACTACCTGGCCACCAGCCCCAGCTACTTTTCCGAGATCGTCCGGCAGCTCGGCGAGGCGGGACTCGCCCAGGAAGAAAACGGGCGCTGGCGCCGGGTCATCATCGAAAAACCCTTCGGGCGGGACCTGGATTCGGCCCGCGCCCTCAATCGAGAGATCAGCAAGGTCCTGACCGAGAGCCAGATTTACCGGATCGACCATTATCTCGGCAAGGAGACGGTCCAGAACATCTTGGTTTTTCGATTCGCCAACGGCATCTTCGAGCCCATCTGGAACCGCCGTTACATCGATCACGTGCAGATCAGCGTGGCGGAGGGCATCGGCGTGGAGCAGCGCGGCGGTTACTATGAGGAAGCGGGAACGCTGCGCGATATGGTGCCGAACCACATGTTTCAGTTGCTGACCCTCACGGCCATGGAGCCCCCGATCTCATTTGAAGCGAACGCGGTGCGAGATGAGCAGGCCAAGGTCCTGCGCGCCATCCAGCCTTTGACTCCGGAAGAAGTCCTGACCCGAACGGTGCGCGGCCAGTATGGCGAAGGGACGATCGCAGGCAAGCGGGTGCCCGCCTACCGCTTCGAGCTCAACGTCGCCCCGGATTCCACGACCGAGACCTTCGTGGCCCTCAAGCTGTCCGTAGACAACTGGCGCTGGGCCGACGTGCCGTTCTACTTGCGCACCGGCAAGCGTCTGCCGAAGCGCGTCACGGAAATCGCGATCCAGTTCAAGCGCGCCCCCTTCATCCTGTTCCGCAAGACCCCGGTGGATCGCCTGACCCCGAACCTCCTCGTCCTGACCATCCAGCCCGACGAGGGGATCTCCATGCGCTTCGGCGCCAAGGTTCCCGGACCCATCTTGCGTCTGGGCTCCGTGAACATGGCGTTTCAGTACAAGGACTACTTCGGAAGCACGCCCAGCACCGGCTACGAGCGCCTGCTCTACGACTGCATGATGGGGGACGCCACCCTTTTCCAGCGGGCCGACATGGTCGAGGCCGGCTGGAGCGTGGTGGCGCCGATCCTTGACGTGTGGAAGGCGTTGCCCCCCCGGAGCTTCCCCAATTACCCGGCGGGTTCCTGGGGACCCAGGGAAGCGGAAGAATTAATGGAGCGCGGCGGCCGGCAGTGGAGGGAGATGGAAAAATGATCCTGGCGGGCGACATCGGCGGCACAAACACGAGGCTCGCTTTCGTTACGGTAGCCGGCAATCGCCTTGAGCTCGCTGCGGAAGCCGTCTATCCCAGCCGGGAATATGCCAACATGGAGGCAGTTCTCGACCGCTTCATCTCGTCGCACCTCTTCTCCGTCCAACAGGCCTGCTTCGGCGCCGCAGGACCCGTCAAGCACGGCCGGTGTGAGGCGACCAACCTGCCCTGGGTGGTCGACTCCCGCCAACTGGCCGAGCAGTTGCGCATCGAGAAGGTGGGGCTGATCAATGACCTCGAGGCCAACGCCTACGGCATCGCCGCATTGGAAGAGAGGGACTTCGCAGTTCTAAATGAAGGTGCCGCCGATGCGGGAGGAAACCAGGCCGTTATTTCCGCCGGGACAGGCCTCGGTGAGGCGGGTCTTTATTGGGACGGCCGCCGGCACCGGGTCTTCGCCTCGGAGGGCGGTCACGCCGATTTTGCACCGCGCAATCCGCTGGAAATGGAGCTGCTCCGATACTTGCTCACGAAATTCAAGCGCGTCAGTTGTGAGCGCGTTCTCTCCGGACCGGGCTTGCTTAATATTTACCAATTCTTTCGAGATAGCGGGGGCGCCGAGGAGCCGGCGTGGCTCTCCGACAAGATGCGCCGGCACGACCCTGCCGCGGTGATCACCCAGGAGGCCCTTGAGGCTACGAGCCCGCTCTGCGTCCAGGCGCTGGAGCTCTTCGTGTCGCTGTACGGCGCGGAAGCCGGCAACCTGGCCCTGAAAGTGATGGCTACGGGAGGCCTGTTTGTGGGGGGTGGAATCGGCCCCAAGATCATCCAGAAGCTCACGGACTCTACGTTTCTGGAGTCGTTCACCGCCAAGGGCCGGATGAAACCCTTGCTGGAAGCCATCCCGGTCCGCGTCATTTTAAATGATAAGACTGCTTTACTGGGCGCCGCCCGCTGCGCCGTCCTTTCAGTCACGAGAGATCCATGAACCTGCGGCAACCCGACATCCAGATCGCAGCAAATCCGGAAGAGCTGGCCCGGGCGGCAGCAGAGGAGTACGTCCGCCGTGCGGAGGAAGCGGTGAAGGCGCAGGGGATTTTCACTGTGGTTCTTGCCGGCGGCTCGACGCCCAAGGCGTTGTACAGGCTGCTCGCGGGGGAGGAGGAACCCTCCTTTCGAGCCCGCCTGCCCTGGCACAAGATTCACTTTTTCTGGGGCGACGAGCGCCACGTTCCCCTCGACCACCCCGACAGCAACTACCGCATGGCCTGCGAGGCGTTGCTGTCCTCTGTGCCGGTGCCATCAGAAAATGTGCACCGGGTCCGGACGGAAAACCCCGACGCCTGGCAAGCGGCGAAAGAGTACGAGGAAGAGATCTGCAAGTTCTTTTTCCCATCCGGCCGGACTGCTGGGCAGTTGCCGCGCTTCGATCTGGTGCTCCTGGGAATGGGTGCGGATGGGCACACGGCTTCCCTTTTTCCAGGGACAGAGGCTCTCCACGAGCAGGCGCGCCTGGTCGTGTCCCAGTGGATCGAACGGTTCCGCGCCTATCGGATTACCATGACAGCCCCGCTGCTGAACAACGCCGCCCGGATCATCTTCCTCGTCAGCGGGGAGGAAAAGGCGGAAACACTGCGGGAAGTTCTCCAAGGCGAGTATCGCCCTGAACGGTTCCCAGCACAGCTTATCCGCCCCGCGCACGGAAGCCTCCTCTGGCTGGTGGACTCCGCAGCGGCCCGGCTTCTGCATCTCCAATGATCATCAACTGGGGACGGGAGATCTGCGGGAATCTGGCGGCAGCGGAGTCCCGCGAGTGGCTGTGCACGAACGGCCTCGGGGGCTATGCCTCGGGCACGGTGGCGGGGACACTCACCCGGCGCTACCACGGCCTTTTGGTGGCGGCTCTACAACCTCCTCTCGGGCGGACGCTCCTCGTTGCCAAGCTGGACGAAACCATGGAGCACGACGGCCTGCGCCGTCCTCTCTTCACCAACCGCTGGGCCGACGGCACAGTGGATCCTCACGGGTACCGGCAGATCCAGGAGTTCCGTTTGGAAGGCACGACCCCGGTTTGGACCTACGCTGGCGCAGATGCCTTGCTTGAGAAGCGCGTCTGGATGGAGCCCGGCGCCAACACCACCAACGTCCGGTATTACCTGCTCAGAGCCGCGGCGCCGGTTAGTCTTGAACTCAAGGCTCTGCTTAATTACCGCGACTACCATGCCAGCACGCGGGGTCTCGACTGGCAGATGGATGTGGAGGCCATCCCGAACGGCCTTCGGGTTGTGGCCTTCGCAGGAGCCCAGCCGGTACGGATCCTGGCTCCCCACGCCGAAGCGGTTCCGGTCCACATCTGGTACGAAGGGTTCGAGCTGTTGCGCGAGAGAGAGCGCGGGCTCGACCATCTCGACGACCATCTGCACGCAGGCACTTTTCGGTTCACCCTCCGGCCGGGCAAGGCACTGACGGTCATCCTCACCATTGCGGAAGCCCCGTTAGTGGATGAAAAGGCAGTATGGGTGAGACGGCAGCGGCACGAGGCGCGACTTCTCCAATCTTGGAGAAAAAGCCGGCCGTCCGCGCGAAAGGCTCCCGCCTGGATCAAGCACTTGGTGCTGGCCGCTGACCAGTTCGTCGTCCGCCGCCCTTTTCCCGACGACCCGGAAGGCATGTCGGTTATTGCAGGCTATCATTGGTTCGGCGACTGGGGGCGAGACACGATGATCAGCCTCCCCGGGCTCGCCCTCTGCACCGGGCGCCCCGAGGTGGCCCGCCGCATCCTGACAACCTTCGCCCGCTTCGTGGATCAGGGCATGCTTCCGAACCGCTTTCCTGATTCCGGCGAGGAACCCGAGTACAACACCGTGGACGCTGCCCTGTGGTACTTTGAAGCGATCCGCTCCTACCATGCGGCGACGCGCGACAACGCGTTTCTCGCCCGGCTTTTCCCCCTGCTGGAAGAGATCATTCAGCGGTATCGGGAGGGCACCCGGTATGGAATCATCGAGGACCCATCCGATGGACTGCTCCGGTCCGGACAGCCGGGCATCCAGCTCACTTGGATGGACGCCAAGGTGGGCGATTGGATCGTCACGACCCGAATGGGAAAGCCGGTGGAGATCAACGCGCTCTGGTACAATGCCCTGTCCACAATGACCATCTTCGCCCGCAAATTGAAGCAGCCGGCTGATCGGTGGGAACCCATGGCCGGCCGCGTGCGGGCAGGATTCGAGCGCTTCTGGAATGAAAAAAGCGGCTGTTGCTACGACGTGCTGGACGGTCCCAGCGGACACGACGACTCCCTTCGCCCGAACCAGATTCTCGCGGTCTCGCTTCCTGCAAGCCCCCTGTCTCCGGAGCGACAGAAGCAGGTCGTAGATATCTGCGCCCGTCACCTTCTGACTTCCCACGGACTCAGGAGCCTGGCGCCGGGCCACCCCCACTACCGGGGACACTACAAGGGCGGGCCGTGGGAGCGCGACGGTGCCTATCACGAGGGAACCGTGTGGGGGTGGCTCCTGGGACCTTTTGCGCTCGCCCATTACCGCGTGTACGGCGATCCCGCGACTGCCCTGGCATTCCTCACCCCCATGGCCCATCACCTGAACGACTATGGCGTGGGCAGTCTCGCGGAGATCTTCGATGGGGACCCGCCATTTACTCCGCGCGGCTGTATTGCACAGGCCTGGACCGTCGCGGAAATCCTGCGGGCCTGGTATCTGATCACCGCCGGGTCTCCGTCCTTCGGGTAAGCCGGCCTCCCCGGACACCTCAGGGGTCCGCGCGGAAACAGGAGAGAAAATGCGAGGGATAGGGAAATGATCATGACGTCCCAAAAAGAGGCCGGGCTGGCCATCGGCCGTGTGTTGGCCCGGCCGTCAACCTCGCTGGCGCCCCGCATCCTGATTCTGGGGGGCGGGTTTGCCGGCGTCACCACCGCGATGGAACTGGCCAAGCGTTGTGCCGGGGTTCTGCCGGTTCACATAACCCTCCTGAGCGAACAGAACTTTTTCCTCTTCACTCCGATGCTGGCCGAGGCTGCCACCGGAGCCGTGGAGAGCCGCCATGTCCTCTATCCGATCCGACCCCTGTGCGGCGCCTGGGGTATCGAGTTTGGCGAGATGTGCGTGGAAGCCGTTGACCTCCACCGGCGCCGGGTGGTCGCACGCCATCGCCGGTCCCAGATGCGTCAGCACGTGCACTACGACAAGCTGGTGTTAGCCCTGGGCGCAACCCCGAACGTGGCCATGGTGCCTGGCGCGGCCGAACACGCCCTGCCCTTCAAGGGAGTGGGCGACGCGGTGCGGATCCGCAACCGGGTGATTGACCTATTCGAGGCGGCCGCCCTGACCGAAGATCCGTGGGCACGGCAGCGCCTCCTGACCTTCGTCGTGGTGGGGGCGGGCCACGCGGGCACGGAACTGATGGCCGCTCTGGAAGAACTGACGCGGGCAATCTTACTGCGCCACTACCCCTCCCTTGCCCGAAACAGTGTCCGTCTCGTCCTCGTCGGCAGCGCCGTCCTCCCCCAGACCGCGACGAACCTCGCTGCCTACGCCCGGGAGCAGATCCTGGAGCGAGGGATCGAACTGGAGACGAACCGGGCCGCCAGGGTATTGCCCGAGGGGCTGGTGCTGCAGGATGGACGGGTCATCCCGAGCGACTGCGTCATCTGGACGGCCGGGAACCGGGTGAGCCCGGTAGTCGCCGATTTACCCCTCCCCAAGGCGCCGGACGGGCGACTGCTGGTCAACGAGTTCTTCGAGGTCAAAGAAGCCCCCCACGTTTACGCGCTGGGCGATAACGCGGCCCAGACCGACCCGCACACCAACTCATCTTATGTCGCCACGGCCCAAGTAGCGATCCGCCAGGCGCGGGCGCTGGCCAGACAACTGGAAGCGGAGTTGACGGGCCGAGAGAGACGGCCTTTCCGGTTTCGAGTACTGGGGGAGATGGTGCCCCTCAGCCGGCGGACCGCGGTGGCTGATTTGCGGGGGATCAAGCTGATCGGGTTCCCCGCCTGGTTCTGCTGGAAGACAGTCTACATGCTCAAGCTGCCCACACTGGCAGCCCGGGTCCGCGTGGTACTGGACTGGACAGTGGAGCTGTTCTTCGAACGTGATGTGTCGGAGCTGACAGTCGATGAGGAAAGGGGGGCCTGAGATGCAGGAACGAGCTGCGGGAACCGCCAGGCAAATTCGCTTACCGGTCTGGCGCCGGTTGGGGTGGCGATTAGGCGCCAGCCTCCTGCTGCTGACTGCCCTCGGAATCCTGCTGAGCGGCCTTCTGCAATACCGGGTCCAGGATCGGTTGCTGCGCCAGTCCCTCGGGTCCCTGCTCCTGAACATCGCCCGCACCGGCGCCTTGCTGGTGAACGGGGACCTGCACCAGGCGGTCGTGCAAGCGGGACAGAACGACACGGCGGCCTACAAGACGATCCGGGCGCAACTGCTGCGGATCCAGGAGACGAACCGGCTGGGGGATCCTGTCTATACGCTGTCACACGTTGGAAAAGATCGGGCCCGGTTCGCCGTGATCAGCCACGGGCAGGAGCCGGTGGGCAAGGAGTACCGGCTGGCCCGGGAGATCCAGCCCATTCTAAATCGCGTGCTGGCAGAGGGAACTGCGGCTTACACGGACATCTACCGGAACGAGCACGGCACCTGGATCACCGCTTTTGCCCCGATCAAGAATGCGGGGGGACATACGGTTGCGGCGCTGGATGTGGACTTCCGAGCGGACGTCTACCTCGCGGAGCTGGCGGGGGTGCGCCGCCGGCTCTACCTTCACTCGCTGGCTGCGGCGGTGCTGGCCCTGGCCGCCGGGATCTTTCTTGCCCGGCACATCACCCGCCCGCTGGCGCAGATCTCGGCCCTGGCCCGCAGGGTAGTCGAGGGGGACCTGAGCGCCCGGGTGCATATCACCGCCCGGGACGAGATCGGTATGCTCGGGAACGTGTTTTACCTCATGGTCGAGCGCCTTCGGGTCTCTCACCGCAGCATGACCGACGTCCTGGTCCGGGCTCTGGAGGCGCGGGGGGGCGAGACCGGGTCGCTCTCGCGAGTGGCGCAGGCGGCGCTTGCTGTAGCGGAGCATTTGGAAATTTCCCCGACCCAGCGGGAGGCCCTGGAACTCGGTGCACTCCTCCACGATATCGGCGAGATCCGGACCCCTGAGGCGATTCTACAGAAGCCCGGCCCCTTGACAATCGAGGAGCGCCGGATCGTCGAGCAGCATCCGGCGTCGGGCGTGGATATCCTGGAGACGGTCCCCCTGCTGACGCCCGCCCTGGACGTCGTGGGAGGGCACCACGAGCGCTACGACGGGAGCGGCTACCCGAACCGGTTGCACGCAGAGGCAATCCCGCTCACGGCTCGTATCTTCGCCATGGTGGACGCGCTGGACGCCATGACCCATGACCGGCCCTACCGGTCCGCTCGCCCGTTAGCCGAGGCGCTGGAGGAGCTAAGGCAGGAGGCAGGAAAACAGTTCGACCCGAGGGTTGTGGAGGCTGCCCTGAAAATTCCCCAGACTCGCTGGGCAGAACTCCTGGGGTGTACGGAAGTCAGAAATTCCACCCGCGTTTCGTGATGCGAAGCGTTTCTGCTGGGCCGGCATAAGAGCAGGGAAATACTGCTTGTCTTTCCTTCAGTAGTTTTGTTACAAGAGGAATAACATCATCGTTTTCCCATCACGTGACGTTCGATAATGAAAATGGATTCTTGCACCCAAAAACTTGCGGAGTTCTGTGCCGGCCTTCAGTGGGCTCACGTTCCTGCGACCATCCGGGAAAAGATTACCTGGTGCTGGGCCGATACCCTGGGAATCGTCCTGGGAGCCGTCGGGACCCCTGAGGGAGAAAAGGTCCTGCGGGTTCTGAGCGAAACGTATCAGGAGAACCGGCAGCCTCTCCCGGCTCCCTTTGCTTCGTCTCCGCCACCTCTCTTCGCCCTCATTCACGGCACCATGGCGGATCTGTGGGAGTTTGCCGACGGTTACTCGGCGGGCGGAATCCACGCCTCCTGCACCGTGATCCCCGCGGCCCTGGCGGTAGCAAGAGATGCCGGCAGCACGGGCGATCTCTTCCTCACCGCGGTCCTCGTGGGCTACGAAGTTGCGAACCGCGTGGCCCGGGCCATGTACCGACCCGGTCAGCTCGATCCTTGCCTGGCCACGGGGACCGCGGGCGCTCTCGGAGCCGCCGCGGCTTGCGCCAAGATCCTGGGCTTCAATCCCGAACAAACGGCGCAAGCCCTGGGGCTGGCGGCGCTTCTGGCCCCCCTTTCACACAAAACAAATCTCTGGGGAGGACACCCGGGCAAACCCCTGCACGCGGGCTATGGCGCCCGGGCAGGAGTTGAAGCGGCCTTGCTTACGGGCAGAGGATTTGGAGGCAGCCCCGCAATTCTCGAGGGCACAGGATCCGACGACCCGGGTTTTTGCTTCCTGGGAGGAGAAGCGGACCTCTCGCTGGTAACCCTCGGTTTGGGAGAGGAATACACGACGAGCCAGGTCTACTACAAACCCTACCCGGTTTGCCGTCACGCTCACGGGGCTATTGACGCGCTTCTGGAAATTTCCCGCCGCCACAAGCTCAACGCCGCGGAGATCGAAGCGGTGGAGGTGAGAACCACCACCCGGGCGGCTGCTTTTGTCGGTCATCTGGAGACCTCTCCGGCCAGCAACCCGATTGAATGCCAGTTCAGCCTGCCCTTCCTTATGGCCGTGACCCTTATGGACGGAAAGCTGGGCTTGGAGCAGCTCACGTCTTCTCGCATTGCAGATCCCGCCGTGCACGACCTGGTCCGCAAAGTCCGGCTCCTGGGGGATCCTTCACTGGACCCGCTCTACCCCAAGTTCCGGCCTACTCAGGTCACCGTCCACTTGAAGGGGGGAATCGAATTAACCCACCGTGTGGATGCACCCAAAGGGGATCCGGACGCTCCCATGAGAAGGCAAGAACTGGAGGAAAAATTCCACTCAATGGCCAGCCGTGTGCTTCCTCCATCTCAGGTAAGCCACTTGCTGAACAAGGCTCTTGGCCTGGCTCAGGGAGAAAGCCTGAGCGGGATCTTCGAAATCTTGAGCACGATCGCTGCGAGCCCCACTGGCACAACACCGTCGTGATAGGAGGGGAAAGGAAATGAAGCATACCCAGCAGTCTCATGGATTTTCTTGCAGAGTGTTTGTTCTGGCCGCACTTCTCCTGTTCTCGGTCTTCTCCTCTCAGGACACATACTCCCAGACCCGGAAGTTTCTGGTCGCCTACGGAGGAGTGAGCGGCACAACGGCTCCACTTTGGTTGACCAAGCAGGAAAAGCTTTTTGAAAAGCAGGGCCTGCAGGTGGACCTCCTTGCTTCAACGCGGGGTTTCCTGGAGCGGGAGCCGGAGGTGAGCAAGCGCTTTCTGAAAGCGTACGCGGAAGGCTATGCGCTGTACCGGAGCAACCGGGAAGCAGCCCTCCGCGCTCTGGCCAAATACATGAAGCTCGATGACCCCGAGATGCTGGAAGAAACCTACCGGGAGTTCACCGGCAAGTTCCAGACCCCCAAGCCCTACCCTTCCATGGCCGGCATTAAACTGGTCCTGGATTCCATCGCTAAAAAGAGTCCCAAAGCGTCCGGCTCGAAGCCTGAAGACTTCGTGTTCCTGAAATACCTTGACGAGGTGACGGGAGGAAAGCCATGAACGGACGAAGGCGCACGGGAGCGGCATGTCTCCTATTCCTCACGGTTCTGTTCGCTCTTTTCGCCTCCGACGCGCGCGCCCAGTCGTTGCGTCCGCTCAAGGTAGCCTACAGCGCCGCCGGAGGACCCCAATCCGCCTTCTGGGTCGCCAAGGAAGCCGGGCACTTCGAGACGAACGGACTCAATGGGCAACTGATCTTTATCCGCAGCGGCACCACGGTGGCCCAGGCCATGATCTCGGGGGATCTGGACCTGGCCATCACGGGCGGGCCGTCGGTGGTCCAGGCCACCCTGGCCGGCGCCGATCAGGTCATGCTCACCTGCACCGTGAACGCCCTCGCCTTCCGCGTGGTCGCCTCTGCTCAGATCAAGGGACCCGAAGGGCTGAAAGGGAAACGAATGGGCATCACTCGCTTCGGCTCCCTGGCCGACTTTGCTGCCCGCTTCATTCTGGAAAAGTGGGGGCTCAAGCCCGAGCGGGACGTCTCGCTCCTCCAGCTCGGGGGCACGCCGGAAACCTTCGCGGCCCTCGCCAAGGGGAGCATCGAGAGCGGCATCGTCACGGACCTGCAGGCCTACCAGGCCCGCAAGCTGGGTCTCACGGAGCTCATCGACCTGGGAGACACGGGGCTCGAGTTCTGCTACAACGGGGTGGCGGCCTCCCGCTCTTACGTGGAAAAGCAGGCCGAAGCCGTGCGCAGATTCATCAAGGCTCACGTGGAAGGGATCGCCACCTTCAAGCGCAACCGCCCGTTCAGCGTCGAGGTGATCAAGAAATACGCCCGGCTTACGGACACGGAGCAGGCCCAGTACGCCTACGAGGTGTACGCGCAGAAGTACGTGCCTCGGGTACCTGTCCCCAGCGTGGCGGCGATCCGCCCCATCTTGGAGAACCTGGGAGAGCGCGACCCCAAGGCGCGGCAGGCGGACCCCGCCCGCTTCATCGAACCCAAGTTTGTGAAGGAACTGGAAGACAGCGGCTATATCCAAAGTCTCTACAACTGAAGAATCCCTTCCCCTTGCGGAGGGAAAAAGAAAACTTAAACCCCTCCCCCCGGGTACCCTCTGGGTGCGGGGAGGGCAAGGGTGGGGGTGAACACCACATCGTCAAAGACGTGAACCTATGGACCATCTTCCGTTCGTGGTGATCTTGTCGAACCACGAACGGATTCATTCAGCACATTGCTGGATGGAAACTTAAAACCCCTCTCCCTGGACAGAGGAGGGAACAATTCGTATCCCTCCCGCTGCGCGGAGAAAAGGAAAATTAAAAATCCCTCCCCCTTGAAGGGCATAAGCGCTAACATAACTCCCCTTTGAAAAAGGGGGGGCAGGGGGGATTTTGAGAGGATCGAGAGATGTTGAGGTACAATTCGAACCTCAAAGATAAAGCGCGGGAGGTGCGCAAGAATTTGACAGACAGCGAAAGCGCTCTGTGGTCACGTTGGCGAAATAAACAGCTTCCAGGCATCCAGTTTTATCGGCAGAAACCAAGCGGTGAATACCTTGTGGATTTATACGCGCCAGGGGCAAAATGGGTGGTCGAAGTGGATGGGTCTCAGCATGTACAAAGCGATCAGGTTACAAAAGACACGTGTCGTGATGAGTATTTAGCGCAGAAATCCCCCCTCACCCCCCTTTGAAAAAGGGGGAATGATAGGGAAGAAACTCTAAGTTAGCGCTTATGCCCTTGAAGGGGAAGGGCAAGGGTGGGGGTGAACAGCCCATCTTCAACTTACGAAAAGGAGGATCTTCATGTACTACGGCTGGCGCGGAAAAATCGGTCACGTGTGCCCCGCCATCTACGACACGGGTGCCTATGAGTTCGACCAGATCTTGCCCAAGGGGGTCATCACCGTGACCCTAACCCTCAACGTGCAGCAACTGGTGGCCTCCGAGTTCGAGAGAGCCGCGGGCATCATGATCGAGGGCGCCAAGAAACTCGCCGAAGAGGACGCGGGCGTGATCATCTCGGGGGGCGACCCCATCATCACCATGAAGGGAGTAGGCGGCGACCAGAAGATCATCGCCGAGATCCGCGAGCTCACCGGGAAGCCCGCCAGCACCTCCATCACGACCGCCATGGACGGGCTGCGCGCCGTGGGGGCCAAGCGCATCGCTATCGCCAGCCCCTACACCGAGGAGCGCAACCTGGTCACGAAGAAATTCCTGGAGGGCAACGGTTTCGAGGTGCCGGTCGTGAAAAGCCTCGGGGTCGTGAAGAACGTGGACCTCACCCGCATCCCCTTCCACGCCTCCTACAAGCTCGCGCTGGAGGCATTCCGCGCCGCGCCCGGTATTGAGGGGATCTACCTCCCCTGCGGCCGCTGGGCCGTGGTGGGAAACTTGAAGGCCATCGAGGAAGACACCGGCGCCTGCGCCATCTCCAGCATCCAATCTATGGCCTGGTGGGGTCTAAAGACCCTGGGGATCCGCGAGAAGATCACGGGCTACGGGAAGCTGCTTGAGACCCTGGGGTCCTGAGCATAAGTGCTCAGAGGAGTCGATCTGCGCCTGGTCTACTGAGGAGAAGATACCACTTGAGGCAAACGCTCGCATCAACAACAAGCCGAGACCCGACTATTTCCACCTCGCGGATCTCCGCTCAAGCTCCCGGCGAGATGCTCTATAGGCCTCCTGGGCAGTAATTGGAAGCTGCGTAAACGCTTCCCGCGTTTTTGCGATCCTTTTGAGCAGTCTGCGGCGACGGCTGAGCTCCTCGGAAGGAAGCTTTTCCGCCCCCTGACCTCCTGCTCCTTGCCTCTTCCTGTCGGATTGCAGCTTGGCTCTGTTCGCCCCCTCCGTTCCAGCCGCCTTTGCCCGCAACCACTCATCAATCACGTCTTGGGGAAATCGCCAGCTCCCTCCAATCCTCACCCCGGGAATTTCACCCGCTTTTGTCTTGCGGTAAACCGTGTCCTTCGCCAGCCCCAGGTACTCGGCCACTTCTTCTACCGATAGAACCTTCCCCATGGGTGCAACCTCCCTCATTGTTTGAAATCTATTCCAGGAAGATCGCGAAATCAAGACTGATTATGGGTTTCTCCGAGTTTTTCAGATGTTTCAGGGAATCTACCTCCCCTGCGGGCGCTGGGCCGTGTTGGGAAAACCTGCGGGCCATCAAGGAGGACACGGGCGCCTGCGCCGCCAGCATCCAGTCCATGGCCTGGTGGGGTCTGAAGACCCTAGGCATCCCCGAGAAGATCACCGGCTACGGCAAGCTCCTGGAGACCCTGGGATAACCGAACTGTGGGGTCGAGACCGTACCCTGGGCACGCGCCGGGTGGATATCCACCCCCGATTAGTGTAACATTTAGCTCAGCTGTACTGGCAAACCAGCGAATTTCATAGCCGGACCCAACGAGCAATTGGGCCAGGAAAAACTTGCCAGGGAGATCGTGCAATGAATCCATTGCTTAAGAAAGAGATTCTCGATCAGCTTGACAGGCTGGCTTCCGAGCAACAAAAGCAAGTTTTGGATTTTGCCCGCAGCCTCACAACACCACTCCCCCCTGGCAAACCTGGCAAGGAGCTTCTGCCCTTCGCAGGAGCCATCGACGCGGATGATTTGCGGACAATGATGCAAGCGATCGAGGAAGGTTGCGAAAAGGTGAATTTGAGTGAATGGTTCCGCGACCCGGGCATAAAAGTTTCAGAACCCGGGGCGTTGCCCCCCAGTGATTGAATTCAGCCGGAGCGGGAAGCCCATCGGCATTGAGATTACAGCACCAAGCAAGCTAACCATCGCCGCATTCAACCGTGTTCTTCGAGAACTCGGCCTCCCCCCTCTCAAGAAATCAGACCTTCGGCCCCTTCCGGCTGCATAGCGGCCGGCTACTATCGACTAGCTTTCTTGCCGTACCTCGGCACCTCTTCCCGTATCACCCTTCTCAGAGTTTCCTCCAGAGCCTCACTCCGCGTCGTCATGTAATCCCGCAGTGCCCTGTTGATCAAGGTCTGATAGTTGCCCCCACCGGCAGCATGGACCTGCTCCCGGAACCACTCGAGAATATCCTCATCAATCCGGATCGTGATCCGCGTCTTTCCAGGAGGAACTTTAATGACCGGGCCTCTCTTTCCCTTGCTGAAATCGTATTCCTTCTTCATGGGCTAGTCCTCATATTGCTTGCGCTCTCTTGGGGTGGCTCTCCGGGCAGAGATGATCCGTATGCGGTCTTCACGCCAGGTATAGGTCACAACAAGAAGTCGACCCAAGGCGTCCATCCCCATAGTGACGAAGTGTTCCTCTTCCGGGTACTCGTCCGGAATGGTGACAGCCGACTCGTCGCTGAACGCTGCCGCTGCATCTGCGAAATCTACACCGTGTTTTCTCAGATTCGAGGCAGCCTTCCGGATGTCCCATTCGAATCCCATAAGTCAAGTATATGCATACCTGTGCATACATTCAAGAAAATTGTGCAGTGCGGTGGGAGGATGCCAAGGCCGCAACCCGGAATGGTGCGAGCGTCAAGAAAAATGGCGGCAGGGTGGGAGGACAGCCACATCCGACCCGGCGAATTTTTGGGCAGCCCCATTCACATCGGTTTGGTGCCGGCAATGCCCCGGACGGTGCCGACGACCTGAGTTCATTCAATTCAACGCGATTGCCAATAGCCAGGTTTCCGTCGTTGATGAGCCACCGCAACCACTTCGATCATCTGCCCTTGCACCCGATAAATCACACTGAAGGGAAACCGAGGTAACATATATCGACGCGTCCTTTTGACATAACGCGGCCATCGCTGCGGTGCACCCCGAACCCGTTCAACAGAGAGATCCATCTCAGCAAGAAAAGCCCGCGCGGCCAAGGGACTGCGCTCGGCATACCATTGCCGGGCGGTCTCCACCTCCGCAGCCGCAGCCGGATGAAACCTAACCTTGATCGGGGGCATTCAGTTTCCCAAAAAGACGTGCTCGCACATCTTCCCAGGGAATGCTCTGAACCTTGCCGGAATCGAGCTCCTCCATGCGACGTTCGACCTCGGCCAACCATGCGGCCTCAACGCCTTCCTCAGCCTCCGTATCAAGGCTTTCGATGAGTCGCGCCGCAAGAGCTGCTCTTTCCTCCTCGCTAAGGCCCAATGCTTTCTGGTACAAATCTTCTGCCGATGTGGCCATGATCGTTTACTCCCTCCCATCTGAGTACGCCACTGGCCCCCCCACCCTCCAACTATGGATTATATAGGAAGTTCCCTGGCTTTGCCTCCCCGTGCCAAAAGACACGCGGTTTCCATTTTCCCTCAAAAGACGCGCAAGTTCCAATGTTTTGCGGCCTTCACTGCATTGTTTGTCCGTGGTCAGTGGCGGAACGCCCAAGTCGTTGGAAAGGGATGCTGCATGGTGATGGGGTGGGACAACGGCGTGTCCGTCCCAGCGGGCCTTCGGGCAGCCCCATTCACATCGGTTTGGTGCCGGCAATGCCCCGGACGGTGCCGACCAGCACCTGAAAGAACATCGGTTCGTGGACTTCCGCAAAGCCCCCCTCCCGCACGTAGTCAGGGAGACGGCCCTTGATGTGATCTGCCGCTCGTTCCAGACGGGATAGGAGGAGGGAAACAAGCTTCGCATACAGTCCTTTCGGCTTGCCGAGGTCCAGCAGATGAAATTCCCCTCCGGCACGCAGAACCCGATGAACTTCCTTTATGGCATCCATCTTCTGGGGGGTCCCCATGTGATGAAAGACGAAGGTCGAAAGAACTCTGTCGAAGGTTCCCCCGACGTAGGGGAGACTGTAGGCGACGCCTTCCTCCCACTGGATGTCTACGCCGGCACGGGCCCCTTTCTTCCTTGCGATCTCCAGAACTCCGCGATCTCCATCCAGGCCGGTTACCTGCGCATTCGGGTGGAGTTGCTTGAGCATGATCGCCAAGGTGCCCGTCCCACACCCCAGATCGAGGACCTTGTGGCCGGACTCGATTCGCGCCGCGCGGAGAAACGCGCGTTTGACCTTTTCTTCCCGGATCGCCAACCGGATGAAGCGATCATAGAACGGTGTCAACAGCCTGTGGCCGAATGCCGGAATGTAATGCTCGCGCTCTGTCATGGTACGGACCTGCCCTGCGGTCGGAGAATTTGTCCGAGATGTGAACACGGGATAGCGCAGCCAGATCATAGTCCCGGGCTGCTCTGATTGTCAATGCAAAGGGGGACAGGGGGCACGCTGCAGGGAGAAACTCACCGGGGAATGAAGGGAGGAGAGATTGCCCTTGACGGCCTAGCGCAGGGTTGCTAGCTTCAGCCGTGGCAAAGGCGGGATTGGGCACCATTTTTATTTGCGGATAAGGGTCAGGCGAAATGACACAGGCTGCTGAACCGTGGGTCCGCTAGGATCCAAGTTTTCTCCCATCTTGCGGGCGTTCAGGCACCGCAACTTCCGGCTCTTCTTCGGCGGCCAGTTGATCTCAATGACCGGGGTCTGGATGCAATTGGTCGCGCAGTCCTGGCTGGTCTACCGTCTTACGGACTCCCCGACGCTCCTGGGTTTGGTCGGGTTCACGAGCCAGTTTCCGGTCTTCCTGCTGGCACCGCTGGGCGGGATGGTTGCCGACAGATACAGTCCACACCGAATTCTCGTCACCATGCAGGCGGCGGGAATGGTACTCGCCTTTCTGCTGGCCGGGCTGACTCTGGCAGGGACCGTCCAGGTCTGGCACGTCTTCGTGCTCGCGGCTCTCTTCGGAGTCATCAGTGCATTTGACATTCCTGCCCGGCAGGTCTTCATTGCCGAAATTGTGAGCAGAGACGACCTGATGAACGCCATTGCCCTGAACTCCGCGATGTTCAACGGCGCGCGCACCGTCGGACCGGCGGTGGCGGGGGTACTCGTCGCTACCGTCGGGGAGGGGTGGTGCTTCCTCGCCAACGCGGTGTGCTACATCGCCGTAATCGCCGGGTTCTTGCTCATGAAGGTCAGGCCTCCGGTGGCTCGACCCCGCCTCGGATCGGCGCTTGCCAACGTCATCGAGGGCTTCCGCTTCACCGGAAAGACCGCCCCGATCCGCGATCTACTTCTCCTCCTGGGCCTCGTCAGCCTGATGGGAATGCCCCACACGGTCCTGATGCCGATTTTCGCCGACAAGATCCTGCACGCTGGCCCCAGAGGGCTCGGGCTCCTGATGGGCTCCTCAGGGATCGGAGCGCTCATCGGCGCGCTGGCTCTGGCCGCCCGCCTGGGCGTGCGCGGGCTCGGGAGCTGGGTCGGGTACTCGTGCGCAGGCTTCGGGGTGAGCCTCATTTTGTTCTCCCTGTCGCGGTCGTTCTGGCTCTCCGCCCTGCTGCTTCTGCCGGTCGGCTTCTCGATGATCGTGGAGATGGCGGCCTCCAACACGCTCATCCAAGTCATGGTGCCCGATCAGCTTCGCGGCAGGGTGATGGCCGTGTACTCGCGGGGTGCTGTTCGCCGTTCGGTTACCCGCGCTGCGCGACGAGGCGCGCCGTCTCATCGAGGCGCAGCAGATGGCAGGCGGCGATCCACCCGAGGAGATGACCGGTAGCGGTCTTGTCTCCTGACGCGCTATTTCCAACTATTGAGAACTACGAAACTAAAGCCCTAAGCACTTTGACACGCTCGACATCCCCCTCACCTTCATCCTCTCCTCCTGAGGAGACTGTGTCATAAGTCCGTTCATGGTTCGACAGGCTCACCACGAACGGACGACGACACACGGAAATCCAACCACTTACCCGTTCGTCCTGAGACTTGTCGAAGGGCGAACGGCGGATTGCGACACAGTCTCCTGAGGGGGAGAGGAAAGGGAGTCGGGTCGGGATCAATAGGCGTAGAGCTTGCCGTAAGGGCGGGTCGAGACCGGGACGATCTTTTGGTAGGAATCAAAGTCAAAGATATTCACGTCCAGAGCGAAGCTTTCCAGAAAATCCACCAGGATGGGGCGCAGGAAGCTCTCATCCTCCGGGGTCAGAGGGAAGGCCTTCACTTCCTTTCCGAGCTTGTACTCCTCCACCTTACCGCGAATAAAGATCGTCCCGCCGTGCATGCCGGTGGCGCAATAGTCCCCGACCACCGGGCCTGTAGACCCGCCCGTGGCGCCCAGCAGGATCAAGTAGCCGCCGGCCATGTACTCCCCGAAGAACTTTCCCGCCCGGCCGCCGATCACCAGCATGGGCTGCTTTTCCTTGAACCCCTTCATGTGGATTCCGACCCGGTAGCCGGCGCCGTCGCGGATGTAGATGCGCCCGCCGCGCATGCCGTACCCCACCACATCTCCGGCCATGCCGTGGACCAGGATGCGGCCGTCGTTCATGGTGTTGCCGACGCCGTTCTGGGCGTTGTTTTCCACCACCACCGTGGGGCCGTCCATGAAGGCCCCCAGGTCCTCGCCGGGAACGCCGCTCACCCTCAGTTGCAAGTTCTTAAACTGCAGCCCGCAGGCGATGTACCGGTGCCCCTGCACGTCCGTCAGGCGGATGTGCTCAACCCCGGCGCGGGCCTTCTGACGGATCCGGGCGTTAAGCTCCCTGTAGTACAGGTCTTTGGCGCTGATTACCTCTTCCATCCCGGGATTCTCCAACGGATTCCAGAAGCACAATGACGGGCTCCCCTGCCACCGGAGCCCAGATCTCTTCCACCTCAGGGCAGATGGTGCGAATGGCGGCCTCCTCGCTCGACAGGTAAACGCTCTCTCCGCCCCGGCCCACGACCAGGGGCCTCAGCTTCACCCGATCGTTCAAGCCGATGATCCCCCCGCTAAACCCCAACAGGAAAGCGAAGGGACCGTTCAAAGCCGCCGAGGCATAGACCGAACGCAAATGAGTCAGGGTGAAGCGTTCCTCCTCCTCAAGAACATCGATGTCCTTCCAGAAGGGGGGCGCCAGCACCTTGCAGGCATCCTCGAAGCTCAAGCCGTGCCGGCGCACCAGGAGATCGAAGAGGTAGGCGACCACCTCGGTGTCGGTCATCAACGTGCACTCGTAGCCGAACATCTTCACGTAGCGCATGTTGATCCCGTAGGAGGAAATCTCACCGTTGTGTACGATGGTCCAGTCCAGGAGAGCGAACGGATGAGCCCCGCCCCACCACCCCGGGCTATTCGTGGGGAAACGGCTGTGGCCCGTCCAGATATACCCCTCGTACTCGGGGAGCCGGAAGAACTCCCCCAGATCCTCCGGGAAGCCGACCCCCTTGAAAGTCCCCATGTTCTTGCCGCTGGACATGACGAAGGCGTGCTCGAAGTTCACGTTGATGTGCATGACCGTGTCGACCAGGTAGTCCCCCTCGTTGTCGTGGCCGTTCAGGCGCTCCCTCAAGTCGACGAAGTAGCGCTTGAAATAGGGGTGATCGGAAAAGCGGCGACTCTCGAACAGGGGGATTTCCTCGGCAGCTTCCACGACAACCTGCCGCTTCAAATACTCTTCCACCTGCTTGGCATCGTGAGGATCATCGTACATTACATGGAGGGCATAGAGATCCGCCCGCTCCGGGTAGATCCCGTAGGCGGCAAACCCTCCTCCCAGACCGTTTCCCCGGTCGTGCATGTTGGCGATGGCGCGGATGATGCGCTCGCCGCTCTCCCGTCTGCGGTCCCGGTTCACGAATCCGATGAGACCGCAGGCCGAGAGGTCCTTTTCGTCGTAGGGGCTGCGGACGAAGGATTTCCGGCGCGGGACTTCCCCCTCACCCTGACTCTCTCCCCCCGGGTACCCTCTGGGTGCGGAGAGGGAAGTATTGATCATGCTGGCGTGCGGAAATGTCCGTGATCCACTGTTCATGATCTTCTCCCTACTGGGGAACTGTGAAAAGCCGGTCCCGCAGGTCCCGGGGCAGGTGGGCATAGCCGAAGTCCTCCGCGAGCAGCACGTCTTTGAAGGGCTCCACGGAGATCCCTTCTTGAATCAGGTGGCGGAACAAGCCGGCCCGTCCAATGTCCCGGACAAAGAGGGCACCCACGATCTTCCCCCCCTTGAGGATCACCTTCTTGTAAACCTCCCGGCGCTCATCCAGGAGGCGCACTACCTCGGCCCCGTCCCCGTTGCCGACCTGTCCGTAGGAGATGATCGGCAGGCTTCCGAACTGCAGGGCGTTCAAACTGAGCCCGCCTGGATACGCGCGCCTCACCCCCGCCATGTTGTAGCCCGCCACTTCCCCCTGCTCGGAGGCCACGGGGATGATCGGGATGGGCATGGGTTTGCCGCTCAGACGCTCGACGGCCTGGGCACAGTCGCCGGCGGCATAGACGCCGGGAACGGAGGTCTCCATGTGCTCGTCGACCAGGATTCCGCGGTCCCCCCGGATCGAGGTCCCTTTCGTCAGGGTCATGTTGGGGCGGACTCCGATGGCCAGAACGAAGGCGCCGCAGTCGATCTCGCTGCCGCTCTTGAGAACCACCCCCTGGATCTGTCGCCGGTTCCCCTTGAGGGCCGCCACGGTGTCTTCGGTATAGAACCGAACTCCAACGGCTTCCATCTCCCGGCGCACCATGGCCGCCGCAGTCCCGTCCAGGGCCAGGGGCAGGATGTGAGACATGAGCTCCACCACATGGACTTTCTTCCCCAGCCGGGCCAACCCCTCGGCACACTGCAGCCCGATGAGCCCTCCCCCCAGAACCACGACGCTGTCGGTCCGGTCGGCCGCCTTGCGCAGTTCAATACAATCCCGGAAAGTCGTAAAGCGGTACACGTCCGCGTAGTGATCGAGCCCTTCGATCCCCGGAGGGACTATGGGACTGCCCCCGACAGCCAGCAGGAGTTTTTCATAGGAGGTCGAACGGCCGTCGGTCCACACGAGTTTCTTCTCGGGTTCGATCCGGGTGACCGCCTGTCCCAGCAGGGTCTCCACCCCCAGACGTTCGTAGAAGTCCCGGTTTCTCAGGTCCAGGAAGCGGTCGTCCACGAGATCGGCCAGGTATTCGTGGATCATGGCCCGGCTGTAGGTATGCCGCGCCTCATCGCTGATGATCAGGATGGAACCCTGATTGTCCACCTTGCGGATGGCTTCCACCGCAAAGACCGCGGCAAACGAGTTGCCGACGATGACGTACTTCATGAAGACCCTCTCTCCTCATACACCAGGGCCTGGGTGGGACAAATGCTGACGCAGGCGGGATGGGAACGGTCGCGGCACAGGTCGCAGTGATGGTTGATGCCGTTGCTTTCCTGCCCCGGGACGTTCTTCACGTACGGGTTGCGCTCGATGGCACCGTAGCGGCAGGCCATCAGGCACATCCAGCAGCCCACGCAGTGATCCTCCCGCAGGAGCACCCGGCCCACCTCGTCCAGGTAGAGGGAGCCGTTCTTGCAAGCCTTGACGCAATCGGGCTCCTGGCAGTGCCGGCAGGAGGTGGAGATGAAGACGCTGCCCTGCACATCAACGCGGCAGCGGTTTAGGGGGAGAGGAGTTCCCTCCGCCAGAGCCACCGCCGGATCAAGGGCGTGGGGCCGCACCCAATTGAAAGAAAGCTTCTCCACCTGGTAGGCTCCCAGGGCTGTCTTCGTGCGCGAGTGGCTCACGATGCAGGCCACCTCGCAGAGATGGCAATTGATGCAGCGCTCTTCAACCGGATAGACCCGCTTCATGGTTTACAACCCCGCCTGCCGGATGCCCAGCGTCTGCAGCTCGAGCTGGGTGAGCCCCACGCCCCTGAGCTTTAGACGATTGCCCCGCAGGCTCTCGATGGAATTTAGACCCATGAGCCCCAACATCTCCTGAATCTCGTGCTGCCAGCCCCGCAGCAGTCCGGTCAGCCGGCCGGCGGCCTGATCGGCCGGCAGCCGCGGCAGCAGGTCCGGCCGGTTCGTCGTGATCCCCCAGGCGCACAGCCCCCGGTGGCACTGCTGGCACAGGGTGCAGCCCACGGCGATCATGGCCGAGGTGGCGATGTAGACCGCGTCCGCCCCCAGGGCGATGGCTTTCACCACGTCAGCGCTGTTGCGGATCCCCCCCGCGGCGATAATAGAGGCCTGGTGCCGGATCCCCTCTTCGCGAAGGCGCTGGTCCGCTTGCGCCAGGGCTACCTCGACGGGGATCCCCACGTGATCCCGGATAATCATGGGGGCCGCCCCGGTGCCTCCCCGGAACCCGTCGATCACCACGATATCCGCCCCCGCCCGCACGATCCCGCTCACGATGGCGGCCGTGTTGTGGACGGCGGCGATCTTTACGGACACGGGGCGCGTGTATTCCGTGGCTTCCTTGATGGCGTAGATCAGCAGGCGAAGATCCTCGATGGAGTAAATGTCGTGCTGGGGAGCGGGAGACAGAGCGTCGGTCCCCACGGGGATCATCCGGGTGCGGGAAATTTCCGCGTTGACCTTCTCCCCGGGCAAGTGGCCGCCGATGCCGGGCTTGGCCCCCTGGCCGATCTTGATCTCGCAGGCCGCGGAGCTGAGGAGGTAGTCCGGATCGACCCCGAAGCGCCCCGAGGCCACCTGGACGATCACAGAATCGCGAAACTTCCGGAAGTCGGGGTGGAGCCCCCCCTCACCGGTGTTGAAATAGGTCCCCATCTCCTGGGCCGCCAGGGCCAGGCCATGCTGGAAGTTGTAGCTGATGGCTCCGAAGGACATGGGAGCAAAGAGGACGGGAATTTCGCATAGGATGTTCGGGAAAACTTCTCCCGGGCTGCCCGGTCGGTAGGATTCGGGCTTCCGGCCCAGGTACGTCCTGAGCTCCATGGGCTCCCGCAGCGGATCGATGGAAGGGTTGGTAACCTGAGAGGCATCCAGAACAATGCGGTCGAAGTAGCTCGGGTACGGCAGATCGTTTCCCAAACCGGTGAGCAGGACCCCTCCGGTGTCCGCCTGCTTGCGCAGCCCCCTGACCAGGTGGGTTCCCCAATGGCCGTTGTCCCGGAATCCGGAGTCGAAGCGCTCGATGCGGATGCAATGGGTCGGGCACATGGCGACGCAGCGCTTACAGTTCACGCAATTCTGATGGACGTTGTACACCACGTCCCGGTCGGGATCGTAGTAGGTGCAGTCGTACGGGCACTGACGCACGCAGACCAGGCAGCGAATGCACTCCTCGTGGCGCCGCTCCACAAAATACTCCGGGTACGAGTGAAAGTGATCGTCCGGGCGCAGGCTCTGCAGCCCCATGAGATCGGATTTGGGGGAAGTCGCCGGCGGGAGACCGGACTTCGATCCGTTGGTGTTTGCCGGGTTAGAAACCCGCGGGTTGTCCGAAAGCGTTGTGGTATTCCCCATGGACCAGTCCTCTTTTAAAGAATCGGGCATCCCCGGCAGTAATCAGCATCCCGGGCCCTCACTCCGGGGCAAATGCTGGGGAAGATGGCCCAACGCTGCAAGGCCCCGTCGTAGCGGCAGGCCGGGCAGGAATGATGAACCCCCTCCTGCCGGAAGAGGATACGCTCCACATTTCCCGGCACGTGCTGCAGGACCTTCGAACCCTCAACTTGCTGCCGCCAATTCTCTGAGAGTGGCATGCTTGGATCCTTCTTGTCAGGAACCGTGCGGTGTCACGCAGGCGAAGCACTGGAGAACTTCCCTGCCGGCCTCCGCATCAACCTCTTTCCAGTACCCCAGGATGCCCGAGGGAAGCCCGCTCCCATCCCGGAGCAGGGTGCTGTGGAGCAGAACCGGGATGGGCTCTCCCTGGGCCGTGAGCATCGAGGTCTTCAACACGTGCTCCCCCTCCCGGATGACCTGGTCGGTATGATGAACAACCCGGCCTGCCTCCTCGGGAGGGCAGAGGTCTTCCAGATTCTTGGAGAGGATGGAGTCGTGGGAATACTTAAGACGGCAAAGCGCGCGCTTGTTCACAAATTCCAGGCGCCGGCTCAGGGAGATTTGCTGAATCATCTCCGGAAAATCATCCATGATGGCGCGAAAGCGCTCCTCGGCGGCGCGCAGCTCCCGCAAGGAGCGGGCCAAGCTCTCCGAGAGCACCTCGGAGAGCATCCGAAAATCGTTGCTGCGGGCCAGCGCCAGGGCCTTTTCGGCATCCCCCCCGCCGGCCACTTCGAAGACAAGGCTTTTTGGGACGCCCAGCACCTCGGCCAGGGCTTCCAGGCGCTCGATTCGCGGCACGGGGAGACGCCCCTTTTTGAAGTCGTTGAAATTCTTCACGTCCATGTGCCACAGGCGGGCAATCTGGTTGTCCGAGATTTCCTCTCCCAGAACCAGCCGGATAAAGCGGTAGAGCTGCAAGGAGTTGTCGTGAATCTTGTTTTCCATCGCCCATCCCTGAAAAACCCTATTGTTGGCATTTTGCCAACGGACGAACAAATGTCAACAATTCTTTGCTATTTCCTAACAAAAATGAGGTGAGTTACCTATCAGCCTAATGAAATTAGCTTACGAGACAGGAAACTACCCTTTCTCGGGACTTTCAAATGGTCACCTGAAGAAACGGAAAGGGTACGGAGGAGCTTATCTGGGGAGAGCAAAAAACCCGAAAAGCCGTCGTAACCGGGACAGGATCTTACGTGAGCAGGCTAGAAGCCTGATTCCTGAGCGGGGATCTGGGTTTCCCGGAGAAGCCTGGCACTTTGCTCCGGCAGAGCCGTGTTGATGAACATCCCTGAGCCGAGCTCAAAACCCGCCGCTTTGGAGAGCCGGGGAACGATGCTCATGTACCAGTGAAAATATTCCCGCTTCGGATCCACGGCGGGGACTGAGCGCACCACGTAGTTATAGTCCGGGTTGTTCAGACCGTAATAGAGCTTGGCCAGGGTGAGGCGGAGCAACTCGGCCAGCGGTTCCAGTTCCAAGTCCTCGAGGCCTCCAAAAAAGGAGCGATGGCGCCGTGGAAAGATCCAGAGATGAAACGGGGAGAGCGCCGCGTAGGGGACGAAGGCCACGTAGCCCGAGTTTTGCGCGACGATTCTCGTTTCCTCTTCCAGCTCATCCGTGAGAACCCGGCAAAACAAGCATTCCCCCATCTCGTCCATGTAGCGGAGAGCGCGGTCGAAGCGCAAGCGGATCTCTGAGGAAATAACCGGAGTGCCGACGATCTGGGAGTGGGGATGCTCCAGGGACGTCCCGGCACCTTCTCCGTGATTCTTAAACAGGATCACCTGTTGTACGCGTGGGTCCTGATAAATGGTCCGGTAGCGATCCAGGCTGGCCTGGAGGATCCGCCGCACCTGATCCGGGGGAAGCAAAGCAGTGGTCATATGGTGCTGCGGAGTTTCAACGATGACTTCGTGGACTCCAACGCCGTTGAGGGATTTGCGGAGTCCCACCGCCTTGTGATCCGGCTCTCCGTCTCGGGAAAGCGCTGCAAATTTATTCGGAACCACCCGAACCTGCCAGCTTGTGCCATCATGGATGCGGAAGGTCTCCCCGGGAGTTTTCTCTTCGTTTCCCGGGCAAAAAGGACACTCGGGGCTGTAAGCCGGCAGAGTCTTCTTTTCCTCCTTCTTGACGAATTCCTCCGGCCTGCGGGCTCTCTCTGTGGCAATGATGACCCAGTCTCCCGTAATGGGGTTCAGGCGAATCTCCGGCATGATTTTCCTCCCCGGCTTCCCAGAGGACTCTTCCCCGCGCTCTCTTGTTGCCGCAATTCTCTAGACTTGTGCAACACAATGCTCAGGGGACAGCCAAGACGCGGGGACCAGCCGCTCTCACTTCCTCGGAGACGTCCCCCTGGTACTGGCTGAAGTTCTCCTCAAATCGGGCCGCCAGCTCATTGGCCTTGGCATCGTAGGCCCGACCGTCCCTCCACGTGTCGCGGGGCTTTAACAACTCTGAGGGCACATCAGGACATTCCACCGGCACCTTGAGCCCCATCACGGGATCCGTTTCGTAACGCACGTTTTCCAGCTTGCCCTCCAGGGCAGCGTTCACAATGGCGCGTGTATAGGCAATCTTGATCCGGCTGCCTTCCCCCACGGACCCTCCCGTCCACCCTGTGTTGACCAGCCAGCAATTCACCTCGTGTTTGGCAATGTTTTCCCTGAGGAGATTGGCGTAAACGGAAGGTCTCAGAACCAGGAAAGGAGCCCCGAAACAGGTGCTGAAGGTGGCCTCGGGTTCCTTGCCCAGGCCCTTCTCAGTCCCCGCCACGCGAGCCGTATAGCCGGACAGGAAATGATACATGGCCTGCTCCGGAGTCAGGCGGGCGATGGGCGGCATGACCCCGAAGGCATCGCAGGTGAGCATAATGATGTTTTTCGGGTGATCTCCCGTCCCCGAGTGCACGATATTCTCCAGATGGGTGATCGGGTAGGCGGCCCGGGTGTTTTCCGTCAGGGAATCGTCGTCCAGGTTCAAGTGCCGGGTCACTGCGTCGATCGCCACGTTCTCCAGGACCGTACCGAACCGGCGGGTGCATTGGTATATCTCGGGCTCGGACTCTTTGGAGAGGTGAATCACCTTGGCGTAGCATCCTCCCTCGAAGTTAAACACGCCCCGGTCGCTCCAGCCGTGCTCGTCATCGCCAATGAGGGCCCGGCGCGGGTCGGCGGACAGGGTAGTCTTGCCGGTTCCCGACAGACCGAAGAAGATGGCCACGTCTCCGGCCGCACCCACGTTGGCCGAGCAGTGCATCGAGAAAACTCCCTGTTGTGGGTAGACGTAATTCAGGATCGTGAACGCGGACTTCTTGATTTCCCCGGCATAGCTCGTGCCCCCGATGATCACCAGCTTCTTCTCGAAGTTGACGATGATGAAGACCTCCGAATTGGTGCCATCCACCTCGGGGAAAGCGTGAAAGCGCGGGGTGTTCATGATGGTAAACTCGGGTTCGAATGCGGCCAGCTCTTCCCTTTCGGGCTTGAGCAGCAGGGTGCGGGCAAATAGGCTGTGCCAGGCCGTCTCGGTAATGATACGAATGGGGACCCGGTAGCGCTCATCAGCCCCGGCGTAGCAATCCTGTACGAAAACGTCCTTACCCTGGAGATAAGCAAGCAGCCGGTGGTAAAGGGCGTCAAAGCGGCTGCGCTCAAAAGGCCGGTTTACGTTTCCCCACCAGATGTGCTCCCGGCTGGTCGGTTCGTCCACGATGAACTTGTCCCGGGGCGAGCGCCCCGTGTGGTGCCCCGTGCGGACCACGATGGGCCCCAGGTGAGCCAGGATCCCCTCCCGCCGGCGCACGATCTGCTCATAAAGGGCCGGTGTGGAGAGATTCCAGTAAACATTGCTGACGTTCTTGATCCCATGACGATCAAGAGAATGGCCCTCGCGATCGGCAACGGCTTCCATGACTCCCTCCTTTTTGCCCGGATTCAGGGGTTTCCACGGTTCCCGATGGAATCTGTAATTGACTATTATACAATTTATGTCCGGCGGATTCTCCCGGCAACCGAAGGGCGGCGCCCACGACAATTTTTCCTTTTGATCCGGCCGGAAAATCGATATACTGGCCCCATTCTCAGCGCTTCGAGTCCCGAGGATGTCGAGAGGTCTGATCTCAAGGAAGGTGCCTGTTCTTTATACTGCAACGGAGGAGATGTGCCCATGCTACCCAACTTGCCCCGCGACGAGATCAAGGATATTTTCCGCAGGTGCCTCCTGATCCGCCGCTTTGAGGAATCCTTGATCGGGCTCCACCGGGAGGGGGGATCCTTCGGACACTTCCATGTCTATATCGGCGAAGAGGTGACCGGAGCTGTGGCCATGAGGATGCTGCAGCCGGACGACAAGGCCTTCACCACCCACCGCAATCACGGACACCTTCTAGCCCGGGGGGCCGACCCGGGGCGGCTGCTGGCCGAAATCATGGGGAAGGCCACCGGCTACAACAAGGGGAAGGGAGGCACCCTGCATGCTCTGCCCGGGGAATTGGGCTTCCTGCAGACTTCGGCCGTCGTGGGCGGGGTCATCCCCCTGGCCGCCGGGGCAGCTTATGCCTCCAAGCAGATGAAAAAAGACTTCGTGAGCATCTGCTTGTTCGGCGATGGAGCCCTGGAGGAAGGGGCAGCCCCGGAAACCTTCAACATTGCCGCTCTGTGGTCTTTGCCGGTCATCTTCCTGTGCGAAAACAACAGCCTGGGCCTGGGCGAGCGCAAATCGAGCGATTACTCCGGTTCCACCAACGCAGCCCGGCACCTGAACGAACTCGTAACGCCCTACGGAATTCCCAGCCGCGTGATTGACGGCACGGATGCCGCAGCAGTCCATCAAGCCATGTCCGAAGCCTTGAACCGGGCCAGAGCGGGAAAGGGGCCGGCCTTCATCGAGGCCCAGACGTACCGCTGGGCCGGCAGCAAGCCCCTGTGGCCTGACTTGCTCACCGGAATTACAGACCTCACCATGGCCTGGGACAAGGGCAAGATCCCGCAGGAACACCGGCAGTGGCATGAAAAGCAGGACCCGGTCCTGAGGATCAGCAGAGAAATCCTGGAGGCCGGCCACCTGAGCCGGGAGCAGATCCTCGAGCTGGACAGCGAGGTACGCTCCGAGATCGGCAAAGGCGTCCTGTTTGCTAAGGAGAGCCCCCTGCCCGATCCACAGTCGGCTTTTGAAAACATTTTTGCCTGAGAGGATTCCCAAATCATACCCCCTCACCTTCGTCCTCTCCCCCTCGGGTACCCCGGGTGGCACCCAGAGGGTACCCGGGGCGTGCGGAGAGGGTGGGAGAGGGGGCACTTAAGCGCGTTGATGGGACATTGTACATGAATCGGGGGATACGATGAGAGAGATCAGCTACGCGGAGGCAGTTGCAGAAGCGCTTTCAGAAGCCATGGAAAACGACCCGAGGGTTTGCTTGCTGGGAAGCTACTTTTTCGGCCTGAGCCCCCGGCGCGTTCTCATGGATGAGCTTAAAGAGAAATTCGGTCCTTCCCGCATTCAGGACACTCCCATTTCGGAAATCGGCATCGCGGGGATTGGAACCGGGGCTGCCATGGCCGGACTTCGCCCGATCGTGGACATCGCCACGGCAAGCTTCATCTTTCAGGCCTGGCCTCAGGTTGTAAACGAGGCAGCCAACGCTTTCTACATGTCCGGGGGACAAACCCGGGTCCCGGTGATTTTCCACATTCTCCACGGCCTGCGCGGGGGCGGGGCCGCCCAGCACTCCCACAGCCCGCAGGCCATGCTGTGGAACGCGCCGGGCCTCCAGATCATGCTTCCAACGAGCCCGGCGGATGCCAAAGGACTGCTCAGGACCGCCATCCACAGTGATAACCCCACTGTGTTCGTGGATCACTCCCTGCTCTTCGAGGTCAAGGGGCCGGTTCCCGACGGGGATTACCGGGTCCCCTTCGGCCAGGGGGACGTCAAGCGCGTGGGGAGCGACGTCACGCTGGTGGCGACTTCTTATATGGTGCAGCGCTCTCTTCAGGTGGCAGCGAAGCTTTCCGCCGAGGGGATCCAGGTCGAAGTCGTGGACCCCAGAACGCTCGTCCCTCTGGACAAGGAGACCATACTGGCCTCGGTGGCAAAGACGGGGCGGGTGGTCGTCGTCGATGAATGTCACAGGAGCTGCGGGGTGGCTGCCGAGATCTCAGCCATCATCGCCGAGGAGGGTTTCAGTTCCCTGAAGAAGCCCATCAAGCGGGTGACGCGGGCGGATGTTCCTGTCCCATTCAGCAGAGTTCTGGAGAATGCCATCGCCCCCACGGAGGACAAGATCGAGGCGGCTGTGCGCTCATTGGTTTCTTAACGGGTCACGTGAAAAGGTAACTCTCATGCTTCGACAAGCTCAGCATGAACGGGAAATCATCGATTGTTCTTCCTCCGTTCGTGCTCACCCGGAAACCGGGTACCCGGTCGAAGAGGGAACGGAGGGGCAAAGATGAAATCCCGTTTGCTATCTGGAGTTGTCTTCGGGCTTTGGGTTACTACAATGGCAGGATGGGTCGTGGCGCTGCCGGTGGCCCGGGGCGCCGAAACGGTCAAAGTCCACGTCTTCCCGGGGACGGCGAACCTCCCCCTGATGGTGGCCGAAGAAAAGGGGGTTTTCGCCAAGAACAACATCAAGCTGCAGCTCTCCTTCACCCGATCCTCCAAGGAGCAGATGACCGGGATCCGGGACGGGAAGTGGGATTTGGGAAGCACCTCCCCTGACAACGTGATCGCCTACAACGTCAACGACGGGACGGACTTCTTCTTGTTCATGGGGGTCGGCGGGACCACGATCCGCTTTGTCGTCGATCCTGCCATCAAATCCTTTAACGATCTGA